>NZ_JBWKNG010000028.1:0-87456 GCF_059415465.1 Pseudomonas sp. GW821-FHT10C09
TCCCCATGTGAGAGTAGGTCATCGTCAAGATTAAATTCCGAAACCCCAATTGCGAAAGCAGTTGGGGTTTTGTTTTGTCTGCGAAAAAGTACTCCATCTTGAGGCACAAATTGGCGCAGTTATTTTTGACTCATGCCTCTAGAATAGGACCAACTTTTTCGGAACAGAGCCTTTATGTCAGATCCGGTTGACGCCACAAGGCTGTCAGAATTACCGCTAGACGATTTGGTCGCGTGTCATGAGTGCGACTTGCTGATGCGCAAACCCGAACTCGGCCATGGCGAGAAAGCGCTGTGTCCGCGCTGCGGCTATGAGCTCTACGCCCATCGGCATAATGTCGTACAACGCAGTCTCGCTTTGGTTATCGCCGCTTTATTGTTGTACGTGCCGGCGAACTTTTTACCCATTATGGAGCTCAATCTACTCGGACAATCCTCAAAGGACACTGTCTGGAGCGGCGTTGTGGCTTTGTTCGACACTGGCATGCAAAGCGTCTCGGTAATTGTGTTCCTGTGCAGCATGGGAATCCCTTTGCTCAAACTGCTCTGCCAATTGGCAGTCTTGTTGAGCATTCGCTTTGATATCGGACGCAGTTACGGCTTGCTGCTCTATCGCATCTATCACCATCTACGGGACTGGGGAATGCTCGAGGTTTACCTCATGGGCGTACTGGTCGCGTTCGTAAAACTGGCAGATATGGCAGCCATTAGCGTAGGTCTCGGTCTGGTGTGCTTTATCAGTTTGCTGTTGGTTCAGGTCGGATTGGAGGTTGTGATGTCGCCTCATCAGATCTGGCAGGCTTTATCAGGAGAGGATGCCCATGCGGGCGATTGATGCAGGCATTCTGATTTGTGCGGAATGCCATGAGTTGAACAAGCAGGACGCTGACACCGATGAGCAAGTCTGCACCCGTTGTGGTGCGCTGGTTCATGCCCGTCGCCCGAACAGCCTGGTACGCACCTGGGCACTGTTGATTACCGCGGCGATTCTCTACATTCCGGCCAACGTGCTGCCGATCATGACGATCAACTCACTCGGTAAGGGCGCCCCCAGCACCATCATGTCCGGCGTGATTGACCTGGTTCATTACGGCATGTTTCCCATCGCGGCGGTGGTGTTCATTGCCAGTATTCTAGTGCCGACGTTCAAACTGGTGGGCATCGGCTTGCTGCTGTTTTCGATACAGCGCCGCCAGCCACTCTCGGCTCGCCAACGAATCTGGATGTACCGCTTTATCGAGTTCATCGGCCGCTGGTCGATGCTGGATATCTTTGTGATCGCCATCCTGGTGGCGGTCGTGAATTTTGGACGGCTTGCCAGCATCGAAGCCAATCTTGGCGCCATCGCCTTCGCCAGTGTGGTGATTTTGACGATGCTTGCCGCAGTTTCTTTCGATCCCCGACTGATTTGGGATAACACGGAGTCGGACGACGACCATGACTGATTTGCCTACAGCGAAAACCCGACCGGCCTCGAACTGGTCCGCCATCTGGATCCTGCCCCTGGTCGCGTTGATCATCGGCGGCTGGCTCGGCTGGCGTGCCTATAACGAGACCGGCATCGAAGTTCAGGTGCGGTTCGAAAGCGGCGAAGGCATCCAGGCCAACAAGACTGAAGTCGTCTACAAAGGCATGTCCGTCGGTAAGGTGAAAGCTCTGAAACTCGATGACGAAGGCGCTTCCAAAGGCGTGATCGCAACCGTCGAGATGAACAAGGATGTCGAGCAATACCTCAGGACCAGCACCCGCTTCTGGCTGGTCAAACCGAGCGTGACGCTGGCCGGTATCACCGGTCTGGAAACCCTGGTGTCGGGCAATTACGTGGCGATCAGCCCTGGTGAAGGCGAGCCCACTCGCAAGTTCAAGGCGCTGGCAGAAGAGCCGCCTCTGTCCGACGCCAAACCGGGTTTGCACCTGACCATCAAGGCTGATCGCCTCGGCTCGCTGAACCGTGGCAGCCCCGTGTTCTACAAGCAGATCAAAGTCGGCCAGATCAAAAGCTATGTGCTCTCGGAAGACCAAAGTACGGTCGAGCTCAAAGTATTCATCGAACCCACCTACGCCAATCTGGTGCGCAAACACACACGTTTCTGGAACGCCAGCGGCATCAGCATCGACGCCAATCTGTCCGGTGTGAAAATTCGCAGTGAGTCACTTGCCAGCATCGTCGCCGGGGGTATTGCGTTCGCTACGCCGGAGAACCGCAAGGATAGCCCGCCCACCGACCCGAGCCTGCCGTTCCGTCTCTACGAAGACTTTGACGCCGCCGCCGCCGGTATTCGGGTCAAGGTCAAGCTCACCGATTTCGAAGGCTTGCAGGCTGGCCGTACGCCGGTGATGTACAAAGGCATCCAGGTCGGCAACCTGAAAGCGCTGAAGATCGATCCGGACCTGTCCGGTGCCACCGCCGAACTGACTCTCGATCCATTGGCCGAAGATTACCTGGTCACCGGTACTCAATTCTGGGTGGTCAAACCGTCGATTTCCCTCGCGGGCATCACGGGGCTGGAAGCGTTGGTCAAAGGTAACTACATCGCCGTGCGCCCTGGCGATAAAGGCTCCGCACCACAACGCGAATTCGTGGCACGGCCCAAGGCTCCGCCGCTTGACCTGCGTTCCCCGGGCTTGCACCTGGTGTTATTCACCGAAAACCTCGGTTCGCTGGAAGTCGGCAGCCCGATTCTCTACAAGCAGGTCAAGGTCGGTTCGGTCCAGAGTTATCAGTTCTCCAAGAAGAAGAAACAACTGGTGATTGGTGTTCACATCGAGAAGGAATACGAAGGGCTGGTCAACGCCTCGACGAGATTCTGGAATGCCAGTGGCATCACGCTCACGGGCGGGCTGACGGGCGGGATACAGGTCAAAAGTGAATCGTTGCAAAGCCTGATGGCCGGTGGCATCGCCTTTGAGACACCGGAAGCCAAAGCCCCGCTGCAAAAGAAGATCCCGCGTTTCCGCCTGTTCGCCAACCATGAGGAGGCCAATCAGAAAGGCACCGTAGTGACCATCAAGGTTGAGCGCGCTGATGGCTTGCGTAACGGCACGCCGGTGAGATTCAAAGGGCTGGACGTCGGCAAGATCGAAGACGTTGACCTCACCGATGATCTGCAATCGGTGATGCTCACCGCGCGTATCACCGAAGTACCGGAGCGCATTGCCCGCGTCGGCAGCCAGTTCTGGGTGGTCAAGCCTGAATTGGGGCTGATCAAGACCCGTAATCTGGAAACGCTGGTGACCGGTCAATACATCGAAGTACAACCTGCACCGAAGAACCTCGGTCCGCAAAAGAATTTCGTCGCGTTGGCCAACCCGCCAGAGACGGCCAAGCAGGAAGCCGGCTTGAGTCTGGTGTTGAGCGCCGCGCGCCGTGGATCGCTGAAAGCCGGTGTGCCGGTGACGTATCGCGAAATTACTGTCGGCAAGGTCACGGGCTACGAGCTTGGGCAGACGGCAGATCGTGTGCTGGTGCACATTCTGATCGAACCGAAATACGCGCCGTTGGTGCGCAGCGGTACGCGTTTCTGGAACAGCAGCGGTTTTGGTTTTGACTACGGCTTGTTCAAAGGCGCAACGGTACGCACTGAGTCGCTGGAGACGCTAATTCAGGGCGGCATTGCCTTCGCCACCCCGGAAGGCGATCGCATGGGTAGCCCGGCGCGAGCTGAGCAAACCTTCCCGCTGTTCGACAAGTTTGAAGATGAATGGCTGACCTGGGCGCCGAAGATCTCGATCGGCAAATAGTTTATTGGTGTCTGTGATGTCGCCATCGCGAGCGAGCTCGCTCCCACATTGAATCCGGTGTACACACCGAACCACTGTGGGAGCGAGCCTGCTCGCGAAGAGGCCCTCAAACACACTGAAAGGCGCCCACAAAAAAGGCCGCGATCCATTGGATCGCGGCCTTTTCGTTTCTAGCGGTTTAACTCAAACCGCATCCAGCTCAGGCTCATCAGCCTGCGCAACAACGCTCGCCTTCACCTCATCATGACGGCGAATGTACTTCCAGTCCGCCTCATCGATGTAGATCCCGTTCGGCCCGCTGCCACCTTCCAGGTCAATCGCAACACTGGCGCAAACCTGCGGCTTCACACTTGCCAGGATCGGCACGAAGCCCAGTTGCAGGCTGGTTTCCAGCAGCGCTGCCTGGTTCTTCTCATCGATGTCCGCCGCCTCGTCGAGGTAGTACGGCAGACGCACGCGACCGGCCTGGTCGCGGTCCATCAAGTGCAGCAACAAGTACATGTTGGTCAGCGCCTTGATGGTCATCGTGGTGCCGTTGGACGCGGCGCCGTCGATGTCGGTGTGGATAACCGGTTGACCGTTGACCTTGGTGATCTCGAAGGCCAGTTCGAACAAGTCCTTGAGGCCGAGCTGGTTGTGGTTGGCCGCCACCAGCCGTGCCAGGTATTCCTTGGCTTCTTCGTTCTTGTTGTCCTGCTCGGCGCTTTGGCTCAGGTCGAACACGGAGAGGGTTTCGCCTTCTTCGTATTGGCCGGCACTGTGGATGATCTGGTCGATGTGCTTGAGCGCTTCCTTGTTCGGCGCGAGGACGATGCGGAAGCTTTGCAGGTTGGACACCTGACGCTTGTTGATCTCGCGGTTGAACAGCGCCAGTTGATGTTCGAGGCTGTCGTAGTCGCTGCGAATGTTGCGCAGGGTCCGGGCGATGTCGGTGACCGCCGCCCGGCGTGCCTTGCCCAGCGTCAGGGCTTCGTCGGTGCGGTGCGCGTAGGCGTTGATCAGCAGTTGCAGGCGACGTTCCATATCGTCTTCGCTGTCGAACTTGGCCACGCCTTTGAGGCGAACCTGGGCGTACAGCGCCTCGATCTGACCGTCACTGCGCAGCAATCCCTGCCAGCTGTCCTGATAGTCGTTGAGCAGCGGCAGCAGGTTGTCCATGGAATCGTCGATCGGGTCCATGAACGGTGTGCCGAACGGCAGGTCTGCCGGCAACAGCTGACGGCGGCGCAGGGCGTCGTCGAGGGTGCGTTGCTTGGCCTCCATGTCGCCGATCTGACGGCCGACCAGTTGCAGCTTGGCCGACAGTTGCTGGACGCGTTCGGTGAAGGCGTCGCTGGAACGTTTCAATTCGTCCTGCGCCGCTTCCATCTGCGCCAATTGCTCAAGCTTGTCGCCTTCTTCAGCGCTCAAGGTTTGCGCGCGACGGAAGTCTTCCAGGGCTTTCTGCGCATCCAGCACTTGCTGGTACAGCGCTTCAGTCTGGGTCTTGCTCGCGGCGCGGTCGGCGGCGACGGCTTGTTGGGTCTTCAGTTGCTTGAGTTCTTTGTCCAGACGCTCTTTCTGATCGCGCAACGCCGCGCGGTCAGCCAACGCTTGCAGCGCCGGCGGCTCGATGTTCGAGATGTCGATGGACAGGCCCGGTACTTCGAAGCGCTCGCCTTTGAAACCGTCGAGGATCAGTTCCATGGATTTGACCCACTGACCGTCCTCGTCCAGCGTAATCCCATGCTCGCCCAGCGGCAGGCTGAACAGCGCGCTGTTGAACAGGCGCATCAGGCGTTCGACGTCCTGTTGCGAGAACTCTTCGCGCAGTCGGGCGTAGCTGTTGTTGTCGGCGTGATCGAGTTGTTGCTTGACCGACTTCAGGCGTTTTTCCAGATCGCGCAGACGCTCTTCGAGGTCTTCGGCAGAGAACTGCCGCGACTGTGCCAGCGCTCCGGCCAGTTCATCGTGCGCGTCCTTGGCCGCGAGCAGTTGTTGCTCCAGCACTTTGACGTCATCGACCAACGCGAAGCGATGCTTGAGCACCGACAACTCGCCGAGCCAGCGCTGGATGCCGGTGATTTCCCGCTCCAGGCGCATCAGCTCTTGCGTGCCACCACGCTGATCGTTTTGCAGTGCGTCTTGCTCGTTGCGGTAATGCTCGGCCTGAATCGTCAGCTCTTCCTTGCGCGCACTGGCGTAGTCCGACCAGGTGCCGAGCAGGGAGTCGAGCAGTGGCGAGATCCGGTGCAATTTACCGCGCAGGATATTGCGCTGAGCCACGCCTGAGGCCAGTGCTTCAACCAGCGGGCCGGCGGTCACCAGCGAGTTGTAGTCCTGCTCCATGCGGCGTACATCGCGGAAGGCTTCTTCGCACGCGGCGATGTAATCGACGCTGCCGGAACGCAGGCTGTGCTCGAACGCATCGAGGAACAATTGCTTGAGCTTGGCCGCGGTGATTTCGCGCATGTGCAGCAAGTTGATGAACAACGCGCGGAAGGTCTTCAGGCTCTGCTCGCTGGTGGAACGCAACGGGATCAGCGTCAGGTCCAGCGGAATCGAGGTGTGACCGCCAACCAGCAAGCGACGCAGCTCATCAGGCTTCAATTCGTAGGCTTTCAGGCCTTCGCGCTCAAGGTTGGTGAACAGTTCTTTCTGGCGCAGGCAGGTGTCGTTCTTCTGGTAGTGCGCCAGATCCAGTTTGCCGGCATAGGCAAAGAACTGGTGACCGAAACCACCGCCCGGGCCGCGACCGACCACGCCGATCACGTGCGGGCCGTGGGGCAGCGACACTTCAACCAGGATGTAACTGGTGTCCGAGGCGAAGTAGAAACGCCGGGATTGTTCCAGGCTGTACTTGCCGAAACTCATGTCCGACATGCGCGCCAGAATCGGGAACTGCAAGGCGTTGATCGAGGCGGATTTGCCGAGGTTGTTCGCGCCGTAGACCGACAGCGGCTCTTCCAGCGGAAACAGACCGAGGCTGTAACCGGCGGTGTTCAAAAGGGCAAAGCGGCGAATGCCGTAGCGTTCCTTGCTCATGCGTCGGTCTCCTGTTCTTCGGCGATGGCGCGGGCCATGGCGTCTTCTTCGCTTTCTTCTTCGCTCTCTATCTCAAAGGCACTCAAATCCAGCGGGTCATCGGTTTCCAACAGCTTTTCGTCACTGTCGTCATCGATCAATACCGGAACTGGCAATGGCAACACGCTGTGCAGGCTGGCCGCCAGATCACGGTCCTGCTGAACCGACAGGCAGACATCGAGGAAGCGGTGCATCGGCGGCAGGAAACGGTAGATGCCGTTTTCTTCGCCGGCGAAACCGAGCTGGGTCATGCGACGCATGATTTTTTCTTCGAGCTCTTCGACGGTCTGCACTTCGGCCTGGATGAACAGGTCGCGGTACTTTTCCAGCAAGGAAGGCAATTCATCGCGGCCGAGGCTGCCACCGTCGAGCACGGCAACCGGGTCACGGCCCTGATCCGCCAGGTGCTCGACGAGGATGAAGGTGAACAGCGCCAGTCGTTGTGCAGTTTTGTTCACCGCGGCGGCAGCGAGGTCCGGCACGAAGTAGTAGAAACCACGGGTGTCGCACACCAGCTCAAACCCCAGCGCCTTGAACAGCGTGCGGTACTGGTCCTGGAAGTTCGACAGTTGCGCATACAGCTCAGGGTCGCGGCGGCTGACGTGGTAGCCCTTGAACAACTCGCGAAAGATCGGCGCCAGCTGGGACAGTTCGTTTAGATCAAGATGCATTTGGGATGCTCGCAGAATCCTCGGCGGCGGTGTCGCCGGCCGAGAGCAGGGCGAAGGAGCGCAGGCTGACCTGATGCTCATGAGTGTGGTATTCGCGGCGTTCCAGACGCTCGCGTTTGAAGCGTTTCTCGCGAGACAGGCGCGAGAACCAGTACAGCAACTCGTCGGTCGCGCCGTCCGGCTCTTGCTCCAGCAGCCAGGTCATCAGGTCCGGCATCGGCAGGGCGTCTTCGCAGCGTTCGAGCATTTCGCGAACGGTACGTGGCGCGCGCGGGGCTTCGCCTTTCTGGGTCTTGTGAGCCTTGGGGAAACGCGCTGGTTTCGGTTCGAAACGGGCCAGCGCATACACGTAGGCTTCGACCTGACTGGCACTGCCGAGAAAGGTGCTTTGCGGGCGGGTGAACATTGGCATCGCGGCTTGCGGTACGGCGTCGATGCCTTTGCGACGAATGGCTGACAGGGCCAGCGCCGCGCCACGGGTCACGGCATTGTGGCGACGAGCTTCTTCACGTAGCGGCAGCAACAGTTCGCGGGCATGACGCAGGGTCAATTGAGCGCTGGTCTGCATTTCAAGGATGCGCGCGTGGGTACGCAGCAGCATGTCGTCGTCGACCAGATGGCCAAGGCGCTGCTGCTCGCTGAGCATCTTCAGCAGCACGGTTTCGACCTTGCGAACGCCTTGTTCGAAGGCGCCGTCGGCGTTCACCAGGTCAATCATCGGTTCGACGTATTCGTCCCAGGTCGCCAGCACTTCAGCGTAACGCTGACGCAACGGAATCTGCCGATCGCTGGTTTTCGCCCGTTCGGCGACGGCTACCAGCGCCTGTTCATCGTTGTCGAGCTTCTTCAATACGTCGCGTACGCGCATATCGAGCAAGCGCAATTGGCGCGCCAGATCATGGCCATCGCGAATGTCGAACGCATCCTGGATGTAACCGGCCAGGCGCTCGAGGTGACGCAAATAGGCTTCGATTTCCAGGCACAGGCCCAGACGGTGCTCACGGCGCAGGTAGGCGAGGAAGTCATGGATCTGCGCATTGAGCTCGAAGCGGTTCGGGCTTTTCGCCACAGGAACCAGAATATCGAGGCGGATCCACACGTCCAGCAGGCTGGTGATGTCCTGCGGCGTACTGTCGAGTTGCTGGGCGGCCAACTGTGAACGCAGTTCGTTGAGGCTCAATGTGCCTTGGTCGAAGTGCTCGCACAGTGGCTCCAGAAGTGCCCAGTGTTCAGCGAGGGCGCGCAAGACGCGCTTGGGTTCGATCATCGGAATGGCCGGCTGGTTGGCGATTAAAAGCCGCGATTGTACTGCATCGCGGGCGTGTCGATTCACTCTCGGGACGGACTGTAGGGTTTCTATCGATCAAGCGCGGGCGATCTTGAGCGAAGGGCGGTAGAATCACCGCACTTTAGTTATCCACAAGTGGCCGACCTTTGCTTATCGAGTCCCGTCGCCGCGCTTATTTGACCGCCATGCAGGTGGTCAATTGGCTGCCGCGCACCGAATTGCCCTTCGCCGCGCCCTCGCGCCCCGAGCTGCTGGAGATGCCTGAGCCGTTGGTCGTCGCGCCAATGGTTCCGGTTGCGCCCGCGCCTGTGGCGGATTCGCCCGTGGAACCGCTGGTTAAACCGGCCGAACGGGTGAAGATCGAAGTGCCGCGTCCTTCGTTGGCCAGTACGCGCACCAACGCCAAGGTCGAAGAAGAGGCGGTTCCGGTCGTCGCCAAGGTTGTGCAGGTGCCGCCACCGCGCTTCGCCCTGCAATTGCTGCGGGCCGGTCGCTGCCTGCTGCTGGTGGAGTTACCCACAGGCGAAACGTTCCAGACCCGCGATCCTGCCTATTTACTGCTCAAGGACATGCTGCGCGCGGCCGGTCTGCCGGACAGCCCGCAGATTGTCGGCGAACCGGTACGCTGGCCGCTGCTGGCTCGCGGCACCATGGATCAAGGCCCGGAAGCGGCGCGCGACTTCGTGCAAGGCTTTCTCTCGGCGCGCATCGAAGACGCGCCGTGCGTCTGCGTGTGGCTGATCGGCCTGCCAGCGGTGCGTTTTGCCGGTGAGGCCAACGCCGAATCATTCAACCGCGAACTCCAGGTCGAAGGCCTGGGCTCGGTCTGGGCCCTGCCGGGTCTGGAATTATTAATGGAAGAGCCACAGCGTAAGGCTGATGTCTGGCAAGCCATGCGTCGGCTGATGGCGCGCTGGAAAGAATCAAATGAGTGACGCTGTATCGTTTCGCCCGATGACCGAGGCGGACCTGGACGCTGTACTGAAAATCGAATACGCGGCCTACAGCCATCCCTGGACCCGCGGGATTTTTCTCGACGGGCTGGGCAAGTACCAGATCTGGCTGATGTTCGAAGGGCAGCAGCAGGTCGGCCATGGCGTGGTGCAGATCATTCTGGATGAGGCACATCTGCTCAATATCACCGTCAAACCGGAAAATCAGGGCCGTGGCCTGGGTTTGACGCTGCTGGAGCATTTGATGTCGATTGCCTACAAGGCTGAGGCGCGGGAGTGCTTTCTGGAAGTTCGCGACAGCAACCGCTCGGCGTTTCGCTTGTATGAGCGGTATGGCTTTAACGAAATTGGCCGACGTCGGGATTATTATCCGGCTGTTGGTGGTCGGGAAGATGCGGTGGTCATGGCCTGCACCCTGGTCGACTGATCCTTTTTAAAAGCTTCGCGAGCAGGCTCGCTCCCACAATGAATTTATGTCGTACATAAAACCTGTGGGAGCGAGCCTGCTCGCGAAGGCGACTTAACAGGCGCTGAAGATCACCGATCCTTATCCAGCGGATCCCGCCGCGCCATCTCCGCTTCATCCAGCCCATTTCCCCCGCCAATGTCGTCCTCATCGACAATGCTCAAATCCCAATCTGCCTGATCACCGTCACCCGCTTCATGAGCATCCCGCGCACCATCTTCATGGATCAACGTTTCCGGGCTCATGTCATCATCGGTAGACTCGTGATCATCGGTCGAGGCCCCCGTCATACCGGCTTCACGCACACGTTCGCGAGGCATCAGCCGTTCGCGTTCGGATTGCGGCAGTTCGTCACCGATTTTGGCGCTGGGTTCTTCCTCATCGAAATCCAGCTCATGCATCGAGCCCATGCGGTCTTCGTTGTCGTCGATCGGCTCAGGTTGCGCCGCATCGTACGGACGTCGTGATTCAGTCATGGCAATTCCTCATACTGTGGGCCTTACTAGGGTGGACCCACTGGGCTCCTGAGAATTCCACCGGCCTAACTTGCATCAAGCGCGTGACCCCGACGGGTGGTTGTCTGTCAAACCAGCGCATCATTCTTGAGGCTTTACAGCATGAACGAATTACAAGATCTGATTGATAACAACGAACGCTGGGCTGAAGCGATCAAACAGGAAGATCCGGACTTCTTCTCCAAGCTGGCGCGCCAACAGACGCCGGAATACTTGTGGATTGGCTGTTCCGACGCGCGGGTGCCGGCCAACGAGATCGTCGGCATGTTGCCGGGCGACCTGTTCGTGCACCGCAACGTGGCCAACGTGGTGCTGCACACCGACCTCAATTGCCTGTCGGTGATTCAGTACGCGGTGGACGTGCTCAAGGTCAAACACATCCTGGTCACCGGCCACTATGGCTGTGGCGGCGTGCGCGCTTCGATGCAGGATCGTCAGTTGGGCCTGATCGACGGCTGGCTGCGCTCGATCCGTGACCTTTATTACGAAAAGCGCGAAGAACTGGCCGAGCTGGCGACCGAAGAAGAACAGGTCGATCGTCTCTGCGAGCTCAACGTGATCCAGCAAGTGGCGAACGTCGGCCATACCAGCATCGTGCAAAACGCCTGGCACCGTGGGCAGCCGCTGTCGATCCATGGTTGCATCTACGGGATCAAGGACGGTCGCTGGAAGAGCCTGAACACGACCATCAGCGGATTTGAGCAACTGCCGCCGCAATACCGTCTGCGCCCGGTCGAGAAGCTGTAAACCGTCTAGCAGAGACCGCGCCGACGCAAGTGGTGATAAAACAACTGGCCGTCGGCGTTCGGCGGTTCATCGTAACCGGTGATCCAGCCTCGGCACTCAGGCGACGCGCACTGGCAGGCAAACTGGCGCAGCAGTTTGTCTTCCGTTGCCGCGAAGTCCATCGTCAGGCTGTCGCCTTTCTTGATGTCCTTCAGCGCCCACAACCACAGTTCGCTCATGTCGAAAAACACGTTGGGGTCACAGGAATGCCGCAGCAGGCCGCTGAAGAGCGGGTCATAAACGTGAATCCCGGACGCCAGTTGCCGCGTGTGTCGAGTGCGATAAGGCAGCAAATGCCCCGACACCCGGCAGATTCGACTGATCCGTGGAAATTCGCGCAGTGCTGCGACGGCTACCGCTGAACCATCGGCGTTGCAGATGATTTCGAAATCGGCCAGCGATGGAAATCCACGGCTGACCGGCAGCTCTGGAAACGGATAAACGCCATCCGGCGGGTGTTCTGAAGTGTGGTGCACGGGATGAGTTTTCATAACGATCCTTGTCGGCAGTGCGTTGCGACTTCCCAAACTGACGAGCCTGTCAGCCCTGCAACACGGGTATACCTCACGATCTCGCATATGAAACGATGGGTCTACTGTCAAAACTGACAGGGGGGATGTGCGCTTTTGCGCGTCAGCCTTGACTGACGCGCAAGGTGATTACAGCGCAGGTGCCGGAATCGCTGTTGCGGGCGCCGGGGATTGCAGTTGTTGGAGCTGGGCCTTGATCGGCGTTGTCGCGCACTTGGCCACGGCTTGTTCAGGGGGCAGATTGCGGATCGAGTTGTAGAACAACTCGCAGGTTTTTTCTTTCTGGGTCACTTGCCAGGTTTGCGTGCAGCTTTCCAGCTGGGCAGCAGGGTCGCTGCCCGGTGTGCTGCCCATGCCGGCCTGCCAGCACGCGGCGCTCAAGTCCTGGCCCATGACGGTCAGGCCCGCCGCATCGGCTTTCGCCTGAGCATCGTCGCCGGTGTAGCTGTCCGGGTTGGCGGCGTACCAGATGTAACTCGGATGGTTCGAGCCCAATACCGGCACGTTCAGGCCTTTCTTCGGGCTGATCATCGCCAGACCCAGCACGTCGACTGTCACACCATATTGCTGCTTGATCCAGTTACGCACCGGCGCGCCGAAGGCGACCATCGGCAGCGCCGCACCTTTTGCGTTCTGGCTGACTTCCTTGACCATGGTGGTCTGGTAATCCTTGAAGTAGCCGTAGACACCCTCCAGATCCTTGCCGGCGCTGGCCGGTGCGGCAATGGGCGCGATGTCGATGATGGTCTGATAACCCGGTGTCTGGACGGCGGGGATGCCGTTATCCGTCAGCAACGTGGCCCAGCGATCCGTGGTCGCGGAGCGCAGGTAATCCTGGGCCTGGGTCAGGGAGTAATCCGGCGGGAAGTGCAGCAGCTCGACACTTTTGCGGTTTTCCAGGGCCATGCCCAACGGCAGGAACAAGTACCAGTTGTAGGCCCATTTACTGTCGGCATTGAGTTTTTTGGCGCCGGTGTAGGCCAGATCGCCGGCATCGAGCAGTGCGGCCAGCGGTTTTTCATAGCCCTTTGGCACGCCGCTGATGTCGGCGTAAAGCTGATGGTTGTCCGTTTTGACGCGCACTTTCGCAGTGCTGTAGCCATCGCGTTGCACGCTTTGGGTCAGGTAATGCTCGACGGTTTGCTCAAGCGTCCAGTTGCGAAAGCAGATCACATTGCAGTTGTTGGGGTAGGCGAAGAGTCGCGTGACGCGTTCGGTGCTGCCCAGTTTCAGATCGACATTGGCGTGGGCGGCGGCGCTCAGGGCGAGGGCGGCAAAGGTGAGTCCTGTGAGTTTCAGCATGCTCAGATCCTTTTCAGCGTGGGCCCGCGTGCATCGCGGGCCACCGTACTAAAGCAGATCGGCCGGTCGTCGTTTAGCTGAAACGCAGTTGAGTCAGGTGATAGTCAGGAAAGTAAATCTGGCACGCCAGGTCGAGGCCGACCATCACCAGCAAGAACACCACTTGCAGCGGGCTCAAATGCGCCCAATGCAGCGCCGTCAGCCATGGACGACGTGCACGAAGTTCAGGGTCGAGTTCGCCGATGCGCCGTGTGTGCAAGAAACCGATCAGCATAAAACCGACGTACGTCACGATCCCGAACCAACCCTGTAGCAGCGCAAACAGCATCAGCATGACGGCCTGTGGTCCGCCGTGGCGGATCAGCAACCAGCGCGTTTCCGGGTTCAAGCGTCGCGGAATCACTTCTTCTGTCAGCCGCAGGTCCTGGACAATAAAGTGGGAGGTGATCACCACCCACCAACTCAGCGCGAAGCGACAAAACGAGAACGGAGCGAGAGCGAGAATCAACGGTATGCCGATGCTGTAACCGAGGGAGTTATGGTTGGAGGGGAAAAAAAACAAATACAGCGCCAAGGCGAAGCCCGCCCAGACTAGCAGCCAGGTTTCGGCGGCGATCGGGCGTGGCAAAAAACGGCGCCAGAAAAACACATCGGTGCGCGGCAGGCGCAGGAGCAAATGCGGATAGCGCCACTTGAGCGTGTGCGCAAGGTCATGGCAGGCCTGCCATTCGTTCTGGCCAAAGCCATCGATCAGTTTTTTCTGTTGTCCGGGCCGCATTGGATTCATCAGCAGATGCGCGGCCTGTACATCGGCCGCCCATACCCGGCTGTCTTGCGCCTTGGCCTGCAGGTTTTCGTAGAAACTTTCCTGATTGCAGCGCTCGATCAAGGCCTGCCAGGTCGACGCCGGTTCCGGGTGAATGCCTTTTTGGTCGTCCCAGCCAAATACCTGTCCTACGCGGTCGAACAGCGGCAGGCTCCATTCGGTGTCGTTGAACAGTTGCAGGATGATTCGCTGCCATTCCTGGCGTCGATCGAACACCTGAAGCCAGGGTTGAGCGGTGTCACTTTTCAGCTGAGTGAGGAATTCTCGTTCTTTGCCAGCTTCAAGCAATTCCTGCAACACCTGCCGATAGTCCTGCAGCAAACCACTGGCCAGGGCATCTCGCTGCCCATCGGTCATGACGATGTTTTGCCAGGGTGCCAGCCAGTCCAGATGCTGCACGGCCCAACTGGCAATCGAACTGCGCAAACCCGGGTGATCGAAGCACAGTTGCAGCAGCAACTGTTCAAACACCTGGGCACAGTGCTGTTGTTGCGCCTGCTCCCAACGCTCGGCGAGGTTCTGATCCGTGAGCCCGTCCAGAAGCGCCCGTGCAGCTTGCTCGACCGGTGAAACGTGCAGGGGCGGGGGAATTGAGGGGGCAAGGTTCAGCGAATGCAGCGCGCGTGGACGTTCAATGCCAAGCGGTTGAAGCACGCGTGGGCTTTCGTTGTTCAGCGGTCGAAGTTCGAGCGTCTCGGACCACGCCGGGAGATTGGCCTGATGCGGTTGTTCGACGACTTCGGCGGTCGCCACTTCAACGTTGTCAGCCGCGAATTCAGCCCGCCATTGGGCAACCCCCAGCGCTTGCTCATAAGCTTCGCGCAAGCGTTGAAAGCCTTCGGGGTCTTCATCGGGCCGGTAGGTTTTCAGCAACCGCGCGTAACTGCGCTTGATAGTGCGTGCGTCGGCGTCTTCGGCCAGTTCCAGCAGAGACCAGCAATCCATGTGCGGCTCCTTACTGCCAGACGCCGTTGTCCAGCGTACTCAGTTGCTGCGTCAGCTCGCTGCGCGCTTCACGGATCCGGCGGTCATCCTGGGACTCAAGCACGCTCTGGAACTGCTGGGCCCAGTGACCGATCTGTTCGCGCATCTGCCCCAGACTTTCCTGATAAAGACGCTCAAGACGTGCGGTCAACACGGTGTTGACCTGCTGATCGCGAGGATGAATTTTCAGCAGCGCCAAACCCTGCAAACGCGCTTGAATCTCCTCCGGGGTGAGCACGCCGGGATTGTTCTCGATCACCAGAGAGTGCAGGTCACCGGTCAACGGCACGACCACCTGGGCTTCCAGCAAGCCATTGTTGTCGTAGGTGAAGCGCACATCCAGCGACACTTCGCCAGCCTTGCGCTTGGGTACTTTGATCTCAAGTTCACCCAATGCCACGTTGTCTTTGACCAGGCGACTTTCGCCCTGAAAAATATTCAGCTTCACGTGTTCCTGGTTGTCATGGACGGTGTAAACGGTCTTGACCCGGCTCACGGGCACAATGCTGTTGCGCTCGATGATCGGCAGGTAATGGCCACTTTCGCGTTGCCCGCCCACCTGCGTCGAGGTTTCGATGCCCAATGTGTAAGAGCAGACGTCCGTCAGCACAACTTCTTCCAGCGCGGCAGAGCGTGCTTTTAGCGCCGCTTGAATGGCTGCGCCGTGGGCCACCACTTCGTCTGGATCGAGGCTGATGGACGGGAAGCGACCAAACAGGCCCGCCGCGAGTTTGCGCACCAGCGGCATGCGTGTCGTGCCACCGACCAACAGGATTTCGTCGAGATCACTCACGCGAATGCGCGCGTCTCGCAGCGCCCGTTCAATCGGCGTGCGCAAGCGCTCAAGCAGCGGCGTGTAGAGCGTGGCCAATTGCTGTTGGGTGATTGTCTGGGTCCATTGCTGGCCATCCACCCGCAAGCTGAAGTCGGCGCTGGCGTCATGGCCCAGGGCTTTGCGCACACGCTCGGCTTCGCGACGAAGCGGCTGAATGACGCTGTTGCGGTCGGGGAAGTTGTCGGTGTTGCGATGGTGATCCAGAAAGTGTTCGAGCAGCACGCTGTCGAAATCTTCACCGCCCAGAAAGTTGTCGCCGGCGCTGGCGCGCACTTCCATCACTCCGTCGAAGAGCTCCAGGATCGACACGTCGAACGTACCGCCACCGAGGTCAAACACCAGGAACGAGGTTTCCTTGTCCCGTTGGTGCAGTCCGTACGCCAGCGCTGCCGCCGTCGGTTCGTTGATCAGTTTTTCAACCTTCAGCCCGGCCAGTTCCCCGGCAATGCGCGTGGCTTTGCGCTGGGCATCGCTGAAATAGGCCGGGACGCTGATGACCGCTTCATGCACCGTTTCGCCGAAAGCCCGTTCGACGTCTTCCTTCAGGCTCTTGAGCACCAGCGCCGAAAGCTCTTCGGGACGGAATGTCCGGTCGCCGAGGCGCACTTCGGTGGCACTGCCCATGTGACGTTTGAACAGTGAGGTGGTTTGGCGCGGGTGGGTGTGCAATCGCTCACGGGCAGCCTGGCCGACCAGCACTCGGCCCTGATCGTCGAGACCGACCACGCTGGGGGTCAGGAACTGGCCCAGCGCATTGGGCACCAACTCGCTGGACTCTCCCCGCCAGATGGCGATGAGGCTGTTGGTGGTGCCCAGGTCAATCCCTACGATCATCAAGTGAACTCCCTTTCCGGTCTGCAAAAAACTGAAACAATTAATATCCGCCCAAGGATATTACCGGAGCAGTGGAGGGGGCAAAGGAAAATAGTGGCACTGGGCTATTATTTTGCGAAGCTCAATGCGTTGCTCAAATCTCCCATGGGTTTCTGACCCCGAGCGACCATCGCCTCGTCACGCTGCTTGAGCCCGTCGAGCTTCTCCAGCCCGAACACCCGAGTGATTAACCGCAGAATCGACGCGGTGTCATAGACCGTGTGATCCACCGTGCCTTTGCGCGCGAAGGGCGAGACCACCAGCGCCGGCACCCGCGATCCCGGCCCCCAACGATCGCCTTTGGGCGGTGCAACGTGATCCCACCAGCCACCGTTTTCATCGACCGTGACCACCACCACCATGTTTTTCCATTGCGGGCTTTCGCGCAGCACTTTCAGGGCGCGCACAATGTGCCGATCGCCGGACGCCACATCAGCGTAACCGGCGTGCATGTTCAGGTTGCCTTGGGGTTTGTAGAAACTCACCGCCGGCAGCTTGCCAGCCTCGGCATCGGCGAAGAACTTGTTGGTGTTCGATTCATCACCCAGGCCGGCGTCGCGCAGACGTTTGTTGCGTTCGGCCGGATTTTCCGGACCCAGCTGTTTGAAGTAGTTGAACGGCTGGTGGTGATACTGGAAGTTGGGAATCTTGGGGATGCCACCGGAGTCCTTGAACTGATCCAGCGTCGCCTGCCAGGCGCCGGCGTACCAGGCCCAGTCGATGTTCTTTTTGGAGAGCTTGTCGCCGATGTGCTCGTGGGTCTGCGGGACCATCACGTTCGGCAGATCCGGTTTGGCGTAGGCCGGACGGTCCGGGTCGCGAATCCAGGTCGGCCAGTACGGCGGCGCGAGCGTGTTGACGCCGTAGCCATCCGGGGTCAATGCGCTGGGGCCGAACTGCGGTGGACCGGTCATGGCGCTGGCCGGGGATTTGTCCAAAGGTTTGAGCCGCGGGTCCGCCGGATCATCGCTTTGCAGCACTGCGATCTGCGCCTTGGCCACGGAGTTGGCGACGTCGGGATAAAACGGCGCGGTGGCGCTGATCAGGTACTGGTGATTGAGAAACGAACCGCCGAAAGCGCCCTGGAAAAAGTTATCGCAGAGCACAAACTCCTGGGCGACGTCCCACAAGCGCAGGGAATAACGACTCTGCGCGTAATGGCCCATGGTCAGGCCGCCGGAGTCGGCCCACGCGACAAAACCATCATTCTTGCCGCCATTGATCTGCATCTGGTTTTGATAGAACACGTGCCACAAATCGCGAGTCACCAAGCCGAACGGCAGGTCCTCAGCGTTCGGGCCTTTGAGGGCAAACGGCGCGTTGGGCAGTTGCTCCTGAAACTGGGATTCATTGGGGTACGTCACGCCATCCAGGGTTTGCGGACCGATCTGCAAAACCCCGCCCCACACCGGTGGCAGCGTCTGCAACAGACTGCCATCGCGATCACGCTGTTGATATTCGGCAGGCTGGAGCGATGACAGCGGTTTTTCGACGCCGGGGAAATTGCCGAACAGATTGTTGAAACTGCGGTTCTCGGCGTAGATCACCACCACGGTTTTCACCTGGTCGTGCAGGGCTTTGTCCAATTCCGTCGGGGACAAAGGATGTTCGACCGGTTTGCCCGGCTCATCCCCCTGATTGCCACAAGCACTCAGCGTTGCGCCGACACCCAGCACTGCGACACCACCCAGAAAGCGCCGGCGACTGGTGTCGGTGGGGGCGTCTGAGTCGGGAGAAGGAGCGTCGATGTTGTCTTTATCGTCAGTCATGCCACGTCCCGTTTAGCTGAGTTTGTTGCAGTATGTTTCGGCGGACGCTAGCAGCGGGATGTGACAGAAGGGTTACAAGTGACGCGGTGTTTCCCTGTCCCAAGCACTGCTAGACTGGCGCAATACTGGACTTGGCAAAGGTCAATCATGAAACCTTCAATCGCACTGGATCTGAAACGCGCCGCCGTGCGCGAGGTCGTAGGCCGTTTTCGCACGTCCAATCCTCGTGTATTCGGCTCCGCATTATTGGGCACCGATCAAGAGGGGAGTGACCTGGACTTACTGGTGGATGCGCTCCCGGGTGCCACGCTGTTCGATCTGGGCGGTCTTCAGGTTGAGCTCGAAGATTTGCTGGGGGTCAGTGTCGATCTGCTGACACCGGGAGACCTTCCGTTGAAGTTTCGTCAGCAGGTGCTGGAACAGGCACGGCCTGTATGACCGTCAACCGCCTCGGGGATTACCTTGACCATATGCGCCAAGCCGCTGGGTGATGCACTTGTCTTCGTCGAGGGGTTGAGCAAAGAAGAGTCAGTCAGCCTTGCCGCAGCTATTGAAGGTTTTACCCAACGACCAAACTTGATTGCACCTGCTCTAGAACAGGTGCAACCAGTCGATTTTAAGGCATCACCGGCGCCGTATACGTCAGCGTCGTCCCCAGCGCCCACAGCAGAAACAGCACCAGCGGCGTGTGCACCAGCAATTGCACGAACGAGAACCCGATCAAGTCCCGCGCCTTCAACCCGAGCACGCCCAGCAGCGGCAACATGTAGAACGGGTTGATCAGGTTCGGCAGCGCTTCGGCTGCGTTGTAGATCTGTACGGCCCAGCCCAGGTGGTAGTTCAGGTCCGTGGCCACTTGCATGACGTACGGCGCTTCGATGATCCACTTGCCGCCGCCGGACGGGATGAAGAAACCGAGAATCGCCGAGTACACGCCCATCAGCAGCGCGTAGGTATCGTGGGTGGCGATGCTGACGAAGAAGGTCGAGATGTGGTGCGCCAGGGTCTGAGCATCTGCGCCTTTGACTGTGGTCATCAGCGCAGCGATCGAGCCGTACAGCGGGAACTGGATCAGCACGCCGGTGGTGGTCGGGACTGCGCGGGCCACGGCATCGAGGAAACTGCGCGGGCGCCAGTGCAGCAGCGCGCCGAGCATCAGGAACAGGAAGTTGTAGGTGTTCAGCCCGGAGATGGCAGTAAGCGCCGGTTTGGTCGAAAACTCGTGAAACAGCCAGCCAGCCGCGAGTGCCACCAGCAAAAGGGTCAGCACCGGGCTGTACTCCAGCCATTCGCCGGGACGAGTGCGTGGTTGCAGTGGCGGCAGATTGAAGCTCGGGTCGACGCCGCAGGCCTTGGCGTCACGGGCGGTGTTAGGGCCTGGTGCGGTGGCGTAGGCAATGATCAGCGAAACCACGATCAGCGTCAGCAGCATCACGCCGGACTGCCACAGAAAGATCGTTTGGGTGAAGGGAATGACCCCGGTGATCGCCAGGATCGACGGCGGCAGACTGGCCGGGTTGGCCTGCAGTTGTGCAGCGGACGACGACAGGCCCAGGGCCCACACAGCGCCGAGGCCCAGATAGACGGCTGCACCGGCGGCACGGTAGTCCATTTTCAGGTCGACGCGGCGGGCGAGGGCGCGCACCAGCAAACCGCCGAACACCAGCGACAAACCCCAGTTCAGCAGCGAGGCAGTCATGGAAATCAACGCGACCCACGCCACGGCCGAGCGCCCGTTTTTCGGGATGCGCGCCAGGCGGTCGATGAGTTTCACGGCAGGTGGCGAGGCGGCGACGACATAGCCACCGATGACCACGAATGCCATCTGCATGGTGAAGGGGATCAGGCTCCAGAATCCGTCACCGAACGCCATCGCGGCGTCAGTCGGTTTGGCGCCCATGAACAGCGTGGCGACGGCGACGATGATCACCGCCAGCGCGGCAAATACCCAGGAATCGGGGAACCAGCGTTCGGCAAAACTTGAGCAGCGCAGGGCAAAGCGGGCGGAGCGGGTATCTTCGATATCAGCGGCCACGGGTGTACCTCGAATTTTTATGTTTGTTGTGGTCTTTCGGGCCGCAAAGGCCCGTCTGGACAGATGCCAACAGTAAATCAACCGCTGCTGATTTGTGACGAAACTTTACCAAAACAGGACTATGGTCTAACGGCTTGTCCATGGGCGCGTTTGCGTAGACCATGGGCGCCTTGGTTTTTTACCGGCTGCAGAGTTCTTTTTCATGACTGCCAACACCCCTTCGCGCCCGACGCCTTTTACCCGCTCGGATTACAAGACCCTTGGCCTTGCGGCCCTTGGCGGCGCGCTGGAAATCTACGATTTCATCATTTTCGTGTTCTTCGCCCTGACCCTCAGCCAACTGTTCTTCCCGCCGGAAATGCCCGAATGGCTGCGCCTGCTGCAAAGCTTCGGGATCTTCGTCACCGGTTATCTGGCGCGCCCATTGGGCGGGATTCTGATGGCGCATTTCGCCGACCGGCTGGGGCGCAAGAAAGTCTTCAGCCTGAGCATCCTGATGATGGCGCTGCCGTGCCTGCTGATCGGGATCATGCCGACCTACGCGCAAATCGGCTATTGGGCGCCGCTGCTGCTGTTGGCGCTACGTGTCCTGCAAGGCGCGGCGGTGGGCGGTGAAGTGCCGAGTGCCTGGGTGTTCGTCGCCGAGCACGCGCCGGCCGGGCATCGCGGTTATGCCCTCGGTTTCCTGCAAGCCGGGCTGACCTTTGGCTACCTGATTGGCGCACTGACGGCGACCTTCCTCGCACAGGCGTTCACCCCGGCGGAAATTCTCGATTTCGCCTGGCGTTATCCGTTCCTCCTGGGCGGTGTGTTCGGGGTGATTGGCGTCTGGTTGCGCCGCTGGCTCAGTGAAACCCCGGTATTCATGGCGATGCAGGCCCAGCGCGATGCCGCCGTCGAATTGCCGTTGCGCACGGTCTTGCGTGAGCATCGTCTGGCGATGTTGCCGGCGATGATCCTCACCTGTGTGCTGACCTCGGCGGTGGTGGTGTTTGTCGTCATCACACCGACCATGATGCAGAAAACCTTCGGCATGACCGCCAGCCATACCTTTGCCCTGAGTGCGTTGGGCATCGTGTTCCTGAACATCGGCTGCGTGCTCGCCGGGTTGCTGGTCGACCGCATCGGCGGCTGGCGCACGGTCATGCTCTATAGCCTGCTGCTGCCGCTGGGGATTGGCGTGCTTTACGGCTGCCTGATCATGGGGGGCACCTGGATCGGCCTGGCGTACGCGATTGCCGGTCTGAGTTGCGGCGTGGTCGGCGCGGTGCCGTCGGTGATGGTCAGCCTGTTCCCGGCACGGGTACGCGTCTCGGGAATTTCCTTCACCTACAACATTGCCTACGCCGCGTGGGCGAGCATCACACCGCTGTTGTTGATTGGTCTGATGCCGTGGAGCCCGTGGATCTGCGTGATCTTCTGTGCGGTCATGGGCGCGGTAGGTGTGGGCAGCGCGGCGTATTTTGGCGCACGCCTGCCCAGAGCCGGCCATTGCGCGGCCGCTGGCGCGATGTAATCGCCGGGGGATACGGCAACTATTTTTGTAGGACAACCCTGAATCAGTCTTCAGAAAACACCTGCACCGCCGATGGCTAGGCTGTATGCCGCTTTCCATCCAGTCCATCGGTGCTTTCCCATGTTCAACAAACGCTTGAAGCAGGAGCTGTCGGCTCTTCGCGAAGAACTCTCCAGCCTTCAGCAAGTGAAGGACAGTCTGGAAAGCGAGATGCTGGTCCTGACCCTTGATCCCGATGGCCGGATTCAATCGGCCAACCAGAACTTCCTGGGTGAAATGTTCTACAAGAGCGGCGACCTGGCCGGCCGCAACATCGACGAGATCGTCCCGGTTCATGTCAAATCCGATGAATTCCACCGTCGCTTCCAGAACGCGCTGAGCCGTGGCGAGCATTTCGCCGGGGCCGTGCGTTTGCTCCGTGGCAATGGCAAGGAAGCGTGGTTGCGTTCGATTTTGCAGCCGGTGCGTTCGGCGGATGGCCGGATCAAGCATTTCTCGATTTACTCCAGCGACCTGACCCGCACCATCGAAGCGTCCCGTGAACATGAGAATCTGATTGGCGCGCTGGTGCGTTCGACCGCGGTGATCGAGTTCGACCTCGATGGCAATGTGCTGGCGGCCAACGACCGCTTCCTCAGCGGCATGGGTTACAGCCTCGCGCAGATCAAGGGCAAACATCACCGTACGTTCTGTGAACCGCAGGAGGCCAGCAGCGCTGAGTACCAGAATTTCTGGCGACGCCTGAACGCCGGTGAGTTTGTCGCCGGCCGTTTCAAACGCGTCGACAGCCATGGTCGTCTGGTCTGGCTGGAAGCGTCCTACAACCCGGTGGTCGACGCTAACAACAAGCTCTACAAAGTGGTGAAGTTCGCCACCGTGATCACCGATCAGGTCAACCAGGAAAACGCCGTGGCCGAAGCGGCCAACATTGCCTACAGCACCTCTCAGCAAACCGACCAGAGTGCCCAGCGCGGAACGGCCGTGGTGACTCAGGCGGTGGACGTGATGCGCGACCTGGCCAAGCACATGCAAACCGCTGGCGATGGCATCGAGGCCTTGAACGAGCAATCGCTGGTGATTGGCACCATCGTCAAAACCATCAGCGGCATCGCTGAGCAGACCAACTTGCTGGCGCTCAACGCGGCCATCGAGGCGGCTCGGGCAGGTGAACAGGGCAGGGGCTTTGCCGTGGTCGCGGACGAAGTCCGGCAGTTGGCGTCTCGCACCAGCCAGGCCACTGATGAGATCGTCGGTGTCGTGCGGCAGAACCAGGAGATGGCGCGTAATGCCGTGGCTCTGATGACCGACGGCAAGCTTCAGGCGGAACAAGGCCTGGCGCTGGCTGCGGAAGCCGGTACGGTGATCGTCGAGATTCAGGACGGTGCGCAGAAAGTGGTGAACGCGGTCGGCCAGTTTGCCAATCAACTGGCGACTTGATACCCGCCCTCGCGGTGGAAATCGCTACAATCGGCTCTTTTCCCAGGAGCAGACACCATGAGCGTTTCCCACCGCCGCCCGGTTCCTTTGTCCAAGGCTTATCGCCTGCTCAATCACGGGCCGACCGTACTGGTGAGCGCCGCCCATGACGGCCAGCGCAATATCATGGCCGCTGCCTGGGCCATGCCGCTGGATTTCGAACCGCCGAAAATTGCCGTGGTGCTGGACAAGTCCACCTGGACCCGGCAACTGCTCGAAGCCTCGGGCACCTTCGTCCTGAACGTGCCCTGCGTCGCTCAAGCCGATATCACCCAGACCGTTGGCTCGACATCAGGCCTGGAATTGACCCAGGGCCAAGGTCAGGACAAGTTCCAGGCGTATGGTTTGCAAACGTTTAGCGGTGAGCTGATCGACGCCCCTTTGCTCGAGGGCTGCGTGGCATGGCTGGAATGTCGACTGCTGCCAGAGCCCAGCAATCATCAGCAATACGATCTGTTCCTGGCCGAGGTGATTGCCGCCCAGGCAGATGAGCGGGTCTTCAGCGACGGCCGTTGGCACTTCGAGGGGCATGACGCACTGCGCACCTTGCACCATGTCGCGGGCGGGCATTTCCTGATGATTGGCGACCCGGTGGACGGCAAGACCTTGGCGTAACGCCTCACACCCACACGTCATTGACCGCCGTGCGTTCGCCGCCTTCGCTGCCGGTGTTGAGCACACCCTTGGGCTCGATCAGCAGCAGCTTCACCTCTTGCTCGGCAGAGGGTTTGTGCTCGACCCCTTTGGGCACCACGTACATTTCGCCGGCGTTGACCAATACGAAACCGTCACGAAAATCGAGGCGCAGCTGGCCTTCGAGCACGATGAAGGTTTCGTCGGTTTCCAGATGATCGTGCCAGATGAAATCCCCCAGCAGCTTCACCACCTTGAACTGGTAGTCGTTCATTTCGGCGATGACCCGGGGCGCCCAGTGCGCATCGATCCGGGCGATTTTTTCAGCGAAGTTCAGGCTTTTGTAAGCGTTCATGCAGCAGCTCCCGTGGTTGATCTTGAACCCACGATAACCAGCGCTCAGGTCTGCTTCTTGTACGATTGTGCGTCGCTTAGCGACGGTGCATTTTCATCCAGCGGGCCGGCGACAGACCGTAGGTTTTGCTGAATTGCCGGGTCATGTGGCTTTGATCGGTGAAGCCAGTAATCAGCGCAGCGCTGACCAGTGACTGGCCCTGGATCAGTAGCGAGCGCACCAGGTCCAGGCGCCGCATGGTCAGGTATCGATAAGGGCTGGTGCCGAACAACAGGCGAAAGTCCCGTGACAGGCTCCAGCGATCACGACCGCTGTGGTGCGCCAGCTCCTCCAGCGTCACGGTGCGATCCAGCGCACTGTGAATGAACTCCCGCGCGCGCTCCGCCGCCACGTAGTCGAAGCTCTGGTGGCGGGCGAAAGGTGTTCCCGAAACGCTGCTCAGGGCCTGCGCCAGATCGTACAGCGCGTCCTGTTCCTCCAAAGGGTCGAGGGGGCAATCCAGACTGCGCAGCAACACGTCGGTGGCGGCGAACAGGCGAGGGTCAGTCGACAGTCCGTTCTTGATGAACGGCAGCGGTTGTCCGCCAAGCATCTGCTGGATCAGCGCCGGTTCGATGTACATCATTCGGTATTTGAACCCGGCCTCGGTGCCGGCCTCGCCATCGTGGACTTCGTCCGGGTGCAACACCAACGTCCCGCCCGGCAGGCTGTGGCGCCATCCGCCGCGGTACTGAAAACTCTGCACACCGGCCAGGGTTCGGCCGATGGCGTAGGTGTCGTGACGATGAAGGTCGTAGCCGTGACCCGCAAAAAACGCTTCGAAACGTTGCAGGCCGCCCACGTCGGGCGCGCGGTGGAACCAGTCGATGGGAGGCGTTTGCTTGGCCATGGCGTTGTAGTCGTGAAATCAATGCAGAACACGGTAACCCAGTCACCTGTGCGCTGCCCGATAAACCCGTTGGACGGGTAGAAAAGCCGGGGTAAATGTTGCAAGGTGTTGAGCATTATCGAGGCCAAGAAGGCACCCCGCATCATGGAAAATACCTCACTGGGCTACGCTGCGCCGCTATTGTCGCTGGCGCTTTTATGGACCGTTGCCGTGGTCACGCCGGGTCCTAATTTCTTCAACATCGCGCAATTGGCCGCCAGTCGCACACGCCGTCATGGCGTGGTGGCTGCGTTGGGCGTGGCGACGGGCACCGTGCTCTGGGGGCTGGCGGGAGGCCTGGGGATCAAGTCGTTGTTCAGTGCAGCACCGACGCTGTACCTGGGGTTCAAGATTGCGGGTGGTTGTTACCTGATCTATCTGGGCCTGAAGCAATTCAAGCGTAAACCGTCAGCGGCGCCGGGTGATGCTGGCGCGCTGAACGAGACAGGGCATACGTTGCTGTCGGCGTATACCCAAGGCTTTTTGGGGAACATGACCAATCCGAAATCTGCGCTGTTCGTCGCCACCATTTTTGCTACCGCCATGCCCGCCTCACCGCCACCGATGTTGCTCGCGCTGGCCGTGCTGACTATGGCGAGCCTGTCATTCAGTTGGTATTGCAGCGTTGCGCTGTTGTTCGCCAGCCAACGAGTCGCGGTCGTCTACGAGCGTTCGCGCACATGGCTGGATCGCTTCGCAGGCAGTTGCTATCTATTGTTCGGCGCGCATTTGGTGGCCAATCGTTGAGGTGGTTTGCATGAGCAAATTGCGGGTAGGGATTATTTTTGGTGGTCGTTCGGCGGAACACGAAGTGTCGCTGCAATCGGCGAAGAACATTGTCGATGCACTGGATCGCTCGCGCTTCGAGCCGGTGCTGATCGGCATCGACAAACAGGGTCACTGGCACCTCAACGACCCTTCGAACTTCTTGCTCAATCAGGAAAATCCAGCCCTGATCGCCCTCAACCAGTCCAACCGTGAATTGGCGGTGGTGCCGGGCAAAGTCAGTCAGCAATTGGTGGAAACCTCCGGTCAGGAGCTGCTCGGGCACGTCGATGTGATCTTCCCGATTGTTCACGGCACCCTGGGTGAAGACGGTTGCCTGCAAGGCCTGTTGCGCATGGCCGACCTGCCCTTTGTCGGCTCCGACGTGCTTGGTTCAGCGGTGTGCATGGACAAAGACATCAGTAAACGCCTGCTGCGCGACGCGGGCTTGGCGGTCACGCCGTTCGTCACCCTGAACCGCGCCACGGCAGCGCGTACCGGGTTCGTCGAAGTTCAGGGCAAACTCGGACTGCCGCTGTTCGTCAAACCGGCGAACCAGGGCTCTTCCGTGGGCGTGAGCAAGGTCAATGACGAAGCCGAGTACCAGGCGGCCGTGGAACTGGCCCTGGGGTTCGACGAAAAGGTGCTGATCGAATCCGCCGTCAGCGGCCGTGAGATCGAGTGCGCCGTACTTGGCAACGAAGATGCGATCGCCAGCGGTTGTGGTGAAATCGTGGTGAGTAGCGGTTTCTACTCCTACGACAGCAAATACATCGACGCCCAGGCGGCGCAGGTCGTGGTACCGGCCAACATCAGTGTCGAGTCCAGCGAGCGTATTCGGGCTTTGGCCGTTGAGGCATTCCAGGTGCTGGGCTGCTCCGGGCTGGCGCGGGTCGATGTGTTCCTCACCGACAGCGGCGAAGTGCTGATCAACGAGATCAACTCGCTGCCCGGTTTCACCCGGATCAGCATGTACCCCAAACTCTGGCAGGCCACCGGCATGACCTACAGCGAACTGGTCAGCCGCTTGATTGATCTTGCCCTGGACAAGCATCAGGCGCGACAGGCGTTGAAGATCTCGCGCTAAGCTGAATGTTTGGGCGGTGATCAAGGCGTCGCATATTATTTTGGGTGTGCCGGCCTGATTTCAGAGGAGTAACGCCTGATCAGGCCTGCTTCACTGGCTTGATCAGGCTCTCAGCCGGGATCCCGAACAACTCATGCAGTTTCCAGATCATTGGAAGCGTCAGGGCGCGTTTGCCATTGAGTACTTCATAGACCCGGTTTGTCCTGCCAATAGCGGGCGCAAGGTCTGAGGCAGATAAGCCGGATTGCTCCATACGAAACTTGATGGCGTCGATTGGATTGGGTAGATCGACCGGAAAATTTCTTGATTCATAAGCTTCGATAAGCGTGATCATGATGTCGAAATAATCACCCTCAGGGGTGCCAGGCTCTGGTTCGTTGTCAAACAGTGCCGACACGTTTTTCAGTGCCGCACGGTAGTCCTCGTCGGTGTGAATCGGATGAATATTCATGGTTACTCCATCTCGACGGTGTCGGCGTCGATTGCGTCGTACTGCTTGTGAGTGCCGACGAATTTTATGTATATGGCGCCGAAGCGATAAGCCACGGCGACCACCAATCTAAAGTCGTTACCCTTGATGTTGAATACGACTCTGCGGCTCTTGAGAATACTGGCAGTAGCAAAGTGAGCCTTTATATCCAAAGGCGCTTTCCAGTTCGCATTTTTTGCCTCGTCAATCCAGGCTAGGAAAGATTGTTCCGAGTCGGGGTATTTCCCCCAAAACTTTTTCAGCTGACCAACTGCGATGATTCTCATGGCACGATCCTAGTCCCGTGCTGGGACTGATGCAAGTCTGTGGAGGCATAACCGATAGGCGGGGAAGTAAGCTCGACTCTATGGTCAGGTGCATCAGACATCTAATTTGATGGGACAAACCTGGTGCGAAACTCTACTCAAGAAACATATTTTTGCGTGTAGGAAATGGCATCACGCGACAGCCGATCAGATTGCAATATCTGTAAAAAAGGGCCTACCTCCCGGTAAGCCCTTTTTCATTCCCGCGTACGAATCAATCCCCCAACGCTTCCCCCTCACGCCGAGGATCAGCCCCGCCCGCCAGTGACGCATTCCCTTGCGCATCCTTCACCCGAACAATCGCCTGGGTGCCGCTGGTCATGTCGATCTCGCTGACGCTGTGTCCCTTGTCCTTCAACGCCTGGATCAGCTCCGCGCTGAACTGCCCCTGCTCCAGCTCCGTCGGGCCATTGCGGCTGCCGAAGTTGGGCAGGTTGATGGCGGCTTGCGGATCGAGGTTCCAGTCGAGCAGGCCGATAGTGGATTTGGCCACGTACTCGATGATTTGCGAGCCACCGGGGGAGCCGATGGTGGCGAGGAATTCGCCGCTCTGGCGGTCGAAGATCAGGGTCGGCGCCATGGACGAGCGTGGGCGTTTGCCGGGCTCAACGCGGTTGGCGACTTTTTGCCCGTTTTCTTCGGGGATGAAGGAGAAGTCGGTCATCTCGTTATTGAGCAGGAAGCCCTGGACCATCACGTGCGAGCCGAAGGCGGACTCGATGGTGGTGGTCATCGACACGGCCCCGCCTTGGTCATCCACCGCCACCACCTGTGAGGTGGAGATGCGCAGTGGTGAGCGATCCGGCGCGTAGGCCACCTGAATGCCTGGCGGGGTACCGGGTTTGGCCACGCCCATGCTGCGATCACCGATCAGGGCGGCGCGGCTGGCCAGATAGGCCGGGTCTACCAGCCCTTTGACCGGCACGGGCACGAAGTCGGCGTCGGCCACGTACTGTGCGCGGTCGGCGTAAGCCAGGCGCTCGGCTTCGGCGATCAGGTGCACGGCTTGCGGAGCGGGCTCGGTGCCTGCGGGTTTTTGCGTCTTCACCGGTTTCAGCGGCGCGAGGGCGAAACGCGGGTCGCGGGTTTCCAGGGCCTGCAAGGTGCCGAGAATCTGCGCCACGGCGATTCCGCCCGATGATGGCGGTGGCATGCCGCACACCTGCCAGCGTTTGTAATCGGTGCACAGCGGCGCGCGTTCCTTGGCCTGATAGCCTTGCAGATCGTTCAGGGACAAGCTGCCGGGGTTGGCGTGGCCCTGAACCTTGGTGACGATCTCTTGCGCGATGGCGCCTTTGTACAGCGCGTCAGGCCCTTCGTTGGCGATGCGTTTCAGCACAACGGCCAGTGCCGGATTTTTCAGCAACGTACCGGCCGCTTTCGGGCTGCCGTCCGCATTCAGGAAGTAGGCCACCATGTCCGGCGAACTGCGCATGGACGAATCCGAGGCGATCAACAGATGAAGGCGCGGCGAGATGGCGAAGCCTTGCTCCGCGAGTTTGATGGCGGGTTCGAACAGCTTCGCCCACGGCAGACGACCGTGTTTGCGGTGCGCCAGCTCAAGCGCTCGCAACACGCCCGGCGTACCCACCGAACGCCCGCCAATCTGGGCCGGGGTGAACGCCATCGGTTTACCGTCGGCCTGTAGGAAAAGCTTCTCGGTGGCGCCGGCCGGCGCGGTTTCGCGACCGTCGAAGGTGCGCACTGCCTTGCCATCCCAAAGCACGATCAATGCACCGCCGCCAATGCCGGAAGATTGCGGCTCGACCAGTGTCAGCACCGCTTGCATCGCAATGGCGGCATCAATCGCCGAGCCCCCCTGACGCAGCATCTCCCGCCCGGCTTCGGCCGCCAGCGGGTTGGCCGCTGCCGCCATGTGCGTGGAGGCGTGCCGGGTTTGCAGGTCGGTGCGATAGCCCGAGGCGTTTTCGGGTGCCACAGGCAACGTCGAAGTGGGTGGCGCGTTACAGGCGGTGAGGGTCAGCGTCGCGACGATCAGCGACAGGGCCGAGCGGCGATAGCGGCTCAAATGGAAGGCTGAGAACACGTTGGGGCACTCCGTCCGTGGGGAAAGTTACCGGGACTTTATCGGCCGACTCGGCAGGGTGCAAACCAGGGCCTACAGTAAAGCTGCTTTTATCCTTCATGAGTCGACGGATTTTCTGTAGGGTCGAGGGCAATAGACGGGCCAGAAGATCAACAAGAGGCAGACATGCAAACCGAGTTTCCCACCCAGCCAAGTTACCGTCATCAGCGAGAGCTGTTCCTCGCGGCCGCCACCGAGGCCGGTGCGACGTTGACCGAATACCCGCATCCGCTCAAAGGGCCTTTCGGCGAACCCTTGAGTACCGATGTCGCAGTACTGGGCGATCCTGGCGCCAAGCGGTTGCTGATTGCGCTGAGCGGCACCCATGGTGTCGAAGGCTTCTACGGTTCGGGTTGTCAGATCAAATGGATGCAGGAATTGGGCAAGCGCTCACTGCCGGCGGATGTGGCCGTGGTGTTCATTCACCTGATCAATCCCTGGGGCACTGCCTGGCTGCGGCGGGTTAACGAAGACAACATCGACCTGAATCGCAATCACCTGAATTTCGAACGGCCGTTGCCGGACAATCAGGCTTACGCAACGTTGCATGACATCTACGCCTGCACCGAGCTGCAAGGTCCTGAGCGTGAGCGCGCGGATGCCTTGCTCGACGCGCAGATCCGCGGACATGGCTGGCCGGCCGTGATGTCGATTGTCGAGGGTGGCCAGCACAGTCACCCCGACGGCCTGTTTTTCGGTGGGCTGGCGCCAAGTTGGTCGAACCGTACATTGCACGCCATCCTGCAAAAGCACATCGCCCATGCCGACGTGGCCATGTGTTTCGACTTGCACACGGGGGCCGGCGAGTACGGTCATCCGATGCTGTTGACGATCACTGAAGCTGCTTATCCCGCGCTGCCCGATGCCCAGGCCATTTACGGGCCGTGGCTGTACACGCTGCTGACCGGCGCCGACACGTTAAGTGAAACCGGTGTGGCGGCAACCGCGACTGGCTACACCTCGCAGGCGTTGATCGACGCGTTGCCGCAGGTTCGGTTGATGCCGTTTGTGATTGAGTGCGGGACGTACCCGGGGGCGGACGTGCATCGTCATTTGCGCGATGACCACTGGCTGCATCTTCATGGCGATCCGAGTGATGCGCTGGGGCGGGGAATCAAGCTGAATCTGCTGGAGCAATTCTATCCGGCCGACAGCGACTGGCAGGCCATGGTGTGGCTGCGGACGTGGCAGATTTGGGAGCGAGCGTTGTCGGCGTTGCCGACGATTCGCACCTGAGGCGGATCACCCTGGACCCGTGGGGTTCAGGGTACTTTTCCCGAGCCATAAAAAAACGGCCTACCTTTCGGTAAGCCGTTTTTAGTACTTGGTGGCTACACAGGGACTTGAACCCCGGACCCCAGCATTATGAATGCTATGCTCTAACCAACTGAGCTATGTAGCCAAGTGGCGCGCATTATTGGCTTGGAACGATGATGTGTCAAGCGTAAATCTAAAATATTTCTCTACGCTTTCAACTGCTTATCCTCCTGACCCGAAAAATCGGGCCGGAGGAAGGCGTCAACTGAGCTGAAATCTCCCGGTATTCGCGCTCAAGGCCTTGCTGCCCTGGCTCAAGGTGTCTGCCGCCAGGTTCACCGCCCGTGCGCCTTCGAGCAACCTGACTGCCGCCTGATCGACTTGCTGGATGTTGCCGCTGACTTCATCGGCGGTGCTGGCCTGTTCTTCCACGGCGGTCGCGATGTGCGCCAGGGTATCGGTCACGCCCTGAACCGCGAGGGCGATTTCCCCCAGGCGTTCGCCCAGGCCGGTGACGGATTGGGCATCACTTTGTGCCTGGCTACAGGCCGCTTCCATCAGGCTCACCGCTTCATTCACGGTGTTGCGCAGGCTGTCGACCGTGCCGGCAATTTGCGCGGTGGACGACTGGGTGCGTTGCGACAGGCTGCGCACTTCATCGGCTACCACGGCAAAACCGCGACCTTGTTCGCCTGCACGGGCGGCCTCGATGGCGGCGTTGAGCGCCAACAGGTTGGTTTGCTCGGCGACCCCGCGAATGGTGTCGACCACCAGCTGAATCTGTTGCCCTTGCTCACTGACCCGGCCCAGTGCCGCAGCGGTGTCGTTCAAGCGCTGATTAAGCTGTTGAATGCTCGCTGTGGTGCGTTGACTGTCTCGGCTGCTGTCGGCGGCAATGCGCTGGGTGTGCTGAGCGCTGCCTGACGCCTGTTCGCAACTCTGGGCAACCCCTTGAGAGGTCGCCGCCAGTTGCGTGGCCGCCGCGGCAATCTGGCTGATTTGCAATTGTTGCGCCTCGACTTCGCCGAGTGCGCCACTTGAGTGATGGTTCAGCGTGCGCACCGCGTTGCTCACCTGCAAGGTTTCGTGATCGACTCCCTGCAAGCTGTTGCGTAATTGCACCACCGCGACGTTCAGGGCGGTGCTGATGGCCGCCAGTTCGTCACGGCCCTGTACGGGGGCTTGCAGGCTCAGATTGCCGTCACGCAGGGCTTCGGCCAGCAGGGTGATGCCGCTGGCGCTGCGCCGGATCGAGGCTTGCAGGCAGATGAACAGGTACAGCGCGGCCAGCAGCAGGCAGCCAAAGATCGTCGCCACCAGCATGAATTGACGAATCGCCGAGTCGTGGTAGTAATCCAGGCGCTGATCCAGCGACATCAACGATTGCTGACGCAGGGCCGCAAGGTCTGTGAGCAGGCCGTCGAGGTTGCGTTCGAACTCTTCCGGCTTGAGGCTGATGCTGCCACCGAATACGCCGTCATCCAGCACCTTCAAACTCGCGTCGAGGTGTTTCAGGTTGTCATGGTATTGCCCGGCCCAGCTTTGCAATGCGCTGGGCAGGCGCGCTTCCAGGAGCGTGGCGGTTTTTACCAGTTGCTCCCGGGCATCGCCGATACGGCTGCGCAAGTCACGCAATTGCAGGCGGCTTTGCAGGGTGAACTGGCCCGAGACCACGGACGCCTGGCCGACGGCGGCCAGGCGACCGACCCGTTCAATCAGGTCTGGCGCGTGCTGGGTGGAAATCTGCGTCAGCAAATAGGTTTCCAGCCATGGCGCGAGCGTCAGGCGATTGTCCATGGCGATCTGTTCGCGCAGGGCTTGCAGGGCGCTCAAGGCGTTGGTGAAACGGTCGTATCCGTCCGGCCACCAGCCGACGCCGCTCAGGCTTTTCGAATCCAGGCCATTGAGGGCCGTTTGCAAGGCTTGATAGCGGGTAAGCGTTTCGCCCTCGGCGCCTTCGACTTTCAGCGCGTTGCCGAGGTCTGAAGTGGCTTGAGCGACGGCAGGCTGCACCGCATCAAACGCGCCCATGGCGGCGAGGGTGGCTGGCGTCGGTTGGCGATTGGTTTCCGTGGCGCGCCAGCGAGCCGCGCGGTCACGCTGGGCGGCGAGCAGGTTATCCAGAGCATCCAGAGCAAGCAGCTGCCTGACCCCGGCGCGTTCGCCGGAGATGAGGCTGAGTTTGGCGCGATAATCCTGGCCAATCATCAACAGGCTGCCGGCCAGCGGCAGGATAAACAGCAGGAACAACAGCTGAAATTTGCGTGCGAAGCCAAAACGCCCCAGCAACCCGATCCCCGGTGATAAAAACGACATGCCCCATGACTCCTCTGGACACCACGCACCATCGGCGTGCGTCGAGGCCGTTGCGACCGCGACTCGTGCCCTTTTAAAAGGCCTCGAAAGTTCACCCTCGCCAGCTCTGTAGGCCGACTCTGTAGCGAAACTTCCCATTCTCGGTCCCCTTTGTAAGAGGCCCGCGTTGAAGGTGTTAAACAAGGCAAGATTCAGACCATGGCGTTGCGCTATCACCTACCGGCCGATGAAAGATTAGTTCGTTAGCTGGCTAAGGGGATGGCGCTCTCGCACCGAAAAATGGCACATTGACGCACCTGCCCGCGTGCACCCATCCGCTGTACGGAAATACTCATGGCTATCAGCAACGCTCAGACCGGCGCGACGTCGGCACCCGCGACTTCACAAAGCAGCCCCTTGGTCATGCGCATCATCGGCGCAGTGGCGCTGGCGCACCTTATCAACGACCTGATCCAGTCGGTGCTGCCGTCGATTTATCCGATGCTCAAGGCCAACTATGGCCTGACCTTTACCCAGGTCGGCCTGATCACGCTGACCTTTCAACTGACCGCTTCGCTCTTGCAGCCGTGGGTCGGTTACTACACCGACAGACATCCCAAACCCTGGCTGCTTCCTGCCGGGACGGTGTGTACGCTGATCGGCATTGTGATGATGTCGATGGTCGGCACTTTTCCGTTGATTCTGCTGGCGGCAGGGCTGATCGGTATCGGTTCGTCGACCTTTCACCCGGAAGCCTCCCGCGTGGCGCGACTAGCCTCGGGCGGACGATTTGGCCTGGCGCAATCGACCTTTCAGGTCGGCGGTAATGCCGGGTCGGCGTTCGGTCCGCTGCTCGCGGCCGCGATCATCATCCCGTATGGTCAGGGCAATGTGGCCTGGTTCGGGCTATTCGCTGTGTTCGCGCTGTTCGTGCTCTACCGGATCAGCCGCTGGTACGCCAATCACTTGAATCTGTTCAAGCTCAAGCAAGGCCAGGCGGCGACTCACGGTCTGTCGAAGGGCAGAGTGATCAGTGCGCTGGTGGTGCTTGGGATGCTGGTGTTCTCCAAGTACTTCTACATGTCCAGCCTCACCAGTTACTTCACGTTCTACCTGATCGAGAAGTTCGACCTGTCGGTAGCCAGTTCGCAGCTGCACCTGTTCCTGTTTCTGGGTGCGGTCGCGGCGGGGACTTTCTTCGGTGGGCCGATTGGCGACAAGATCGGGCGTAAGGCGGTGATCTGGTTCTCGATCCTCGGCGTTGCACCGTTCACGCTGCTGTTGCCGCACGTTGACCTGTTCTGGACCAGCGTCCTGAGCGTGATTATCGGCTTTATCCTCGCCTCGGCGTTTTCTGCAATTGTGGTGTACGCGCAGGAATTGGTGCCGGGCAATGTCGGGATGATTGCCGGAGTGTTCTTCGGGTTGATGTTTGGTTTCGGCGGGATTGGAGCGGCGTTGCTCGGGCATTTGGCGGATGTGCACGGCATTGAATACGTGTACTTCCTGTGCTCGTTCCTGCCGTTGCTGGGTGTGCTGGCGATCTTCTTGCCGCGAACCAAAAAGGCCTGATCCCACACCATTCCCATGTGGGAGCGAGCCTGCTCGCGAAGGCGGAATATCAGCCAACATCATCGTTGAATGTTGGACCGCTTTCGCGAGCAGGCTCGCTCCCACAGGAGTTGGGGGGGGCGGCGTGTAAATCTTTCAGGCACAAAAAAGCCGCGTATCAAACGCGGCTTTTTCTTGGGCGGGTGCTTCGCACCGAAAAACTTAGACGTTGAAACGGAAGTGCATCACGTCGCCGTCTTTAACGATGTAATCCTTGCCTTCCAGACGCCATTTGCCGGCTTCTTTGGTGCCGGCTTCGCCCTTGTACTGGATGAAGTCGTCGTACGCGATCACTTCGGCACGGATGAAGCCTTTTTCGAAGTCGGTGTGGATCACGCCAGCGGCTTGTGGTGCGGTGGCACCGACGCGGACGGTCCAGGCGCGGACTTCTTCGACACCGGCGGTGAAGTAGGTCTGCAGGTGCAGCATCTCGTAGCCAGCGCGGATCACGCGATTCAGGCCAGGCTCTTCGAGGCCCAGGGCTTCGAGGAACATGTCTTTCTCTTCGCCGTCTTCCAGCTCGGCGATTTCCGCCTCGATCTTGTTGCAGACCGGAACCACCATGGCGCCTTCTTCTTCGGCGATGGCCTTGACGATGTCCAGCAGCGGGTTGTTCTCGAAACCGTCTTCAGCGACGTTGGCGATGTACATGACCGGCTTGGTGGTCAGCAGGTGGAAGCCACGAATCACGGCCTTGTCGTCGGCGCCCATGTTCTTCATCAGCGTACGCGCAGGCTTGCCGAGGGTGAAGTGAGCGATCAGTTGCTCCAGCAGGCCTTTCTGGACCACGGCGTCCTTATCGCCACCCTTGGCGTTACGGGCGACTTTCTGCAGTTGCTTTTCGCAGCTGTCGAGGTCGGCGAAGATCAGTTCCAGGTCGATGATCTCGATGTCGCGTTTCGGGTCGACGCTGTTGGAGACGTGAATCACGTTCTCGTCTTCGAAGCAGCGGACCACGTGGGCGATGGCATCGGTTTCACGGATGTTGGCGAGGAACTTGTTGCCCAGGCCTTCACCTTTCGAAGCGCCGGCAACCAGGCCCGCGATGTCGACGAATTCCATGGTGGTCGGCAGGATGCGCTTTGGATTGACGATGGCCGCCAGGGCATCCAGACGCGGATCCGGCATCGGCACGATACCGGTGTTCGGCTCGATGGTGCAGAAGGGGAAGTTCTCGGCCGCGATCCCGGATTTGGTCAGGGCGTTGAACAGGGTGGACTTGCCGACGTTAGGCAGGCCGACGATGCCGCAATTGAATCCCATGGTGTTTCCCCTCGGAGTAGAGTCAGGCCTTCTGGCTGTGCAGGTTTTTCATCGCGCGGTTCCATTCACCGGCGAGGATATCCGGCAGCACGCCGAGGGCAAAGTCGATGCTGGCATCGAGTTTTTCCTGTTCGGCGCGTGGCGCACGACCCAGGACGAAATTTGAAACCATACTGGCAACGCCCGGGTGGCCAATGCCAAGCCGCAAGCGGTGAAAGGTATTCTGATTGCCCAGTTGCGCAATGATGTCGCGCAACCCGTTGTGACCGCCATGGCCGCCGCCCTGCTTGAGCTTGGCAACGCCCGGAGGCAGATCGAGTTCGTCGTGCGCCACGAGGATTTCTTCAGGCTTGATGCGGAAGAAGCCCGCCAGAGCTGCTACGGCCTGGCCGCTACGGTTCATGTAGGTGGTGGGAATCAGCAGACGAACATCCTGACCCTGATGCGAATAGCGTCCGGTCAGGCCAAAATATTTGCGATCGGCGACAAGGTTGACCCCTTGTGCGTTTGCGATGCGCTCAACAAAAAGGGCCCCTGCGTTATGCCGGGTCTGTTCGTATTCAGCGCCTGGATTTCCCAGGCCAACGATCAGTTTAATGGCAGTCACGATAGGGGCCCTTCCTTGGAGTGGTGGATGACATCGCCGCAATCAGTGTGTGCGGCGAAAGTGGACGAAAATTGCTCATTTACCATTATGTAAACTCCGCGTTCTCGCCCGCTTTCTCGCTACGTTCCAGTCCGCGATGTTCCAATCACTCCGGCGTACAGAGTGAAATTACTCTGCAGCGCCTTCTTCGGTAGCTTCTGGAGCAACACGTGGAGCGTGGACGTTGGCAACAGCCTTGTCATCACCGTGTGCCAGAGCAACAAACTCAACGCCTTTAGGGGCTTTGAGGTCGGACAAGTGAATGATCGAACCGACTTCGGCGTTAGCCAGGTCAACTTCGATGAATTCAGGCAGGTCTTTTGGCAGGCAGGTCACTTCGATTTCAGCAACAACGTGCGAAATCTCGCCGCCTTTCTTCACTGGAGCAGCTTCGTTGATGAAGTGCACAGGAACGATAGCGGTCAGCTTTTGGCCGGCAACTACGCGAACGAAGTCAGCGTGCAGCACGTGGCCTTTAGCCGGGTGACGTTGCAGAGCCTTGATGATTACGTTTTGCTTGGTGCCGCCAACGTTCAGCTCGATGATGTGGCTGTAAGCCGCTTCGTTTTCGAGCAGTTTGGCAACTTCTTTAGCCAGCATGCTGATGGATTCAGGGGCTTTTTCGCCACCGTAAACTACAGCTGGTACCAGGCTTGCGAGACGACGCAGGCGGCGGCTCGCACCTTTCCCCAGGTCGGAACGCACTTCAGCATTCAGAGTAAAATCGTTCATGTTGTATCTCCAAAATAACCACATTCGCCCCAGCGTTTGCGACCAGCGCTAAAGGCGATATGGGCAAAAAAGCCCCGCCCCGACAGGAATGCCGGGGCGGGGCGCTTTTCGTCAACGAGACATTCGAGAAGGGCAGGGCCCTTAGCGGAACATCGCGCTGATCGATTCTTCATTGCTGATGCGGCGGACCGCCTCGGCAACTACCGGCGCGATATCCAGTTGACGGATACGCGAGCAGGCTTGTGCAGCAGCGGACAACGGGATGGTGTTAGTCACCACCAGTTCGTCCAGCATGGAATTTTCGATGTTTTCGATCGCCCGACCGGACAGCACAGGGTGTGTGCAGTAGGCGAAAACCTTGGCAGCGCCATGCTCTTTCAAAGCCTTTGCCGCGTGGCACAGAGTGCCGGCGGTATCGACCATGTCATCGACCAGAATACAGGTACGCCCTTCGACATCACCGATGATATGCATCACTTCAGAGTGATTGGCTTTCTCACGGCGTTTGTCGATGATCCCGAGATCCACGCCCAGGGATTTGGCAACAGCACGTGCACGCACGACGCCACCAATGTCCGGGGACACGATCATCAGGTTTTCGAAGCGCTGATCTTCAATGTCATCCACCAGAACCGGGGAGCCGTAGATGTTATCTACCGGAATATCGAAGAAACCCTGGATTTGGTCAGCATGCAGATCAACCGTGAGAACACGGTCGATGCCGACTACGGTAAGCATGTCAGCAACGACTTTCGCGCTGATAGCCACACGTGCGGAACGCGGACGGCGATCCTGACGGGCATAACCAAAGTAAGGAATAACAGCAGTGATACGAGTAGCCGAGGAGCGGCGGAAGGCATCAGCCATCACTACCAGTTCCATCAGGTTATCGTTGGTCGGAGCGCAAGTCGGCTGAATAATGAAGACATCTTTACCGCGGACGTTTTCATTGATCTCGGCTGTAATTTCGCCGTCGGAAAACTTACCGACAGAAATGTCACCGAGAGGGATATGCAGCTGACGTACGACACGTCGAGCCAGATCGGGGTTAGCGTTCCCCGTAAAGACCATCATCTTGGACACGCGCAGTACCTGAAGGCTGAGGGTAACCTGGATGAGTATAGGAAAATGGCAGGGGCGGCTGGATTCGAACCAACGCATGGCAGGATCAAAACCTGCTGCCTTACCGCTTGGCGACGCCCCTGTATCTGTTGCAACGATTACCCAGTAATCGGTTCCTTTAGAGCAGACTTTGCAGCTTGCGATGCAACATCGAAACGTTGCTTCCTTTTGCTACAAACCCTGTAAGGGTCTCTGTAAGAAGGGCCGAGACTTTATCAGCTTCAGCTTTGCTTGGGAAGCCCCCAAACACACAACTTCCAGTGCCAGTGAGTTTTGCTTCGGTAAATTTACCTAACAAATTCAACGCGTTACGTACCTCTGGATAACGCCTTGCTACTACTGGCAAGCAGTCATTACGACTGTTTCCCTTGGGAACGGGGCGCACTTTAATGGGAGGAGAGTTACGTGTCAACAGCGGATCGGAAAAAATTTCTGCTGTACTTACAGATACTTGCGGTACCAGCACGACATACCACGGTTCTTCGGGGTCTACAGGGGTCAGTTTCTCCCCAACGCCTTCGGCAAAAGCGGCGTGGCCACGCACGAAAACCGGGACGTCAGCGCCCAGCTTGAGGCCCAGCGCGGCCAGTCGATCCTCGTCCCAGCCCAGTTGCCAGAGATGATTCAGGCCGAGCAATGTGGTCGCGGCATTGGAACTGCCGCCGCCAATGCCGCCGCCCATGGGCAGGATTTTTTCGATCCAGATATCAATGCCGAGTGCACTACCGGATTGCTCCTGAAGTTGCTTCGCAGCCTTGACGATCAGATTGCTGTCGTGGGGAACGCCGTCGAACTCGGTGTGCAACCGGATCACGCCATCGTCGCGCACGGCGAAGGTGATTTCATCGCCGTAATCGAGGAACTGAAAAATCGTCTGCAACTCGTGATAACCGTCTTCACGGCGACCGAGGATGTGCAGCATCAGATTGAGTTTGGCCGGGGAGGGCAACGTCAAGCGGGGGGCGGTCATGTTCACTGCCCCAGCTTGCGTGGTTGCCATTCCTTGATCACCAGCGTGACATCAAGGTCGGTGCCGTGCAGCTTGATCTTTTCAGGTAGCCAGAAACCGTTTTGTTGCGTGTAACTGGTGTATTCGACCTGCCAGCCGTCCTGTTCCAGACTGGCCAGGCGGCTGTCGGCATCCAGATTCAGCTTGCTTTTGCTGTCCGGCGCCGGGAGCCCGCGGACCCACCAGGCCAGGTTCGATACCGGTAATTTCCAGCCCAGTTGTTCTTCCAGCAGGACTTCCGGGTTCGGTGCGTCAAAGCGCCCCTGATTGGCCACTTCCAGCGAGACCTTGCCAGGTCGGCCGGTCAGGCGTGCCGCGCCACGACCCAACGGGCCGGACAGGCGGATGTCGTAGTAATCCTGACGTTGCAGCCAGAACAGGGTGCCGCTGCCCGAATCCTTGGGGGCGCGGATGCCGATCTTGCCGTTGATCTGCCAGCCGTCGAGGGCGGTCAAATGCTGTTTGTGTTCACGCCATTGGGCCGGGTTGCCGTGGCCTTCGACGGATTCACGAGCACCGAAGCCCGCGCAACCGGCGAGCAGGGCGATAAAACTGAAAACGATGATGTGGCGCAAAAACATAATCTTAAAGAGTCTCTGATCCGGTCAGGCGCTTGATAGTGCCGCGCAGGGTAGGGCTGTCAGGTTGTTCCTTGAGGAATTTGCCCCAGACTTGTTTGGCTTCGCGTTGTTTGCCATTGGCCCACAGCACTTCACCCAAGTGGGCGGCCACTTCCTGATCGGGGAAGCGCTCCAGTGCCTGGCGCAGATAACGCTCGGCTTCATCGAGATTACCCAGGCGGAAGTTCACCCAGCCGAGGCTGTCGAGTACCGCCGGGTCTTCCGGATTGATCTGGTGGGCCTGTTCGATCAGCGCCTTGGCTTCGACATAGCGCGTGGTGCGGTCGGACAGGGTGTAGCCAAGCGCATTGAGTGCCATGGCGTTGTCCGGGTCGCGCTTGATGATCAGGCGCAGGTCTTTTTCCATCTGCGCCAGGTCATTGCGTTTTTCCGCCTGCATGGCGCGGGTGTACAGCAGGTTCAGATCGTCCGGATACTGCTTCAAGGCTTTGTCCAGGACAGCCCAGGCCTTGTCGCCCTGATTATTGGCGGACAGGGTTTCGGCTTCGATCAGGTACAACTGAATCGCGTAATCCGGCTGCTCGTCGCGCTCGGCGGCCAGGCGGCGTTGGGCTTCGGCGGTCTTGCCGTTGTTGATCAGGATGTCGGTCTGACGCAATTGGGCCGGCAGGTAGTCGTTACCCGGGCCGACTTTGCCGTACTCGATCAACGCACCTTGAGGGTCGTTGCGCTCTTCGGCGATACGGCCGAGGTTCAGGTGAGCAGAGTCGACGTGGCTTTCGCGGGCGATAAGGTCTTCGAGCAGGCTCTTGGCCTCGTCCCAGTCCTTGGCTTCCAGGCAGACCAATGCCAGGGAGTAACGCAGTTCGTCGTCTTCCGGGTATTGCTGCACCAAGCTGGAAAACTCGGCTTTGGCGTCTGCCATGCGGTCTTGCTCAACCAGCATCCGCGCGTAAGTCAGGCGCAGGCGCTTGTCGTCCGGGTACTTCTTGATGCTTTTTTGCAGCAGCGGCAAGGCTTCGTCGCCACGGTTGAGCACTTGCAGCAGGCGCGCGCGCAACAGGATCGGGGCAATTTCGCCGTCGTCTGGCGGATTGTCTTCCAGCAGGGTCAGCGCACCTTTGGCGTCACCGTCCTGTTGCATCAGCAAGGCCTTGCCGAAGATCAGCTGGCTGTTTTTCGGATGGCGCTGCAACAAGCGGTCGAAACTTTTCATCAAACCGTTGCGCGTGTCCTGGTCGGTGTCGGCCGCGGACAGGGCAAGGAAATCGAAATGCGTGTCGCCTTTGCCTTGCAGGACTTTCTCCATGTAGACCATGGAGTCGTCATAACGCCCGGCGCGCGCCAGTTGCACGGCCGCTGCGCGTTGCGCTTCGAGGTCGTTCGGGGCGTTTTTTGCCCAGATCAGCGCGGTGTCCAGGGCGGCCTGATCGGCGCCCAGGTATTCGGCAATGCGAAATGCCCGCTCGGAGATGCCCGGATCCTGGGTGTTGATGGCCTGGGTCACGTAGTTGTCCAGCGCAATGTCGAAACGATTACGCTGGCCAGCCAGTTCGGCGCTCAACAGGCTGAAGACGGTTTCTTCACTGAATGAGCTGTAGACCTTGGGCTTTTCAGGGGCCGGAGTGCTGTCTTCAACCGGCGACGAACCGTCCGGCGACGAGGGTGCCAAGGCCTGGCAGCCGCTGAGGAAGACAAAAGCGAGGAGCAACGCGGAAGATCTATTCATATAGGAAGAGGACGACTAACCTGCGGTCGGATCATCATGACACAAGCCTTCGGCCAAACATAACCGAGTCTCAATCGAGGCCTTTATAGAGGCAGGACATTGGGACAATAGTCAGCGGTAGTTGTTCTGTCTGTGGCGAAGTAGGACAATTGCCGGCTTCACGTCACCATCAGCGACCTTGAATGGCCTTCCTTGCACTCGGTATCAACCACAAGACTGCGTCAGTAGACGTGCGCGAGCGCGTGGCCTTTACCCCTGAGCAGCTGGTGGAGGCCTTGCAGCAGCTCTGCCGCCTCACCGACAGCCGCGAAGCTGCGATCCTCTCCACCTGCAATCGCAGTGAACTTTATATAGAGCAGGATCACCTTTCGGCCGACATCGTGTTGCGCTGGCTGGCCGATTATCACCATTTGAGCCTCGAAGAGCTGCGTGCGAGCAGTTATGTGCACGAAGATGATGCGGCAGTTCGTCACATGATGCGGGTCGCCTCCGGGCTTGATTCGCTGGTATTGGGCGAGCCGCAGATTCTCGGCCAGATGAAATCCGCTTACGCCGTGGCGCGTGAAGCCGGCACCATCGGTCCATTGCTCGGGCGCTTGTTTCAGGCGACGTTCAACGCAGCCAAGCAGGTGCGTACCGACACCGCCATCGGCGAAAACCCGGTGTCCGTGGCATTTGCCGCGGTCAGCCTGGCCAAACAGATTTTCAGCGACCTGCAACGCAGCCAGGCCTTGTTGATCGGCGCCGGCGAAACCATCACCCTGGTCGCCCGTCATCTGCACGAATTGGGTGTGAAACGCATCGTCGTCGCCAACCGCACCCTGGAGCGCGCGAGCATTCTGGCCGAGCAGTTCGGTGCTCACGCTGTGTTGCTCTCGGACATCCCGGCCGAACTGGTGCGCAGCGACATCGTCATCAGCTCCACCGCGAGCCAGTTGCCGATCCTTGGCAAAGGCGCGGTGGAAAGCGCGCTGAAACTGCGCAAGCACAAGCCGATCTTCATGGTGGACATCGCCGTTCCGCGCGATATCGAGCCGGAAGTCGGCGAACTCGACGACGTTTACCTGTACAGCGTCGACGATCTCCACGAAGTGGTCGCCGAGAACCTCAAGAGTCGCCAGGGCGCAGCCCAGGCGGCCGAAGAGATGGTCTCGGTCGGCGCCGAAGATTTCATGGTGCGCCTGCGCGAACTGGCGGCGGTGGATGTGCTCAAGGCTTATCGTCAGCAAAGCGAGCGCATGCGCGACGAAGAATTACAGAAAGCCCAGCGGCTGCTAGCCAACGGCACCAGCGCCGAAGACGTGCTGGTGCAGCTGGCGCGCGGCCTGACCAACAAACTGTTGCATGCGCCCAGCGTGCAATTGAAAAAGCTCTCTGCCGAAGGCCGCCTCGATGCGCTGGCCATGGCTCAAGAGCTCTTTGCCCTGAATGAGGGCTCATCGGATAGCTTTTCGGATAAAAAACCGCAATGAAAGCTTCACTGCTCAATAAGCTGGACATCCTCCAGGACCGTTTCGAGGAATTGACCGCCTTGCTTGGCGATGGCGAAGTCATTTCCGACCAGACCAAATTCCGCACCTATTCCAAGGAATACGCGGAAGTCGAGCCGATTGTCAGCACCTATAAACAGTTGCTCAAAGTGCAAGGCGACCTCGAAGGTGCCCAGGCACTGCTCAAGGACAGCGACCCGGACATGCGCGAAATGGCCGTGGAAGAAGTCCGCGAAGCCAAGGAGCAATTGATCGAACTCGAAGCCAGCCTGCAACGCATGCTGCTGCCGAAAGACCCGAACGACGGGCGCAACGTGTTTCTCGAAATCCGTGCCGGCACCGGCGGCGACGAGGCGGCGATTTTCTCCGGCGACCTGTTCCGCATGTATTCGCGTTACGCCGAGCGTCGCGGCTGGCGGGTGGAAATCCTCTCCGAGAACGAGGGCGAACACGGTGGCTATAAAGAAGTCATTGCCCGGGTCGAAGGCGACAACGTTTACGGCAAGCTGAAATTCGAATCCGGCGCGCACCGCGTGCAACGGGTGCCGGCCACTGAATCCCAGGGCCGCATCCACACCTCGGCCTGCACCGTGGCGGTGTTGCCCGAGCCGGACGAGCAGGAAGCGATCGAGATCAACCCGGCGGACCTGCGGGTCGATACCTATCGCTCCTCTGGCGCCGGTGGTCAGCACGTCAACAAGACCGACTCGGCGATCCGCATCACGCACTTGCCGTCCGGTATTGTCGTGGAGTGCCAGGAAGAACGTTCCCAGCACAAGAACCGCGCCCGGGCGATGTCCTGGCTGTCGGCCAAACTCAATGATCAGCAAACCAGCGCCGCGGCCAATGCCATCGCCAGCGAGCGTAAGTTGCTGGTCGGTTCCGGTGATCGCTCGGAGCGGATTCGTACCTACAACTTTGCCCAGGGCCGGGTCACCGACCATCGGGTCAACCTGACGCTGTACTCGCTCGACGAAATTCTCGCCGGCGGGGTCGATGCGGTAATCGAGCCGTTGCTCGCCGAATACCAGGCCGATCAATTGGCGGCGATAGGTGAGTAAATGACCATCATTGCCAGTTTATTGCGCGCCGCCGACTTGCCCGACTCGCCCACCGCGCGTCTGGATGCCGAGTTGTTGCTGGCTGCCGCATTGGGCAAGCCGCGCAGTTTTCTCCATACCTGGCCGGAGCGCATCGTTCCCAGTGAAGCGGCGCTGACGTTTGCCAGCTATTTGCAGCGTCGTCGTGGCGGCGAGCCGGTGGCTTACATTCTGGGGCAGCAAGGGTTCTGGAAGCTCGACCTGGAAGTGGCGCCGCACACATTGATCCCGCGTCCTGACACCGAATTGCTGGTGGAGGCCGCGCTTGAGCTGTTGCCGGCCACCCCGGCCAAGGTCCTCGACCTCGGCACCGGCAGCGGCGCCATCGCCCTGGCCTTGGCCAGCGAGCGTCCGGCCTGGAAGGTCACGGCGGTGGATCGCGTGCTGGAAGCCGTGGCCCTGGCCGAGCGCAACCGCCAGCGCCTGCACCTCAATAACGCCACGGTGCTGAGCAGTCATTGGTTCAGTGCTTTGGCAGGTCAGCGTTTTCAACTGATCATCAGCAACCCGCCTTACATCCCGTCTTCCGATCCGCATCTGGTGGAAGGTGATGTGCGCTTCGAGCCGGCCAGTGCTCTGGTGGCCGGTGTCGACGGGCTCGACGATCTGCGCTTGATCGTCGCCCAGGCGCCGGATTATCTGGAAACGGGCGGCTGGCTGATGCTCGAACACGGCTACGATCAAGCGAGTGCCGTGCGCGATTTGCTGCTGACTCGCGGCTTTGAAAATGTCCACAGCCGAATTGATCTGGGTGGACACGAACGTATCAGCCTGGGGCGCCTGCCGTGCTGAATGATCAGGAATTGTTGCGCTACAGTCGACAGATTCTGTTGCAGCACGTCGACATCGACGGCCAGTTGCGACTGAAAGAAAGCCGCGTGTTGATCGTCGGCCTCGGCGGGCTCGGCTCACCGGTTGCGCTGTACCTGGCCGCGGCGGGAGTGGGTGAGCTGCACCTCGCCGACTTCGACACGGTCGACCTGACCAACCTGCAACGCCAGATCGTTCACGACACCGATAGCGTCGGCCTGAGCAAGGTTGATTCGGCGATTCGCCGTTTGACCGCCATCAATCCCGAGATTCAATTGATCGCCCACCGCACTGCGCTGGACGAAGATTCCCTGGCCGCGGCAGTTGCCGCGGTGGATCTGGTGCTGGACTGCTCCGACAACTTCTCTACCCGCGAAGCGGTCAATGCTGCCTGCGTCGTCGCCCGCAAACCGCTGGTCAGCGGCGCGGCGATTCGCCTCGAAGGGCAATTGTCAGTGTTCGACCCGCGCCGCCCGGAAAGCCCGTGCTACCACTGTTTGTACGGGCATGGCAGTGAAGCCGAGCTGACGTGCAGCGAGGCCGGCGTGGTCGGTCCGTTGGTGGGGCTGGTCGGCAGCCTTCAGGCACTGGAAGCCCTGAAACTGTTGGTCGGTTTCGGCGAACCGCTGGTGGGGCGTCTGCTGTTGATCGATGCTTTGGGCTCGCGATTCCGTGAATTGCGGGTCAAGCGTGATCCGGGCTGTAGCGTCTGTGGTTCGACACATGCGTGAAGCGCCGATTGGCGTGTTCGACTCCGGCGTCGGTGGGCTCTCGGTGCTGGCCGAGATCCAGCGTCTGCTGCCCAACGAGTCGCTGCTGTACGTCGCCGATTGCGGGAACATTCCCTACGGCGAGAAAACCCCGGAATTCATCCGCCAGCGCTGCAGCGTCATGGCCGATTTTTTCCAGCAGCAGGGCGCCAAAGCCCTGGTGCTGGCGTGCAACACCGCGACCGTCGCTGGCGTTGCCGACTTGCGTCGCGATTACCCGCACTGGCCCATCGTCGGCATGGAGCCGGCGGTCAAACCGGCTGCAGCCGCGACCCGCAGCGGCGTGGTCGGCGTGCTCGCCACCACCGGCACCTTGCAGAGCGCCAAGTTCGCCGCCTTGCTCGACCGTTTCGCCACCGATGTGCGCGTCATCACTCAGCCGTGCCCCGGCCTGGTCGAGCTGATTGAAAACGGCGATTTGCACAGCGAGGCACTGCGCCAGTTGCTGGCCAGGTATGTCGAGCCGCTGCTTGGCGCCGGCTGCGACACCTTGATTCTCGGCTGTACGCATTACCCTTTCCTGAAGCCTTTGCTCAAGCAGATGATCCCGGATGACATCAGCCTGATCGACACGGGGGCGGCTGTTGCGCGACAACTTCAGCGTCTGTTGGCCGAGCGTGAATTGCTCGCTGACGGGCCGGCGCGTGCCGCCGAGTTCTGGACGAGTGCCGATCCGGTTCATTTCAGAAATATCTTGCCGATACTGTGGAATACGTCCGGCGTTGTGAGAAGCTTCGAGCGTTGACTAAAAAGTTGGGGCAGTGCGGGTAATTGGGGTGAACTTCTGATTAAGCGTCGACTTCTATAGCGTTGAGTTACAAAAAAACCATACGAAATCGTTCGGAAAAGGATGTTTCTAGTGAAGCGACTATTCTGCTTGGCCGCGATTGCGGCCGCTTTGATGGGGCAAAGTTTCACCGCACAGGCGGCAGGCGTGGAATTCGGGGTCGGTCAGACCACCGAATCAACCATGACCTATCGATTGGGCATGGTCTTCGATTGGGATCAGAGCTGGTGGCAAAGCGACGTGGGTCGCCTGACCGGTTACTGGAGTGGCGCCTACACCTATTGGGATGGCGACAAGAGCTCCAGCAACAACAGCCTGTCGTTCTCGCCGGTGTTCGTTTACGAGTTTGCCGGCCAGTCCGTCAAACCTTACCTCGAGGCGGGGATTGGTGTGGCGGTGTTCTCCCACACTGAAGTTGAAGACAACAACCTTGGCCAGGCCTTCCAGTTCGAAGACCGTTTCGGATTTGGCCTGCGCTTTACCGGTGGGCATGAAGTCGGGATTCGTGCGACGCACTATTCCAACGCCGGTATGAGCAGTCACAACGACGGCGTAGAAAGCTACTCGCTGCACTACACAATGCCGTTGTAAACAAGTGGGAGCGAGCCTGCTCGCGAATGCGGTGTGTCAGTCAGCATCAATATTGACTGACAGTCCGCTATCGCGAGCAGGCTCGCTCCCACATGTGTATTCGGGTGATTTTGGAATCAGCGATACGCCGTGCTGATTCCCTGACGTTCTTCAATGCATTCCGGTGCGCCCATCTCGAACTCCCGGCAGATCAACGGGCGCTTTTCGTAGATGGTGCACATCATGCTGTTGCGATCCAGCGCCGCGCACCAGCCGTCGTCCAGACGCAGCATGACTTCCCCGCCCCAATCATCGGTATCGATAAAGCGTTCGGGCACGCCCGTGTCGGTGATCAGCATCACTTCAAGCTGACAGCAGCAAGCCGCGCAGGTCGAGCACGTCACGGCCGGCTCGGCGATTTGCGTGTGGGGAATGGTTTTCATGGCGCGCAGTGTAAGGCAGTGGGCCGATGCTGTGTTAAAGGCCGGACGGACGCTCAGTCGCGGGTGTCTGAGGCTAGCCGCTGGGCCATGAAGTGAAGTGCAGGAAACAGCGCCGCCCAGAGTAGACCGATGCCGGTCAAGGTCGGCCATTGTCCATACGGAAACTGCACTCCCGCCAGTTGTCCGCCTGCGTAATACGACAGTGGTCCGCCGACGGCACCGAGCACGCTGCCAAGCCACCAGGGGTTGGTGGTCCACGCCAGGCAATGGCGCAACGTCGTTGCCAGCAGTGCCCACAACAGAATCAGCCATAACGGAATCAATGGCGCGGCGTCGTTGAAATCGAATACGCCCAGCCAGCGCAATGTGCTGTCGATGGTGGTGCCCAGCAGCACCACGCTGAGGATCAATCGACCTTCATCGCTCCAGTGACTTATCCACAGCAGATGAATCACCAGCACTGCGAGTGCCACCAGCAACCACGGGCCGCTGCCGCCGAGCACGCAGGCAAACCAGCCGAGCTGAAACAACACGGCATTCGCCACGCGTTCAAGCATCGAAACGGCCCAGCAGCGGCGCGGTGATCGCCGACGGTTTGGCCAATAGCAATTGTGCCGTGCCGATGGTGCGCTCCAGAAAGCCGCCTTCGCAGTAGCACAGGTAAAACTCCCACAATCGCAGGAAATAGTCGTCGTAGCCCAACTCGCTCAAACGGCCCTGGGCGCGTCGAAAGTTTTCATGCCACAGGCGCAGGGTCCGGGCGTAGTGCAAGCCGAAATCTTCCATGTGCAGCAGGTTCATGTCGGTGTCGCGACTGACGATCTCGAGCATTTTTTGCACGCAGGGCAGGGCGCCGCCCGGAAAGATGTAACGCTGGATGAAGTCGACATTGCCCTTGGCCTGTTCGTAGCGTTGTTCGCGAATGGTGATGGCCTGCAACAGCATCAAGCCGTTGCTCTTGAGTAAGTGCGCGCATTGCTTGAAGTAAGTCGGCAGAAAGCGGTGACCGACCGCTTCGATCATTTCGATCGACACCAGTTTGTCGTATTGGCCGGTGAGGTCGCGGTAATCCTTGAGCAGCAGCGTGACCTGGCCTTGCAGGCCAAGGCTTTCGATTCGTTGCGCGGTAAACGCGAACTGCTCTTTGGAGAGCGTGGTGGTGGTGACCTTGCAGCCGTAATGCTGCGCGGCGTACAGCGCCATGCTGCCCCAGCCCGTGCCGATTTCCAGCAGGTGATCGCTGGGTTTCAAGGCAAGTTTCTGGCAGATCCGTTCGAGTTTGTTTAACTGCGCCTGTTCGAGGCTGTCTTCGGGGCTCAGGAATTGCGCGGCGGAATACATCATGGTCGGATCGAGAAACTGCTCGAACAGGTCATTGCCCAAGTCGTAATGGGCGGCGATGTTCTTCTGCGAGCCCTTGCGGGTGTTGCGATTGAGCCAGTGCAGTCCTTGAACGAAAGGTCGTCCGAGTTTCGCCAGGCCGCTTTCCAGCGCATCCAGCACGTCGAGGTTGCTGACGAACACGCGCACTACGGCGGTCAGGTCCGGCGAACTCCAATAACCGTGGATGAACGCTTCACCCGCGCCAATCGAACCGTTGCTCGCTACCCATCCCCATGCTGCGGCGTCGAGGATATGAATCTCCCCCATCAATTGGCTGCCGGGCGTGCCGAAGACATGCCGTTCACTGTCTTCGATAACCACCAGTTGCCCATGTTTAAGCGCCGCAAGTTGTCGTAGCACGCCGCGACGCAGTAACGCTCCGGTCAAGCCGTGAGTGCCGGGTAGAGTGGCTTTGGCCAAAATGCTAAGGGATTTCATGACGGCGATCCTTGGAGGAAGCGGTGGCGGTTTGAAAGCTGCCAACGGCAACCCGATGAGCAAAGACCGGGGCGCGCTTGAGAAAAAGGCGTAGCGCCTGCCAGTAAATCGCCAGGCAGGTTTTCGCGGTCATCCACGGAAACTGCCGCAGATAACGGTGCAGGCTGCTGCGGTTTAACGCTTCGCGATGCAGGTTAAGCGTGGCGTCGAAGAGTTTCAGTTCGCCCTGCCAGTCCGCCATGTGCACCCCGAGCTTATTGGCGACAGGGCTGAAGCTCATTCGGTATTCCAGATCCGGCGGTAAAAATGGCGACACATGAAACGCCTTGGGCACCACGAAATGCTGATGGAAATCGAACCGGTTCTCAGGCGACCTCGCTGGCAATACATAGAGAAAGCGTTCTCGCCACGGTGTGTTAGTGACTTCGCAGACAATCGCCGCCAATTGCCCATCGGCTTCATGGCAATAGAAGAAACTCACCGGGTTGAACGACAGGCCCCAACTGCGGGCCTGTGTCAGCAGGCAGATCGACCCTTGCGGCGCATGGCCGATGGCTTCGCTGACTTGCTGGCGAACCGCATCGATCAAGCGCATGCCCTTGCCGGTAAAGGTTTTCAGGTAGTCCGATTCGCGAAACGAGAAAGGCGCAAAGCGGCTGGTGCCGGACAGGGGCGACAAGCCGAGCACGCTGTCTTGCTCGTCTAGGTCCAGGTACAGCAGGCCGATCCGGTAGCGGAATTCGTGGTGCCTTGGGGCAAACCGCCGGTGGGCAATCCAGCCGCTGTAAAGGGCGCTGTTCACAGCACTTCTCCAAAGGAGCGGGCGACTCGCAAGGCGCTGACGACGCCGTCCTCATGGAAACCGTTGGCCCAATAAGCGCCGCAAAAATGGCTATGGTGCGTGCCATCCAGTTCATCCCAGCGACCTTGCGCGGCGACGGCTGCCAGGCTGTATTGCGGATGGGCGTAGGTGAATGTGCCGAGCACCTTGTGCGGGCTGATGCCGGCGCTCTGGTTGAGGCTGACGCAAAATGTCGTATCGCTTTGCAAACCTTGCAGGATGTTCATGTCGTAGGTGACGGCGGCCAGTGTGTGACCGGCGCCCCCGAGGCGATAATTCCAGCTGGCCCACGCCCGTTTGCGCACGGGCAGCAAGCGCGTATCAGTGTGCAGCACCACTTCGTTATCGGCGTAGGGCAGGGCACCGAGGATTGCCTGTTCGGCATCGCTCGGGCTGGCCAACAGTTCCAGCGCTTGATCACTGTGGCAGGCGAAGACGACTTTATCGAAACGTTCGCTACCCGCGGCGCTGTGGATAACCACGCCCGTGTCATCGCGCTCGACACGCGTCACAGGGCAGTTGAGACGAATCCTCTCGCGAAATGAGGCGGTCAGCGGTCCGAGGTAGGCATTCGATCCGCCTTCTATCACGCACCATTGCGGACGATTGCTGATGGACAGCAGCCCGTGATTCTTGAAAAACCGGACAAAAAACTGCAATGGGAAGCGGAGCATGTCCGCCATGGACATCGACCAGATAGCCGCGCCCATTGGCACGATGTAATGCAGGATAAAACGCTCGCCGTAGTGTCCGGCCTTCAAGTAGTCGTCCAGCGTGGTGTCGGCGGTGATGCGCCCTTGGGCCAGGTCGCTCTGGGCTTCTTTATTGAAGCGCAGAATGTCACGCACCATGCCCCAGAATCCTGGCGACAACAGGTTGCGACGTTGGGCGAACAGGCTGTTCAGGTTATTGCCGTTGTACTCAAGACCAGTGTCCGGGTCCGTCACCGAGAAACTCATTTCAGTCGGTTTGAAACCTACCCCGAGCTGGCCCAGCAGGCGGATGAAATTCGGGTAGGTCCTGTCGTTGAAGACGATGAAACCGGTGTCTACCGCATAGTGCTGGCCATCGACCGACACGTCGACCGTGTGGGTGTGACCGCCCGCCCGGTCGCTGGCCTCGAACAGGGTGATCGCATGCCTGCGATTAAGCAGGTAGGCGCAGGTCAGCCCCGAGATGCCGCTGCCGATGATGGCGATGTTCATGGGATATCCCGAATCGGCGCAGGGCTGCGCACCATGCGCTTGCCGATGGCCAGTTTCACCGCGTTGGGCATTTTCGAAAGCGGCCACAGCACCGCCATGAACAGTCCCGGAAACGCGATCTCCAATGGCCGGTTCTTGAGTTTGGCGAAGATGTACCGTGCCGCTTTACCCACTGGCCAACTGAGCGGCATCGGGAAGTCATTCTTGGCCGTCAGCGGTGTCTCGACGAAGCCCGGACTGACGATCGTGACTTCGATGCCTTCCGGAGCGAGATCAATGCGCAGCGATTCAAACAGGTAACGTAGCCCAGCCTTCGACGCGCCATAAGCTTCGGCGCGCGGCAGCGCCAGGTACGTCACGGAGCTCGCCACGGCGACCAGGTGCGGCGCTGTGCCTTTGCGTAGCAACGGTAACGCCGCTTCGATGCAGTAGGCGCTGGCGAGCAAATTGGTGCGCACGACGTGTTCGACAATCGATGAATCAAATTGCTGGACGTCGATGTATTCGCAGGTGCCCGCGTTGAGAATGACCGTGTCCAGCGAGCCCCATTCTGCAGCGATCTGCTCGCCGATCTCGCGCACGCACTGGCTGTTGGTCAGGTCACCGGGCACCACCAGCACTTGTCCGGGATAGCGCAGGGACAAGACTTTCAGCACCGCTACCGAGCGTGCACTGACGGCCAGGTGAGCACCGGTTTTCAGTATTTCTTCGGCCAGCGAGGCGCCAATACCGCTGCTGGCGCCGGTTAACCAATAGCGCCGGGGAGGTGTAAGACTCATCCCATTCTCCTTTTCAGCCAGGCAATCGCCCGACCCAATACGGGTAGGTGTTCGTAAATTAGCGCACCGGCATCGAAGTAATCCCGATGTCGATAAACCTTGTCGCGCCAAAGCAGGTGCGAGCAGCCGTCCACACGGATCAACTGGCCGTTGGCCAGGCGCGGGTGGCGGTAACTCATAACCCAGCGCAGATAGCCTTCGCCCTCACGGATCTGATCGAAACCGTGAAAATCGAAACGCAGATCACTGACATTGATATAGAGCTCGGTGAAGTAGCTGCGCAGCTGCACCAGACCCTGTACTTCATGCAGTGGATCGGTGAAGTGCACGTCATCGCTGTAGAGCTGATCGAGGTGCTGCAGGTTGTCCTTATCCAGGGTCGCAAACTGCTGGGCAAAACGCCGCAGGAAATCACTCATGGAGACCCCCTGCTTGCTGTCGCGATGGAAGGTCCTTGAACGCGGCCAGCGCCCGTTGTCGTGATGTACTCAGGTTGACGATCGGCGATGGATAATCCGCCACGCCGAACAACCCGCCAAGGTTGGCCGGATTGTGAACTTCCTTTTTATTGAGCCCGGCCAGTTCTGGCAACCAGTGCTTGATAAATACGCCTTCGGCGTCGAATTTCTCCGACTGGCTCAGCGGGTTGAAAATCCGGAAGTAGGGTGCCGAATCGGTGCCGGTGGACGAACTCCATTGCCATCCACCGTTGTTCGCCGCCAGATCGCCGTCGATCAAATGCCGCATGAAAAAGCGTTCACCTTCGCGCCAGTCGATCAGCAGGTTCTTGGTCAGGAACATCGCCACTACCATGCGCAGCCGGTTGTGCATCCAGCCGGTTTCCAGCAATTGACGCATGGCTGCGTCGATGATCGGCAGTCCGGTGCGCGCTTGCTGCCAGGCCAACAGTTCTTCCGGAGCGTTGCGCCAGGCAAGGGCTTCGGTTTCCGGGCGAAAGGCACGGTGGCGGGAGACCCGCGGGTAACCCACCAGAATGTGTTTGTAGAACTCGCGCCAGAGCAATTCGTTGATCCAGGTGACAGCGCCGACCTTGCCGCTTTCGAACTCCCCCTGATTGGTTTGCAGGGCGGCGTGCAGGCATTGGCGCGGGGAAATCACCCCAGCGGCGAGATAGGCCGACAGCTGGCTGGTGCCGGGCTTGGCCGGGAAGTCCCGTTCGTCTTTGTAGTAGTCGATCTGGGCATCGGCGAAGGTGTCGAGACGGCGACGGGCTTCGGCTTCACCGGCAGGCCAGAGCGTGCGCAGGCTTTCACTCGGTGTATCGAAGCCGTCGACGCGTGAGGGAATGTTCTCGCTGTTGATTGTCAGTGGCGCCTGCACGGCGGGTGCAGTGATCAGGCTCGGCAGGGCACCGTGCAGTCTGTCGTAGCAGACCTTGCGGAACTGGCTGAAGACCTGAAAGTAAGTGCCGGTCCTGGTGAGCACGGTGCCCGGTTTGAACAGCAACTGGTCAAGGTAGCTATGGAAGTCGATGCCATTGGCTTGGAGCGCCTGGGCCACAGCCGTATCACGACGGCTTTCGTGAACACCGTACTCTTCGTTGGCGTGAACGGCGTCGACCTTCAATTGCTGACACAGCTCGAGCAGCACTTTCGGCGCTTCATCCCAGCGGGATGCCGTGCGGATCAGCAAGGGAATGTTCAGTTCGCCCAGCGCGTGGCTCAACTCGCTCAAGTTGCGCAGCCAGAAATCCACTTTGCAGGGCGCATCGTCGTGTTCCAGCCACTGCTGCGGACTCAACAGATACACCGCCACCGTAGGGCCGCGAGCCGCGGCAGCCGTGAGGGCGGTGTTGTCGTGTAGGCGCAAGTCGCTACGCAGCCAGATCAATTGCATGGTGGAGTCCGCACGTTTCATTAAATTAGCCCACGCTGAACCAGATCCTGATGCGCCGATAACGGGTCTTCGGCGAAGGACAAATCAGCGATTTCAGTCGTTCTTACGGACAACTCGGCGTGGTGGATGCATACCGTTGGTCCGGCAATCATTTTTGGGCAACTGACTCCATTCAGTAGTTTTGGCAGCTGCGAAAGGTTCATGGCTTTGCTGGAATACAGCAGCACGCCGCGGGCTTGCAGGTGTTCGACCGCCATCGCCAGTTCGCCGGCGGGGAGCGGCCAGTCGAACACCTCCACCGGGCAATCGGCGCTGCTGATCAGCCAGGCGGTGAGCCACAGATGAGGTTCCAGTGGCACATCCGAGTGATTGATCAGCAACAGGGGCGCGGTGCGCAATTGACGGTTGTTATGGTAGATGCGTGCGCCGAATTTGCTGCGTAACCAGGAATAAAAGAACGCCCGCTCCATCTGCGCGCCGAATTGACCCTGCCAGCGCTGGTCCAGTTCTGCCAGCAACGGCATCAACAGGAGCTCGCACAAGGTGCGCGGTGGGTATAGCGCCATGGCTTGATTGACGGTGTCATCGAGGGTGCGTTCGTTCAGGTGTGACACCGCGTGCAGCAGTGTCTGGCGCAACACCTGCCAATCGTTTTCAACGGGTTCGCTAAATGCTTGCGGCGTGTCCAGCAGTTGCTTGACCTGGCTGACGGCAACGCCGCGGTTGAGCCAGGTGAGGATCGTCAGGATGCGTTGAACGTGTTCGGCAGAGAACAGCCGATGGCCCTTGGGTGTGCGATGCGGAACGACCAGGCCGTAGCGCCGTTCCCACGCGCGCAGTGTCACGGCGTTGACACCGGTCTGGCGCGCCACCTCGCGGATCGGCAGCCAGCCGTCGTCCAGCGCCTTTTTAAAGTCGTCGCCGAGGTCTTCGCTGGCGCTGGTGTCGAGTTTGGATTTCATTTAGATCGCGTTTCGCAGGCTGAGGTTTTCCGGATGCGGTTGCAGGTAAACCTGTTGCGCAATGTAGGGATCCGGGTACTGGCGGAAGTAGTGCTTGAGCAGGGTCAATGGCACCACCAGCGGCACGATGCCTTGGCGGTATTGGCTGATGACGTGCTGCATTTCCTGTTTGTCTTCAGGGCTGATGGCCTGCTTGAGGTAGCCGCTGATGTGTTGCAGGACGTTGGTGTGGGTGCGCCGCGTGGCGCATTTTTTCAAGGCCGCCATCAGTTCGCTGAAATAGCGCGGGCCGAGTTCATCAGGATCGGACTGGCCCATGTTGCCCAGCAGATTGCCCAGGGCTTTGTATTGCACCGGGTTATGCGCCATCAGCAGGTATTTATAGCGCGAGTGGAATTCGGTGAGATCGCGGCGGGTCAGGCCTTTTTGCAGCAGTTGCTGCCAGGCGCTGTAGGCAAACACGCGCGTGAGGAAGTTTTCCCTCAACACCGGGTCGTTGAGCCGACCGTCTTCTTCAACCGGCAGGTCAGGGTGCAGTGCGCAGAACGCCTGCGAATAGAGGCCGCGTCCGCCACCCTTCACCGGTGCACCGTTGGCTTGATAGACCTTGACCCGTTCCAGGCCGCAGGAAGGGGATTTTTGCATGAAGATGTAGCCGCAAATGTCGCTCAACTGACCCGCCATTATCTGGCCGTACTCGGTGAGCGCCCGGGTGACATTAAGCTCGGCGTGAACGCTGCCGACCGCTTCGGGATGCAGCGGGTTGCCCACCAGCCGAATCGGTTCACGGGGGATACCGAGGCCGATGGCGACTTCCGGGCATACCGCAACGAATTCGAAATAATCAGTAAGCGTGTCAGTGCACAGCCGTGATGCCTTGTGCCCGCCGTTGTAGCGAACCTCGGCGCCCATCAGGCAGGCGCTGATAGCGATTTTTGGTCGGGTCGCTGACTGATCGCCCATCGAGGCACCTCGAATCTAAACTTGTACAGAGTTTGTTCTCTGTACAACATAATCTTCATCATAGATTCAAAGGTGTACAAGTCAAATTGTTTGTACAAGTTTTGTGGTTCTACTTCCAGCCCAATTGCCAGATGTCGCCGTTCTTGAGGGTTCGCCAATCGAGGCGCTCACTGCGCTTGGTCAGCACCGCCTGTAGCTCGACGTCCAGCACCGTGCCTTCCTCGTCGCGGAATACCTCGGTCACCAGAAAGTGTTTTTCGCGGTGTTGCGGATGGGCTGCTGTCCACTTCGACAGCAGCAATTTGCCGGGATTGATGCGGTTCACTGCAAATGTTCATGCAACCGGCGAGCAGCTTCCTGGCCGCTCAGCCAGGCGCCTTCGACACGCCCGGAAAGGCACCAGTCGCCGCACACATACAGGCCCAGATCGGCATCGGCGAGTGCGCCCCATTCGTGGCTGCTGGCGGGGCGGGCATAGAGCCAGCGATGGGCGAGGCTGAAACTCGGGGCAGGCATGGAATCGTGCAGCAGTTCAGCGAATGCACCGTGCAGTTGCTCGATCACCGCTTCCTTGGACAGGTCGATGTGTTGCCGGCTCCAGGCGCTGGTCGCGTGCAATACCCACGTGTCCATGGTGTTGTCGCGTCCTGGTTTGCTGCGGTTGCGGGCCAGCCAGTCGAGCGGGCTGTCCTGGACGAAGCAGCCTTCCATGGGCGTTTCCAACGGCGTTTCGAATGCGAGGGCGACGGCCCAGGTCGGGTCCATTTTCACCCCGGCGGCGGCTCCAGCCAGCTTCGATGCCGCGGCCAGCAATGCGGTGGCCTGAGGTGCTGGCGTGGCGATCACCACATGACTGAACGGACCGTGAGTGAAACCGTCGGCATCCTGCAGGTGCCAGTGTTCTTCGCCGCGATAGACCTCGGTGATCCGGCAGGCGAACTGCACTTCCAGGTCGCCGAGCAGGCCACGGGTGATGGCGCTCATGCGCGGCGTGCCGACCCAGCGCGTCTGTTCGTCCGGCGACAGGTTGAGCTGGCCACCGTGATAGGTGTAGAGCTGCGGCGTCCATTCGGCGACCCAGCCGTTGGCTTGCCAACGCTGGACCTCGGTGACGAAGCGCCGGTCGCGGGCAGTGAAATATTGCGCGCCCATGTCCAGGGCACCCGCATCACTGCGCTTGCTCGACATACGTCCGCCACTGCCGCGGCTTTTATCAAAAAGTTGCACGACATGCCCTGTATCTGTCAGGGCTTGCGCGGCTGAGAGCCCGGCGATGCCGGTGCCGATGATTGCGATAGGTACAGTCATAGGGGCCTCGTTTACCTTTCTGTACAGACTACGCCGTGGTTCAAACCTGTACAATATTGTTTTTTGGTATAACTTTTAGCGTTCTCGATCTGACAGCTTGGCCTATGGTTAAACACAGAGCCTGCCCGATACCAAAGATCCCTGCTTATAAAAATAGACTAGTGATCAGGGTTAAACGCCACGCGAGGAAGAAGTCATGCACATATTGCTGACCGGCGGTACTGGTTTGATAGGACGTCAGCTCTGCAGACACTGGTTGAGTCAGGGGCACAGCCTGACGGTCTGGAGTCGCAAGCCTGAAAAAGTCGCAAAAATCTGCGGCACACAAGTCAGGGGAATTGCCCGGCTCGAGGACCTCGACCAAGTTCCACTGGACGCCATTATCAATCTGGCGGGAGCACCGATTGCCGATCGGCCATGGACACACAAGCGCAAGGCGTTGCTCTGGAGCAGCCGCATCACCCTGACGGAAACGCTGCTGGCGTGGCTCGAAAAACGTGAGCAAAAACCTTCGCTGTTGATCTCCGGTTCTGCGGTGGGCTGGTATGGCGATGGGGGGGAGCGTGAACTGACCGAGGCATCGCCCCCTGTCATCGATGATTTCGCCAGCCAGTTGTGCGTTGCCTGGGAAGAGACCGCCCAGCGTGCCGAGGCCTTGGGACTTCGTGTCGTACTGATTCGAACCGGGTTGGTGTTGTCGGCCGAGGGCGGCTTTTTGTCGCGGCTGTTGCTGCCGTTCAAACTGGGGCTGGGCGGGCCGATCGGCAATGGTCGGCAGTGGATGCCGTGGATTCATATCAACGATCAAATCGCCCTGATTGATTTTCTTCTGCATCAGAATGACGCCAGCGGTCCTTATAATGCCTGCGCGCCAAAACCGGTGCGCAATCGCGAATTTGCCAAGACGCTGGGCAGCGTGCTGCACCGCCCGGCGTTCATGCCGATGCCGGCCCTGGCGTTGAAAGTGGGGCTTGGCGAGTTGTCATTGTTGTTGCTGGGTGGGCAGAAGGCCCTGCCGGTTCGCGCGCTGGACGCGGGTTTCACTTTCCAGTTCACCGATTTGCGCGCGGCCCTGGACGATCTGTCCAGCCGCCTTTGAAATAGGACGTTGCATGACCGATCACGCATTGCTTCTGGTTAACCTGGGTTCACCGGCCTCCACCTCGGTGGCGGATGTGCGCAGCTACCTCAATCAATTTCTGATGGACCCGTATGTGATCGACCTGCCATGGCCGGTGCGACGCTTGCTGGTGTCGCTGATCCTGATCAAACGCCCGGAGCAGTCAGCCCACGCCTACGCATCGATCTGGTGGCAGGAGGGCTCGCCCCTGGTGGTGCTCAGCCGTCGCCTGCAACAGGCCATGACGACGCAGTGGGCCCACGGTTCGGTCGAGTTGGCGATGCGTTACGGCGAGCCGTCGATTGAAACGAAACTGGTGCAGCTGGCCGCTCAGGGCCACAAAAGAATCACCCTGGCGCCGCTTTATCCACAGTTCGCCGACAGCACCACCACGACGGTGATCGAAGAAGCCAAGCGTGTGCTGCGTGACAAAGGACTCGATATCCAGCTGTCGATTCTGCAGCCGTTCTACGATCAGCCGGAATACCTCGACGCATTGGTCGCCAGCGCGAAGCCTCATCTGCAGCAGGATTACGATCACTTGTTGCTGAGCTTCCACGGTTTACCGGAGCGGCACCTGACCAAGCTCGATCCGACGGGGAAGCATTGCTTCAAGAATGAGGATTGCTGCAAGAACGCTTCGCCAGCGGTATTAGCCACCTGCTATCGCGCGCAATGTCTGCGCACGGCGTCGGAGTTCGCCAAGCGCATGGGTTTGCCAGACGGCAAATGGTCGGTGTCGTTTCAGTCGCGTCTGGGGCGAGCCAAATGGATCGAACCCTACACCGAAGCGCGGCTCGATGAACTGGCCAAGAGTGGTGTGAAGAAGATTCTGGTGATGTGCCCGGCGTTTGTTGCCGATTGCATCGAGACGCTGGAGGAGATCGGTGATCGCGGGCTGGAACAATTCCGCGAAGCGGGAGGGGAGGAGTTGGTGCTGGTGCCATGCCTGAACGATGACCCGCAATGGGCGCGGGCGTTGAGTGCACTGTGCGAAAGAGCGCCGTTGGCCCTTTAAAAGCTTCGCGAGCAGGCTCGCTCCCACAGTGGATTTTCTGTGAACACACTATTTGTGAGCACTGAAGATCAAATGTGGGAGCGAGCCTGCTCGCGAAAGCTATCTATCAGGCAACCAAGAACTTAAGCCTTACAACAGCGGCTCATCCGCCTTCTTGTGCTTCCAGCTGTCATTCCCCGGCAGCAACAGGTTCAGCGCAATCGCCACCACCGCGCACAGCGCGATGCCTTTGAGGCCGAAGTCGTCCGGGCCAGTCCCGGTACCGACCAGCACACCGCCAATCCCGAACACCAGGGTCACCGACACAATCACCAGATTGCGTGCTTCGCCCAGGTCGATCTTGTGGCGAATCAGCGTGTTCATGCCCACCGCCGCGATCGAACCGAACAACAGGCACAGAATCCCACCCATCACCGGCACCGGAATGCTTTGCAGAAGCGCGCCGAACTTGCCGACGAACGCCAGGCTGATGGCGAAAATCGCCGCCCAGGTCATGATTTTCGGGTTGTAGTTCTTGGTCAGCATCACCGCGCCCGTCACTTCGGCGTAGGTGGTGTTGGGTGGGCCGCCGAACAGGCCGGCTGCGGTGGTGGCAATGCCATCGCCGAGCAGGGTGCGGTGCAGGCCGGGCTTCTTCAGGTAATCGCGACCGGTCACGCTACCCACGGCAATCACGCCACCGATGTGCTCGATGGCTGGAGCCAGGGCGACCGGAACGATGAACAGAATCGCCTGCCAGTTGAACTCCGGCGCGGTGAAGTGCGGAATGGCGAACCACGGGGCAGCGGCAATCTTCGCGGTATCGACGACACCGAAATAGAAGGCCATGGCAAAACCGACCAGCACGCCGGAAATGATCGGCACCAGGCGGAAAATGCCTTTGCCGAACACCGCGACGATCAGGGTGGTCAGCAGCGCAGGCATCGAGATCAGCATCGCCGTCTGGTAATGAATCAGCTCAGTGCCGTCGCCGGCCTTGCCCATTGCCATGTTGGCAGCAATTGGCGCCATGGCCAGGCCAATGGAGATGATCACCGGACCAATCACCACCGGCGGCAGCAGACGGTCGATGAACCCGGTGCCTTTGATCTTCACGGCCAGGCCGAGGAAGGTGTAGACGAAACCGGCCGCCATCACGCCGCCCATGGTCGCCGCGAGGCCGAACTGGCCCTTGGCGAGAATGATCGGGGTAATGAAGGCAAAGCTCGACGCCAGGAACACCGGCACCTGACGCCCGGTGACGATCTGAAACAGAATCGTCCCCAGGCCCGCAGTGAAGAGCGCGACGTTCGGGTCGAGGCCGGTAATCAGCGGCATCAACACCAGGGCGCCGAAGGCCACGAACAGCATCTGTGCACCCGACAGCACCGTGCGCCAGAGCGGATCGTTGAACTCTTGCTGCATGCTCAAGCGTCCTTCTGCTTGGTGCCGAAGATCTTGTCACCGGCATCGCCCAAGCCCGGGATGATGTAGCCGTGTTCGTTCAGTTTTTCATCAATGGAGGCGGTGTAGATGGTCACGTCCGGGTGAGCCTTCTCCACGGCGGCGATGCCTTCCGGCGCGGCGACCAGCACCATGGCGCGGATGTCGCGGCAACCGGCCTTTTTCAGCAGGTCGATGGTGGCGACCATGGAGCTGCCCGTGGCGAGCATCGGGTCGATGATCATCGCCAGGCGCTCGTTGATTTCCGGGACCAGTTTTTCCAGGTAGGTGTGGGCCTGCAGGGTTTGTTCGTTGCGGGCCACGCCGACGGCGCTGACCTTGGCGCCCGGGATCAGGCTCAGCACGCCTTCGAGCATGCCGATACCGGCGCGCAGAATCGGGACTACAGTAATCTTCTTGCCGGCGATTTTCTCGACCGACACGGTGCCGCACCAGCCTTCGATATCGTAGGCTTCCAGCGGCAGGTCTTTGGTGGCTTCATAGGTCAGCAGGGCGCCGACTTCCTGAGCGAGCTCACGGAAATTCTTCGTGCTGATGTCTGCACGGCGCATCAGGCCAAGTTTATGACGGATCAGCGGGTGGCGGATCTCGAGGATGGGCATGGGAAAGGCTCCGGCGGCGGGCAAAAAAACCGGCCTAGATTAATCTATCCGAGGGTGTTGTCCTATAGACATACAGTACGTTAGTCCACAAACGCTTGATCTGGCCGTGCGGGATGCGTACCTTTGCCCGCTTTTCCTGAATACGCCACCCCTTGGAGAGCGCCATGTCCGCTGATCTCGAGCATATCCGTCAAATCATGCGAGAGGCTGACTGCCTGTACACCGAAGCTGAAGTCGAGGCGGCCATTGCCCGCGTCGGTGCACAAATCAACGACCAGCTGGCTGAAAGCAATCCGGTGGTGTTCTGTGTGATGAACGGCGGCCTGATTTTCTCCGGCAAGCTGCTGACCTATCTGAACTTCCCGCTGGAAGCGTCCTACCTGCACGCCACCCGCTATCGCAACGAAACCAGCGGCGGCGACCTGTTCTGGAAAGCCAAGCCGGAAGTGTCGTTCATCGACCGTGACGTCCTGATCATCGACGACATTCTCGATGAAGGTCACACCCTGGGCGCAATCATCGACTTCTGCAAACATGCCGGCGCGCGCAAAGTGCACACCGCCGTGCTGATCGACAAGGACCACGACCGCAAGGCTCGCCCGGACCTGAAAGCCGATTTCGTCGGCCTGCCGTGCATCGACCGTTACATCTTCGGTTACGGCATGGACTACAAAGGCTACTGGCGTAACGCAAACGGGATCTTTGCTGTTAAAGGAATGTAATTGTATGACCACGCCGAGCTTTCTTGATCAAACCCTGTTCACAGAGCTGGCCGAGAAAGCTGCGGCTAATCCTCGTGGGCGTCAGCATCACAACTTCCATCAGATGGACGACGCCTGTCATCGGATGGTCGTGGGTTTGCAGCCCGAGACCTACATCCCGCCTCACCGGCATTTGGCTGAAAACAAGGCTGAAACCTTGCTGGTCCTCAAAGGGCGGCTGGGGGTGTTGATCTTCGACGAGTCCGGCACGGTGGTGAAAAAGCAAATCCTGCAGGCCGGCGGCGATTGTGTCGGTGTGGACCTGCCCATCGGCGTATTCCATGGATTGGTGGTGCTGGAAGCCGACAGCTTGATGTTCGAATGCAAGGCCGGCCCTTATCGCCCGGTGGGTGAAGGTGAGCTGGCTCACTGGGCGCCCCGTGAAGGTGAGCCGGGTGTGGCTGAGTATCAGGCGTGGATGCGCGCGCAGTTCGACTGATGTTCACCCCTGTGGGCGCGAGCAGGCTCGCTCCTACATTATTGGATGGCGTCCACAGAAGTATTTTCATAAGTCCGTGATAAAGTCCCCGGCCTCGTCTTCGGAGCCCGTCATGAGCCTTTTGATCCGCAGCTGCGCCGCCCTGTTGCTGACCCTCAGCCTGCCACTGGCGGCTGCCCCGGCGCCGATGCACGCACAGTTTCTGCCACCCGATGACCTGACCCTGCGCGACGCCGAGCCCGAGCAGCAACAACTCCTGCAGGTCACCGAGTATTCGGTAGTGGTGGGCAGCCAGCGCCAGTCCAATCAACAGCCCATTCCCGTCACGTCACCGGTGCTGATCCGCCTCAAGGGCAAATCCTTGAACAAGGGCGCGACCATCAGCCAGGTACTGGTCAACTTCGATGGCGAAAGCAAAAGCCTGAAAAAACCGGTCTACGACGACAAAAGCAAAACCCTGACGTTGTTTTACCCGATGGCGCAGTACCGCGTGGTGATCGACTTGTTGCGCAATGACACGGTGTATTGCCAGTTCCTCAGTTATGCCAACGGCCATGTCTGGGCAGATTTGCACACCGGGGCCACTCGCGCGCGTTGAGCCCGGCGTCAAGGGAGGGGTAAACTGCCCGCCCTGTGTAATGTCTGCGAGCTGGAGTCGGCAATGCGTAAAGATAAGAAACAAGTGATTGGTGACGAGATCGGCGACGAGCAGATCAAGTTGTTCCTCGATTTCGAGCCAGTCGACGCCACTTCGCCGTCGCTGCACAAGCTGATCAAGGCCTACCGCGGCCTGCGCATCGATGACTTCGAGCGTTTTCTGACGTTCTTCGTCGAAGCCGGCCTGGACCTGGACGGCAAGGATGAGCACGGCAATGACTTCGTCGCCCTGATCAAGGATCAGCGCAATGCGGCCGAATACATCGAGCTGATCGCCAAGGCCCGCGGCTAGCCCGGTACTTGTGGCGAGGGAGCAAGCTCCCTCGCCACAATGGTTGTTTCACCGGCCATAAAAAAACGCCCCGCTCTCACTGAGAGCGGGGCGTTTTTTATGGGGCCGAATCAAGCGTAGCTTTCGGTCTCGTTACTGGCTTCAACCAGCTCCAGCGCGATGTTGTTGTGCGCATTGATCTTGCGATACAGCGCCGCGTCGGTTTCCAGGACCTTTTCACGAGCCGGGAAGATTTCGGCCAGTTTGGCCGCCCACTCACCGGACGCTTTGCTCGGGAAGCATTTTTCGATCAGCTCAAGCATGATCGAAACCGTCACCGAAGCACCCGGGGAAGCACCAAGCAGGGCCGCAAGGGAACCGTCCTTGGCCGCGACCAGTTCGGTACCGAATTGCAGGACGCCGCCCTTTTTCGGGTCTTTCTTGATGATCTGCACTCGTTGGCCGGCCACTTCCAGGCGCCAGTCTTCGGCTTTCGCTTCAGGGTAGAAGCGACGCAGGGATTCCAGACGCTGCTCCATCGATTGCATCACTTCGCTGACCAGGTACTTGGTCAGGTCCATGTTGTTTTTCGCCACGGCCAACATCGGGCCGATGTTGCCGGCGCGAACCGACATCGGCAGGTCCATGAAGGAGCCGTGCTTGAGGAACTTGGTGGTGAACCCGGCGTAAGGTCCGAACAACAGGGACTTGCTGCCATCGACGACACGGGTGTCCAGGTGCGGCACGGACATCGGTGGCGAACCCACGGCGGCCTGGCTGTACACCTTGGCCTGGTGGTGCTTGACCACTTCCGGGTTATCGCAACGCAGCCACTGGCCACTGATCGGGAAGCCGCCGAAGCCTTTGCTTTCTTCGATACCCGAAGCCTGCAGCAGCGGCAATGCCGCGCCGCCAGCGCCGAGGAAGACGAATTTGGCGTCGACGTCACGGGTGTTGCCGCTGTTGACGTCCTTGATGCTGACAGTCCAGCCGCCGTTATTGCGCTTCAGGCCAGTCACGCGCTTGCAGTACTTGACCTGTGCGTCGGGCGCGCTGGTCAGGTGCTTGAGCAGTTGATTGGTCAAGGCGCCGAAGTTGACGTCTGTGCCATTCATCACGCGGGTTGCCGCGACGACTTCGTCGGCGGGACGGCCCGGCATCATCAGCGGCATCCAGTCGGCCATCTTGGCTTTGTCTTCGGTGTATTCCATGTCCGCGAAGGCGTGGTGCTTGCTCAGCACCTTGAAGCGTTCCTTGAGGAAGGACACGCCACCGTCGCCTTGCACGAAACTCAGGTGCGGCACCGGGCTGATGAACGACTTGCAAGAACCGAACGTGCCTTTCTTGGTCAGGTAGGACCAGAACTGCTTCGACACTTCGAACTGAGTGTTGATGTGCACGGCTTTCTTGATGTCGACGGTGCCATCGGCAGCCTGTGGCGTGTAGTTGAGCTCACACAGCCCGGCGTGACCGGTACCGGCGTTGTTCCACGGGTTGGAACTCTCCGCAGCACCGGAATCCATCAGCTCGACGACTTCCAGCTTGATCGCGGGGTCGAGCTCTTTGAGCAATACCGCCAGGGTGGCACTCATGATGCCGGCCCCAACCAGTACTACGTCGACTGCTTCGTTATGCGCCATTTAACGCGTCTCCAAAATCTGCAGCACCAAATTGTCGGCATGGCGGCCAGGCGTTCAGGGGCGTGTCAGTGATGCCCCAGGTACCCATGGCCAGTATTGCCATGTCCGAATCTTCGCAATTTTTTGCAACTTCGACGGACGCTACCGGCCGGGTCAATGAGGTCTATGAACTCATTTGAACGCGCGACTGGCAATTCGACTTATGGTCGATACATCCGTTTGTGCAACCAAATCCGTAGCGGACAGGCTTCAGGCTCCGGTATTCGAGGAACGCTCGGTCCTGTGTCGTTGGGCTGTTTCAGACGCTAATGGTGCATGTTCAGACGCAAAACTATTCATTTGCTCGCCACACTCTTGTGAAGTTGTGAAAACCCGTTTTTTTCACGCTCTTTTGAAGACGTGAACCTCAAAAAAGGGCTGTCCCAGCCTGGCACCGTGCCCGGATGGATTGCCGTCATGGGGTACATGACTGACAAAACGGGCAAACAGCTCAGTGACCGAGCGTAATGACAGCTCTGCAGATTCGCGAAAAGCAGGGTTTTTGCTCAGGGAACAGCAAGCGCGCCAGCTTCACTCGATCTGTGTGGGCGGCTCTCTGTGGGCGGTGCGGGGTGTCAATACCAAGGCATTGACGATGCTGCGAGGCCCGATCAGGAGACGTCCTTATAATCGGGGGGAGATTGTATCTAAGAAACGCAGGGAAATGGACGTGTTTAATGACTTTTATTAGGCGTTCGGTCAGGTGGTCAACAGATGTTGCACCCGTGCGCGTGGCTGGCGGGTGCTGACGCGGGCGCTAGGGGGCAGAGGTTGATGCAACCAGTTGAGACGGATTTCTTCGATTTCGACCCAGCTATCGCCCATCGGCTGGAGGCTGCACTGCTTGAACGCCTGGCAATGACCATTGCTGTCGAGCAGGGCAAAGCAACGGTGCAGCGGGCGTGGCGCGAACAATGAGATGAGGTAGCGCATGGCGAAGTACCTGATGGTGGGCTGCAGTGAAGTGTGCCCACTAGCCGTTACGTGCCAGTGTATGGGCGATGACAGCTGTGTGACAGGAACCGCTTTCCCAAGGGTTTGTCAGACATTTCAGTATTGATTGAAGGCCACTGGTTCGCCGCAGTGGCCCACCGCTATACTGCGGGCCTGTTTGTGCCTGATTCTGGAGAGAAGCGCATGTTGCAACGCCTGTTGTTCGGTTTGATCACTGTGACCAGTTTGACCCTTGTCGGCTGCGCCCACAGCCCGCAACAACTGAACCCTGAGCCCAAGCTGACGACTCAGCTGGCGCCGGTCGGCCATGGCCAGCCAGTGGTGGTGCGTGTGGTCGACGGTCGTCCGTCGCCAACGCTGGGCACGCGCGGCGGCCTGTACCCGGAAACCAGCGCGATCACCGTGCAGGGCGCGCAGATTCTGCCGAAGCTGCAGGCGCAGGCCGAAGCGGCCGTGCGGTTGCTGGGCTTTACCCCGACCAACAATGCACCGAACGCCCCGCAAATTACCGTGACCCTGGCGGAGCTGAAGTATCAGTCCCCTAAAGAAGGCATGTACGTGACCGAAGCGACCATCGGCGCGACCTTCCGCTCCGATGTGCAGAACGCCAATCGTCGTTATAGCGGCCGTTACGGTGCATCGCTGGACCAGCGTTTCGGCATGGCGCCGAACCAGGAAACCAACACCAAACTGGTCAGTGACGTGTTGAGCGATGCGTTGACGCGTCTGTTCAAGGATCCGACTGTAGGTCAGGTTCTCGGCGAATAAACGTTCGCTGAAATCAAAAAAGCCCGGAGCCAGCAATGGCCCCGGGCTTTTTCATTCAGGTGTACACCCACAGGAAATGTGGGGGTGTCAGGCAGCTTCGCAGTAGAAGTCCAGCACACTCACCCCGGTCAGCAAATCCGTCTCAGGCAAATCCGCATGTTGATGCCCGCCCAGTGCGCAATACACCAGCCAGTGACGGTCCTGAACATTGAAGGCGAGGCTTCCCACAAGGTTTTGTTGTTCGTCGCTCGGGGCAATGAGGTACAGGCGATCCTGGTTTTCAGCGTGAAGCATGACGATATCCGTGTCTGTTTTCGTGGGGCGGGAGACTGACGGATTCAGATGACGAAGCTGTGACTCAGGTCAGGAATCTGCCAAATGGTCAGTTATTTGTCGTAAAGCGGGTGCAGGAGGGGAGGCATTCGGTAGAATCCGCGCCGCAGTCGTCGGTTCGGCGCCTGCCACACCTGTTTTGTTTGAGGTCCGTGATGTCGCTGCATTTGATGACGCTGTTTACCGCCCATCCCGCCAAACTGGTCAATCTGCTGGCCCTGCTGCTGGCCTTCCCCGGCAGTTGGCTGCTGCACGCCACTCGTCGCCGCGAACAACGCGCCATGGCCAGTATCGTGTCCCAGCGCCAGAGCCAGCCCAACGTCGAACCGACCCTGGACTGGGCGACCTTGCGCATGAACCGCTTTTTCTATCGCTTCGGTTTCGCCTGCCTGGGGCTGGCGTTGCTGGTGTCGTGGATCAGCACGCGGGTCTGAATGTCTGACATGGGATCTGTGGTGAGGGGGCTTGCCCCCGTTGGACTGCGCAGCGGTCCCTGCTTGGGGTCGCTTCGCAACCCAACGGGGGCAAGCCCCCTCGCCACAAGGGCGCCGTTGTCGTATCCAGTCTGAAGCCTTACAGCGGCAACCCGGCCTTCACCCGGTACTGATTGCGCACCGGCGTCGCATATTGCAGCACCAGGAACGGACGATGTTCCTCGGGGCAGCCCTCCAGGCGCTTGTTCCATTCTTCCTGCGCCTTGGCCAGTTCGTCGGCCGCAAATACTTCAGACGCCTTGGGCACCTGCAATTGCGGGTCGGCGTCTTTCCATTGGGCGTAGGCCAGGTAATGCACCGGGAACAGGCGATAGCCACCGAGGATTTGCTTGTCCATCTCGACCGCCAATAGCTTGGTGTCTTCGAACAGCTCGGTGATCGGCGCGGCGAAGTTCACGTGGACCCGGCCCTTGTAGCCGGTGATGCCCTTGGCAATGCTCACATCGTCCTCGCCCGGCACTTTGGTGTAGCTGCCGGTGGTGGCGCGGATGAACAATTCTCGTGCCTTGGCCTGATCGCACGGGTCGTATTCGTAGCTGATCGACACCGGGGTGAGATTCAGCGATTGAATGACTTCGCCGAACGGCTCGTCCTTGCGGCTCATGTGGAACATCTTGAGGATGGCCGACTCGGTACGGTCGTCGCCGTCCTTCGCCCGGCCTTCAGCCTGGGCGATCCAGATCGACGCGCAATCGTTGCGGATCGAGTGGTTGATGTAGGCCGACAACAGTTGATAAGCCGCCATCTTCTCGCGCCGACCGGTGATCGAACGGTGCACGATGAAACTCTTGTTCAGGCGCATCAGGTCGCTGACGAAAGGCTTTTGCAGCAGGTTGTCGCCAATGGCAATGCGCGGTGTCGGCAGGCCGGCGTGGTACACGGCGTAGTTGACGAAGGCCGGGTCCATCACGATGTCGCGGTGGTTGGCGATGAACAGGTAGGCGCTGCCGGACTTGAATTGCTCGACGCCGGTGTAGGTGACACCGTCTGTGGCGCGTTCGATGGTGTGGTCGACGTACATCTCGACCTTGTCCTGCAACGTGGCCACCGAATGCACGCCCGCGAACTCGCGGCGCAGCCGATGAGCTATAAGAGGTTTGAGCATCCAGCCGAAAGCACCGGCAAAACGCGGGAAGCGGAAGTGGATGAGGATATCTAGAAACGCCTTGTCACCAAGCAACCTGTCCAGTACCGCTGGGACTTCGCTGTCGTTGTAAGGTCGGATGGCATCGAATTCGCCCATCATGCTCTCTTGTTAGAAACGGCTAGGGTAAGTAAAGGTTTTGATCAAAAACCGGCGGGGCACGGTCTGAAAAAATAGCCAGACAAAAATAGCCCTGCAAATAGACCGGCGATTATACGCACAAGTCACCTGGGAGACCGCGATGCTGGAAACCGAGCGCTACGAATGTCCGTATTGTGGTGAAGAAGCAGAGGCGGTACTGGATTTGTCCGGAGGCGATCAGACCTATATCGAGGATTGTCCGGTGTGTTGTCGGCCAATAACGTTTGTCCTGCAGACCGACGGTCAGGAATGGATGCTCGAAGTTCACAGTGAAAACGAATGAAAGGGGCACCCGATGCAGCGAATCTACGAGCCAGAAAACCTGATGGAAGGCGAGTTACTGCAAAGCATGCTGGCCAGCGAGGGCGTCGAGGCGCATCTGGTGGGGCGCGATTTGCTCGGCGGCACCGGTGAACTGCCGATCTTCGGCCTGTTGGGTTTGTCGGTGGATAACGACCAGGCCGAATACGCCCGTGAGCTGATCACCGCGTACAATGCCGCGCTGCCGCTGCCCGGCGATGAACCGGAAAGCTTTCCCGGCACGCTGGTCTGTTAGGCTGGCGTTCGTTTTATTCAGAGTCGTGTTGCCCCATGTGTGGACGTTATGCCCTGTTTCGCTGGAACCCCGCCTTCGCGGCCCTGCCCGGTTTCCCCGCCGATCAGCAGGCCCAGTGGAATATTTCCCCCAACGATTCGGTGTTGATGCTGCGTGCCGGTGCAGACGGCCAGCGTGAGCTGGCCCGCGCCCGCTGGGGCCTGACGCCACCGTGGCTGACCGACCTGTCCCGCACCCCGGCCCATGCCCGGGCGGAAACGGTTGCCGAGCAACCGATGTTTCGCCAGGCCTTTCGTGAGCGTCGCTGCCTGCTGCCGGCCAACGGTTTCTATGAATGGCGCGGGACCACGCGCAAGCGCCCTTACTGGCTGACGCCGGGGGAGGGTTCTTCGCTTTTTTTTGCCGCGATCTGGGAAGCGTACCCGGTGCAGGAGCAGGTATGGCTGAGCACGGCGGTGATCACGCAACCGGCGGCGAGTCAGCGTCGGCCATTGATTCTGGATGAGGCGGGGCAGGCGGCGTGGCTCGATCCCGAGACGCCGTTGCATACCTTGCAGGCCTTGCTTGCCAGTGAACCGGCGGCATTGCGCGAGCGGGTGTTGGCGAACCTGGTGAATGATCCGAAGCTGAATGCGCCGGAGTGCCTGACCCCGGGTTGATGCGTTGTCTGGGCTGGCTTCTTCGCGAGCAGGCTCGCTCACATTGGATCTGTGTCGTTCACAAATCCCTTGTGGGAGCGAGCCTGCTCGCGAAGGGGCCTTCGGATCAAACCTTGAACTGATTGATCAACCGCCGCTGCTGTTCAGCCAGCTTGGTCAGGTCCGCACTCGCCGCGCTCGATTCATCCGCGCCGCCCGCCACTTCATTGGCCACTTGCCCAATGTTGATCACATTACGGTTGATGTCATCCGCCACTGCGCTCTGCTCCTCGGCCGCGCTGGCAATCTGCGTGTTCATGTCGTTGATCACCGACACCGCCTGAGTAATCGTCTCCAGCGCCTCGGCGGCTTTCGCCGCGTGCTGCACGCTTTCGTCCGTGCGGTTCTGGCTGTCTTCCATGACCCGTACCACGTCGCGGGTGCCTTGTTGCAGTTGCTGGATCATGGTCTGGATTTCTTCGGTGGCCTTCTGGGTTTTCTGCGCCAGGTTGCGCACCTCATCGGCCACCACCGCAAAACCACGGCCCTGTTCACCGGCGCGGGCCGCTTCGATGGCCGCGTTCAGGGCCAGCAGGTTGGTCTGCTCGGCGATCCCGCGAATGGCCGTGAGGATCGCGTTGATGTTTTCGCTGTCCTTGGCCAGGGTTTGCACCACACCTACAGCCTTGCCGATTTCCACGGCCAGCACGCCAATCGAATTCGAGGTGTCCCGCACGATCTGCATGCCCTGCGCCGCTGCCTGGTCGGCATGGCTGGCGGCTTGCGCAGCCTGGGTTGCGTTGCGCGCCACGTCCTGGGCGGTGGCGGTCATTTCATGCACCGCCGTGGCCACCTGATCGATCTCGGCCATTTGCTTCTGCACGCCGATGTTGGTGCGGATGGCGATGTCGGCGGTGTGTTCCGACGAATCGCTGACACTCTGCACCGACGTCACGACTTGGGTGATCATCGCCTGCAACTTGGCGAGGAACGTGTTGAAGCCTTTGGCAATCGAGCCCAGTTCGTCAGCGCGATCACTGGTCAGGCGGCGCGTCAGGTCGCCTTCGCCTTTGGCAATGTCGTCGAGCATGGCGACCATTTGCTTGAGCGGCCGGGCGATGCCGTGGCCTACCAGCCAGATCACCAGCAAGCCGATACCGGCGATCAACAAGCCGACCATGGCCATGCCGAAGGTGTCGGATTTGCGTTGGGCGTTGAGGTCGCCCTGGAGTTTTTGCAGGTCGGCCATCACCGCGTTCAGCGGCAATTGCAGCATCAGGGTCCAGCGCGCGTCGGTCTGGCCGATGCCGAACGGCAGGTACAGCTCGATCCGGTCGTGGGCCTTGTCAACGGTGTAGGTCACTTCGCCGCGCTTGAGATTGCTCATGTTGGCGATCTGCTGGCTGTCGAGGATGTCGCTGACCTTCTCGCCGAATTTGCTCGGGTCTTTGGTGTAGGCGACGATCCGGCCGTTACCGCCGATCAAGGCCATTTCCCCTGCGCCGCTGTACAGTTTCTGGTTCGCGCCGAGGAGCATTTCCTGAATGAAGTTCACCGACAGGTCCGCGCCGACGATGCCCTGGAAGGCGCCATTGAGCATGATCGGTTCAATAAAGGAGGCGAGCATGACGATTTTGTCGCCGACCTTGTAGGGCGCCGGATCGATCACGCAGGATTTTTTGGTTTCCTTGGAGCACAGGTAGTACTCGCTGGCGCGCACGCCGGTGGACAGGGTTTTCTGGTCGTCGACGTCCACCAGTTTGTCCAGGCCGAGGGTGCCGTCATCGTTGCGGAACCACCACGGCAGGAAGCGTCCGTTGCTGGCGTCGATGCCGGTCACTTTGGTGTCGACGTAGGCGGCATCGTTGTGGTCGAGGGCGTTCTTTTCCCAGCCGATGTAAGTGCCGAGGATCTTCGGGTTCTTGGCGACGTTTTCCTTGATCAGGCTGATCAACTGCTCGCGGCTCACATTCAGCTGCGGCTGGCCATCGGGCCCCGGCGTGCCGATCAGGGCGTTGACCCGCACCAGTCCGCCGGCAATCAGCAGCGGCGCTTCGAGTTCACGCTGGATCTGGCTGACCTGGGTTTGCGCCAGGGACGTCAGGCGCTGCTCGATGACTTGCTCGAATTGTGCCTGGGTCCGTTGCTGGACCATGTCTTGCGTTCGTGCGCCGGAAAATAGCGCGTACAGCACTAACGCTGCGACTACGCTGAGAACGATGGCGCCGGCGAGGGCGGCCACGGAAAACTGGATCGACTTGAATTTCATGGGTGCTCCGCACGCAAGAGGACGTCTGCGCTGGTGTATCGGCAGCGGGGCGGACAGCCATGAGCGGGGGCAGGCCAAATGACTGTTTTGGACGTGCCCGTGTCGCAATCAGAAAGGTGCCGAACCTTTGTGCGGCAGGGCAGTCAGTGCTGTATGAATTTTTTGCTACTGCCGTCGTCCCGAGTCGGGTAACGGCTTTACAGGAGTGCGGTGATGAACAAGTCTCTGGTGGCGTGCGTGTTGAGCTCGGCCTTGCTACTTAACGGCTGTGAGACCGTCAACACGACCAGTGCGGGTGAAGTGGGTGTCGTTCGCCAGCAACACATGACCACATTGTTGTCGAGCGCACAGGTCAATCAAGCCTACGCGCAGGATTACAAGCAGACCCTGGGGGATGCGAGCAGCAAAAACATCCTCGACAAGACCAGTACCGAAGCCGCGCGCGTACAGGCGATTGCCGATCGACTTATTGCCCAGGCGCCAACGTTTCGCCCGGATGCGGCGCAATGGCAGTGGGAGGTCAATCTGATCAAGAGCGATGACCTGAACGCCAACTGCGGTCCTGGCGGCAAGATCATTGTGTACACCGGGCTGATCGACAAGCTGCAACTGACTGACGACGAACTGGCCGCGGTGATGGGGCATGAAATCGCCCACGCCTTGCGCGAGCACGGCCGTGAAGCGCTCTCCAAATCCTATGGATTGAATATCGCGCAGCAAGTGGCGATAGCGGCAGGTGCACCGGCGTCGATTGTCGAGGTGGGAAATAACGGCGTAAACCTGTTGATGACCTTGCCCAACAGCCGTACCAATGAAAACGAAGCCGACCTGATCGGCCTGGAGCTGGCAGCGCGTGCGGGTTACAACCCGAATGCGGCGATCACTCTGTGGGAGAAAATGAGCAAGGCTGACGAGGGGGCGCCACCGGAGTTTCTCAGCACTCACCCGTCTTCCAGCAGTCGGACCGCGGCGTTGCAAGGGGCGATTCCGAAGGTGATGCCGTTGTATGAGAACGCGCGTAAATCCTGAGGTTTTTGTATCGCCGGTGAGGGCCTCTTCGCGAGCAGGCTCGCTCCCACAAGGGTTAGTGTCGATCACAAATCCAGTGTGGGAGCGAGCCTGCTCGCGAAGAACGATAACGCGGTCTACCGGGTTAAACCCAACCGCTGCTCTGCATCGCCTTGTACACCGCAACAATTGCCAGGATGAAGAACGCCGACGCCGCCAGTCGACGGATCAGGGTCAATGGCAGTTTGTCCGCCGCAAAGTTACCGGCCAGTACCACCGGTACGTTGGCAATCAGCATGCCGGCGGTGGTGCCGATGATGACCAGCCACAGATCCGGGTATTGCGCCGCCAGCATCACGGTGGCGACCTGGGTCTTGTCACCCATTTCCGCCAGGAAGAACGCAATCAACGTGGTCAGGAAAGGCCCGAACTTGCGCGCGGTGCTGACGTCGTCGTCCATCTTGTCCGGCACCAGGGTCCACAACGCAGTCGCGGTGAAGCTGGCAGCCAGGATCCAGTGCAATGTCGCATTCGAGAAGAAGCTGCCGAACCAGGCACCGACCGCACCGGCGGCCGCGTGGTTGGCCAAGGTCGCGGCGACGATGCCGGCGATGATCGGCCATGGCTTGCGGAAGCGGGCAGCGAGAATGAGCGCGAGCAGTTGCGTCTTGTCGCCGATTTCGGCCAAGGCAACGATTGCGGTAGGAACGAGAAGTGAATCCAGCATCATCAGGGTTTTCCTAAGGGGCGGGTCGACACGGCTATGACACGTACAGCCTTCCCGCCCCGGGTAAGGTGTTCGTGTCATAGGTCTTGTCAAACCCTGCGAACCGTCTGATGCGGACGCTTGGGTCGCATACGCCATGGTCTGAGGACCAAGTATGTTGACGTATGCCGGACGAGCATGGCGCTCGTGGGAGACTACTCCCCTAGGACGGAGCGGATTCTGCCTAGGCAAAATCCGTTAGGCAAGCACTTATTTGTCAGCCGCGTTTGGCCCGGTAGATTCTGAAACCCTGTCCCTCGGCCTTGATTGCGCACACGCCGAGGTGCTCTTCGATCAGCGGCTGGTACTTCAGGAAGCTGTTGGCGACCAAGCGCAGTTCGCCGCCATTTTTCAGATGTTTGGCCGCTTTTCGCAGCAAGTTCTCTGTGGCGAAGTAATCGGTATGAACGCCGACATGGAACGGCGGGTTGCTCAAAATCGCACTCAAACCCATCGGTGCAGCGTCGATCCCGTCACCGGTAATCACGTCGGCTTCCAGACCGTTGGCAGCCAGGGTCAGGCGACTGCTGGCGGCGGCGAACGCATCGACGTCGAGCAAGGTGACCTGATTGTGCGGATAACGACGCTTCACCGCGGCGCCCAAAACGCCCGCGCCACAACCGAAGTCCAGCAAGTGGCCGCTCGGCAGCTTGTCCAGATGCTCCAGCAGCAGTGCGCTGCCGCGATCCAGTCGACCGTGGCTGAACACCCCAGGCAGGCTGATGACTTTCAATGGCCCTTCGGCCAGTGGCAATTCGTAGGTCTGCGCCAGGCTTTCCAGCGACTTGGCTTCTGGCGCGTTGGCCACGGTGACGAGCCAGAGTTGGCAATGACGGGCACTGTCGAGCTTGCGTGGCTTGCCGAACGGGTTCAGTTGTTTGGCGGCGCCTTCGATGCCGCTGCGTTTTTCACCGACCAGATACAGCTCGCGACCGGCCAGGCGCGAGGCGAGGGCGTTGAGGATGTAGTCGGTCAGGTCCTTGGACTTGGGCAAAAACACCACGGCGGTTTCAAACTCTCGCTCGGGGGCGTCCACGCCAAAATGGCTGCGCTCGGCGAAACGGGCGTCCAGCGCGGCCTGGTCGCCGGCATGCCAGCACCAACCGTGGGCAGCGGGCAGTCGGCCCAGCAGATCGTCGGCGGGCAAACCGGCCAACAACACCGACCCCTGGAATAACTCGGGCTGACGAAGCAGTACTTCACTGCGCGGATCCATACTCTGCTCCTTGAAAAAAAGTGCGGCAGTTTATCAACTGACGACCCGTAGCGCTGTACCGCTGAAGAATGCCTGCGCGTTTTCGGTCAGCTGCCCCACGATTCGCTGCCGTGCTTCGCGACTGCCCCAGGCGTTGTGCGGGGTCACGATCAACCGTGGGATGTCAGCAGCCAGCAAAGGATTGCCTGCGGTCGGTGGCTCGACGCTCAGCACATCCGTGGCGGCGCCGCCCAGATGACCGTTGCGCAGGGCATCGGCCAGTGCTTGTTCATCGATCAATCCACCGCGCGCGGTATTGACCACAAAGGCGCCGGGTTTCATCGAAGCCAGTTCACGGGCGCCGATGAAGTGGCGGGTGTGTTCGTTGAGCGGGCAGTGCAGGGTGAGGGCGTCAATCTGCGGCAGCAATTGATCCAGTGGCAAACGATCTGGCCGGGCAGGGCGCCCCGGGATCTGACCCAGTAGCACGCGCATACCGAACGCTTCGGCCAGCCGTGCGACGGCTCCGCCGAGTTCGCCATGGCCGAGTAGGCCGAGGGTTTTACCTTCCAGTTCGACAATCGGGTAATCGAGCAGGCAGAACTGTTTCGCCTGCTGCCAGCGACCTTCGCCCACGGCTTTTTGATAGTCGGCCAGGCGTGTCGCGAGGTTAAGCAGCAACATGATCGTGTGCTGCGCCACCGACGGCGTGCCGTAACCCTGGCAGTTGCAAACGGTAACGCCATGGGCGCGGGCGGCGGCGAGATCGACGTTGTTGGTGCCGGTGGCAGTGATCAGGATCAGCTTCAGGTCGGGGCTGGCGGCGATGGCGTCGGCGTTGATCAGGATCTTGTTGCTGATGGCCACCGTGGCGCCTTTGAGGCGCTCGATCACTTGTTCTGGCAGGGTTTGCGCAAACAGCTGCAAGTCATCAAAGCAATCACGCAGCGGACTGAGGTCGAGGTCGCCGAGGTCCAGGGACGGGTGGTCGAGGAAAACGGCGCGGCGAGAGTTCGTCATCAACTGTACCTTTTGTGCATTGAACTGAAGGCGTAATCTGCCGAGCCTACCAGATGAAACAAATGGTTACCCATTGGCAGGGCTGGCTCAAAACCTGTGGCGAGGGGGCTTGCCCCCGTTGGGTCGCGTAGCGGCCCTTTTTCCGGCACCGGTGAGTGGACAGGTTTACGACTGCTGCGCAGCCGAACGGGGGCAAGCCCCCTCGCCACAGATGAATAGTTCGCTACAGATTTTTTTCTTTCGATTGCCCCAAAGGAGCCCCCATGTACTGGACAGAGTTCTTGACCGTTGCCCTGATTCACTTGCTCGCCGTGGCCAGCCCCGGCCCGGACTTTGCCGTGGTGGTGCGTGAAAGCGTGACGCACGGTCGGCGTGCCGGCACCTGGACGGCGCTGGGCGTCGGCACCGCCATTTTCCTGCACGTCGGCTATTCGCTGCTCGGCATTGGCTTGATCGTGTCCCAATCGATCGTGCTGTTCAACGCGCTCAAATGGGCCGCCGCCGCGTACCTGCTGTACATCGGCTACAAGGCCCTGCGCGCGCAACCGGCCAAGGCTGTCGATGACAACTTGCACAAGGAAGCCGGCGAGCGCACCGCCCGTGGCGCCTTCACCTCCGGTTTCGTGACCAACGGCCTGAACCCGAAAGCCACGCTGTTCTTCCTGTCGTTGTTCACCGTGGTCATCAACCCGCATACGCCGCTGGCGGTGCAAGCCGGTTACGGGGTTTATCTGGCGGCGGCGACGGCGTTGTGGTTTTGCCTGGTGGCGCGGCTGTTCAGCCAACAGCGTGTGCGCGCCGGTTTCGCCCGCATGGGCCACTGGTTTGACCGCACCATGGGCGTGGTGCTGATCGCCATCGGCGTGAAACTCGCGTTCACCGAGATGCATTGATAGCGGCTTGATCCTCGATATCCTGCAAATGCTGGCGCAAAGCTAGCATTTGTACGGCTCTGCAAATCATTCCTTTGGCTGATTTGGCTGACATTGAAGGGCACTAAAGTGCTTTCATTCAGCCAACACCGTGCAGCCAGAAAAGGGATTCATATGTTGCAGACTCGCGTTATCCCCCCAGCCGAAGGCGCTTACCAGTATCCGCTGCTGATCAAGCGGCTGCTGATGTCCGGCGCTCGTTATGAGAAAACCCGCGAGATCATTTACCGCGACCAGTTGCGCTACAGCTATCCGACCCTGATTGAACGGGTCGCGCGGCTGGCCAATGTGCTGACGGCCGCCGGGGTCAAGGCCGGGGATACCGTGGCGGTGATGGACTGGGACAGCCATCGCTACCTGGAATGCATGTTCGCCATTCCGATGATCGGCGCGGTGATTCACACCATCAACGTGCGCCTGTCGCCGGAGCAGATCCTCTACACCATGAACCACGCCGAGGACCGCTTTGTGCTGGTCAACAGCGAGTTCGTGGGGCTTTACCAGGCAATTGCCGGGCACCTGACCACGGTCGAGAAAACCCTGCTGCTGACCGACCTGCCGGAAAAAACCGCCGACCTGCCGAACCTGATCGGCGAGTACGAGCAGCTGCTGGCGGCAGCCAGTGCGCAATACGACTTCCAGGACTTCGACGAAAACTCCGTCGCGACCACGTTCTACACCACCGGTACCACCGGTAATCCAAAGGGTGTGTATTTCACCCACCGGCAACTGGTCCTGCACACCATGGGCGTGTCGACCATCATGGGTTCCATCGACAGCGTGCGCCTGTTGGGGACCAGTGACGTGTACATGCCGATCACCCCGATGTTCCATGTGCATGCCTGGGGGTTGCCGTATGTGGCGACCATGCTCGGGCTCAAGCAGGTGTATCCCGGCCGTTATGACCCGGAATACCTGGTGGAGCTGTGGCGCAAGGAGAAGGTCACCTTTTCCCACTGCGTACCGACCATTTTGCAAATGATCCTCAACGCCAAAGCGGCGCAAGGCACGGATTTCGGCGGCTGGAAAATCGTCATCGGCGGCAGTGCGCTGAACCGCACGCTGTACGAAGCGGCCAAGGCCAAGGGCATCCAGTTGACGGCGGCTTACGGCATGTCGGAAACCGGGCCGCTGGTGTCGTGTGCTCACCTCAATGATGAATTAATGGCCGGCAGCGAAGACGAACGCACCACCTATCGCATCAAGGCCGGCGTGCCGGGGCCCTTGGTGGAGGCGGCGATCGTCGACACAGACGGCAATTTCCTGCCCGCCGATGGTGAGACCCAGGGCGAGCTCGTGCTGCGTGCGCCATGGCTTACCGAAGGCTATTTCAACGAACCCCAGAAGGGCGCCGAGCTCTGGTCCGGAGGCTGGCTGCATACCGGCGACGTGGCGACGCTGGACGCCATGGGCGTAATCGACATCCGTGACCGCATCAAGGACGTGATCAAGACCGGTGGCGAGTGGATCTCGTCCCTGGACCTCGAAGACTTGATCAGTCGCCACGTGGCGGTACGCGAAGTAGCAGTGGTGGGCATCGCCGATCCGCAGTGGGGCGAGCGCCCGTTCGCCCTGCTGGTGCTTCGCGAAGGGCATGAGATCGGGGCCCGGGAACTCAAGGAACACCTCAAGCCATTCGTGGAATTGGGGCACCTGAGCAAGTGGGCAATTCCTAGCCAGATTGCCCTTGTTACTGAAATTCCCAAGACCAGTGTCGGCAAGCTCGACAAGAAGCGTATCCGCCTCGACATCACTGAATGGCAGGCCAACAACAGCGCGTTCCTCTCGACGCTTTAAGCGTCCTCTGGTGTGCCCGAAAGGGCACGCCAGCCCCACCAAGCAAGCGCTTGGCTTGTGTAATCCGAATTTTCAGCCATCCTTGCCGTGCCGACATGTGTCGGACTGGCGAAAGGACTGTTCCAGAGTGGCCGGCAGCTGCAAATCACACTTTAGAGGGATCAAGCTCTACTACCTGCTGGCTATAGTCCGCTCAAGGATTTTTAAGAACGGAGCAAACGCACAAAACGGGGCGATGCAATTTTGGAGTGACTTCGGGACGCCTTGGCTCCCCGTCACCCACAACGTTTTTAGAAGTACTCACTGCCATAACAATAATGCACATGGAGTAGCGTCGATGACATCAGTAAACAAGTTCTGGCGCCGGGCGAAATTGCCCCTGGCGGTCAGTCTCGCCTCTTCGCTCGCCGGGCCTGCATTCGGCGTCAGTTTCAACGTTGGTGAAATCGAAGGTCAGTTCGACTCGTCGCTGTCCCTGGGTATGAGTGTCTCGACCCAACAGCCGAACAAGAACCTGATCGGCGTCAACAACGGCGGGCATGGCCTGTCCCAGACCTCCGATGACGGTCACTTGAACTTCAAGAGCGGGCAAGCGTTCTCGAAGATCTTCAAGGGCATCCATGACCTTGAATTGAAATACGGCGATACCGGCGTGTTTGTCCGGGGCAAATACTGGTACGACTTCGCACTGCAAGATACCAACCTGGAATACAAGAACGTCGAAAACGACGGTCGCAAAGAGGGCGCCAAGTCCTCCGGCGGGCAAATCCTCGACGCCTTCGTCTACCATAACTACGCCATTGCCGATCAGCCGGGCTCCGTGCGTCTGGGCAAGCAGGTCGTGAGCTGGGGTGAAAGTACCTTCATCGGCGGCGGCATCAACTCGATCAACCCGATTGACGTGTCCGCGTTCCGTCGTCCGGGTGCCGAGATCAAGGAAGGCCTGATCCCGGTCAACATGTTCTACGTGTCCCAGAGCCTGACCGAAAACCTCTCGGCCGAAGCGTTCTACCAGCTGGAATGGGACCAGACCGTTGTCGATAACTGCGGCACGTTCTTCTCTCAGCCAGACATCGTCGCCGACGGTTGCGACAACAACCTGCGCGTGCTGAACAAGCGCTCGACGATTCCAGCCATTGCGCTGGGCCCGTTGGCAGCCAATGGCGTGAACGTCAACGAAGAAGGTGTTCTGGTCCAGCGTGGCGGCGATCGTGATGCACGCGACAGCGGCCAATGGGGCGCGTCCTTCAAGTACATGTTCGACCCGCTGGACACCGAGTTCGGTGCCTACTTCATGAACTACCACAGCCGTGCGCCAATTTTCAGCGCCACGGGTGCGCCACAGTCGGTCTACAACGGCGTGGCGGCATTGCCAGGCCCGTTCCAGGCGCTGGGGCCGTTGCTGGTCGCGGGTAACTCGAAATACTTCATCGAATACCCTGAAGACATTCGCCTCTACGGCTTGAGCTTCTCCACCACCCTGCCTACCGGTACGGCGTGGAGCGGTGAGATCAGCTACCGTCCGAACGCACCGGTGCAGTTGAACTCCACCGACATTCTGTTCGCCGGCATTCGTCCTTTGGGCAATGGCAATGCGAACAATCCGCTGACCAACGCTTCGTTGCTGTCCGCCGCACCGGGCACTGACCTGAACGGTTATCGTCGTAAAGAGGTCACCCAGTTCCAGACCACCCTGACGCACTTCTTCGATCAAGTCATGGGCGCCAGCCGCCTTACACTGGTCGGTGAAGTGGGCGTGACCCATGTCGGTGGCCTGGAAAGTACCTCCGACGTTCGTTATGGCCGCGACCCGGTCTACGGTCCGGGCAGTCTGCCTGCCTCTGGCGCCACGGACACTTGTGTTGCACTCAACACCAGCACCATCAACGGGGCCGGTCCAGGCGCTGCCACCAACAACCGCAGCCGCAACTGCGACAACGACGGCTTCACTACGGCGACTTCGTGGGGCTACCGCGGTCGTGCAATCTGGGAATACAACGACGTGTTCGCCGGCGTGAACCTCAAGCCGAACGTGGCCTGGTCCCACGACGTGAACGGTTACTCGCCAGGCCCTGGCGGCAACTTCGAAGAAGGTCGTAAAGCAGTGAGCCTGGGCGTCGATGCCGAATACCAGAACACCTACACCGCGAGCCTGGCCTACACCAACTTCTTCGACGGCAAGTACACCACCGTAGATGATCGCGACTTTGTTGCGCTCAGCGTCGGCGTGAACTTCTAAGCACTGTTTATTCAGGACGAACACACATATGAAAATAACAAAAAGTCTGTTCCACGCCGGTGTTCTGGGGCTTTCGCTGCTGGCGACCAGCGTGATGGCGGCGGTCCCTGCGGCCGAAGCCGACAAACTGGGCAAGAGCCTGACGCCGATGGGTGCCGAGATGGCGGGCAACGCCGACGGTTCGATTCCGGCCTGGAAACCCATGCCGAAAAATGCCGGCACGGTCGACAGCAAGGGTTTCCTGTCCGACCCGTTCGCCAGTGAAAAGCCGCTGTTCACCATCACCGCGCAGAACGTCGACCAGTACAAAGAGAAACTCGCCCCGGGCCAGTACGCGATGTTCAAGCGCTACCCGGAAACCTTCAAGATGCCGGTTTACCCGTCCCATCGCGGTTCCACCGTGCCGGATGACGTGTTCGCCGCCATCAAGAAAAACGCCACCACGACGACCCTCGTGTCCGGCGGCAACGGCCTGGAAAACTTCGAAACTGCCGTACCGTTCCCGATTCCGAAAAGCGGCGTTGAAGTCATCTGGAACCACATCACCCGCTATCGCGGTGGTAGCGTGACCCGCCTGGTGACCCAGGCCACGCCACAGCCGAATGGCTCGTTCAGCCTGGTGTACTTCCAGGACCAGTTCGTGTTCCGCGACAAGATGAAGGACTACGACCCGAAAAACCCGGGCAACATCCTGTTCTACTTCAAGCAGAAAGTGACCGCGCCGGCACGTCTGGCCGGTGGCGTACTGCTGGTGCACGAAACCCTCGACCAAGTGAAGGAGCCGCGTTCGGCGTGGGTCTACAACGCCGGTCAGCGTCGTGTGCGTCGTGCACCACAAGTGTCCTATGACGGGCCAGGTACCGCGGCGGATGGCCTGCGTACCTCCGACAACCTGGACATGTTCAACGGTGCACCGGATCGCTACGACTGGAAGCTCGAAGGCAAGAAAGAGATGTACATCGCCTCCGACAGCTACAAGCTCGACTCGCCGAACCTCAAGTACGCCGACATCATCAAGGCTGGTCACATCAACCAGGACCTGACCCGTTACGAGCTGCGCCGTGTCTGGCACATCGTGGCTACCCTGAAGGAAGGTCAGCGTCACATCTACGCCAAACGTGACTTCTACATCGACGAAGACACCTGGCAAGCCGCCGTGATCGATCACTACGACGGTCGTAACCAGCTGTGGCGTGTGGCGGAAGCTCACTCCCAGCAGTACTACAACGTGCAAGTGCCGTGGTACACCCTGGAAACCTTGTACGACCTGCAATCGGGCCGTTACCTGGCGCTGGGTATGAAGAACGAAGAGAAGCAGGCGTATGACTTCGGCTTCACCGCCACCACCAGTGACTTCACACCGGCAGCACTGCGTCAGGACGGGGTTCGTTAACCTGTACTGAGCAGAGGCCGCATCCTCGAAAACGCCCCGACTGGTTCGGGGCGTTTTTTTGTCTGGCATTTGGTCAATGAATACTCGGTGCCTTTTATGGCCCCGTTCGCGAGCAGGCTCGCTCCCACATTTAACCCAGTGCTTTCAGAAAGAATGCGGTGGAATGTGGGAGCGAGCCTGCTCGCGAACGGGGCAACCCGGTCTCCAGGGAAAACTGTATCGCGGACCCGGCCGCTTCTGCTTGTAGACTTTTTGTAGCCATTTGTAGCAATAACCTTCATTCCCTATCCGTTTACCGCTAGTCTGCGGACATCTGCAACGCCGCCATCCGCAATTCAAACAAGAGCCGGCCATGACTGATCTGTCCCCACCCCCGGGCCCCGCAAGCGTTTCCATCGCCGCATTGGACGGGCGCTTTTTTCGGCCCCCGTTGCCCGACGGCCATGTGCTGCGTCCTCGTTTATGCGAGCGCCTGAGTGCCGGTCTCGGTGGCAGGCTGTTGCTGGTCAGCGCACCCGCCGGGTTCGGCAAGAGTTCATTGGCGGTGGAGTTCTGTCAGGGCTTGCCGCCTCATTGGCAAAGCCTCTGGCTGGGGTTGAGTCCTCGAGACAGCGACCCGGGGCGGTTCCTTGAGCGGTTGCTCGAAGGGCTCCAGGATTACTTTCCTACACTGGGCAGCCAGGCGCTGGGGCTACTGAAAATGCGCCAGCGCCATCAGCCGTTCGCTTTTGAAGAATGGCTGGACGGGTTGCTGGACGAGTTGGCCGTTCACCTGTCGACGAGTACGCCTTTGCTGCTGGTGCTCGATGATTACCATCTTGCGCAAGGCCCGGTGCTCGATCGTTGCCTGCAGTTTTTCCTCAATCATTTGCCCGATGGCTTGCTGGTCATGGTCACCAGTCGGCAGCGCCCGGACTGGCACCTCGCCCGGTTGCGCCTGTCGCGCCAACTGCTCGAACTGCATGAGCAGGACCTGCGACTGACCCACGATGAAGCCCTCACGTTGCTTGATCGCCACAGCAGTTCATTGCGTGGCGAGGCACTGGAAAGCCTGATTCAACGCAGTGAAGGCTGGGTCGCGGGGCTGCGATTCTGGTTGCTGGCGGCCTCCGAGGCGGGCACTGACGGGGCATTGCCGCAGTCGCTGCACGGTGGGGAAGGGCTGATTCGTGATTACTTGCTCGAAGAAGTCATCGATTGCCTGCCGGCCGAAGTGCAGCAGTTCCTTTACGACACGGCACCTCAGGAACGTTTTTGCAGCGAACTTTGCGACGCGGTTCGCGAAGCTCATGACAGTGCCGAAATCCTGCGTTTCCTCCAGGCACATCAAGTGTTCCTGGTGCCACTGGACGAGCACGGCCACTGGTATCGCTATCACCATCTGTTTTCCGACCTGCTGCGCACCCGTCCCACCGCGCAGACGATAGTGCCTGCGGCCAGCCTGCATTTGCGCGCATGTCGCTGGTTCAATGCACAGGCGCTGCTCGATGAGGCGGTGGAACAGGCGTTGCGCGCCGGGCATCTGGACGTTGCGGCCAACCTGGTGCAAAACCTCTCCGAAGAACAACTGCTCGCCGAACAAAACGTCGGCATGTTGCTGCGCTGGAAAATGGACCTGCCCGACAGTTTGCTGATCAGCACCCCAAGGTTGATCGTGCTCTACAGCTGGGCGCTGGGGCTGGCCTGTCAACTGGACGCCGCCGAGGAACTGGCTGCGCATTTGAGCCGCTTCCTGCCGGCCCCTTCGGCCACCGCGCAGAAGTCGATGCTGGCGCAGTGGCTGGCCCTGAGCGGCATCATCGCTCGCGGGCGCGGCAACCGCGACCTGACGCTTCTTTATTGCACTGAAGCGCTGCAGAGCCTGCCGGCCAAACGCTACGGGCAACGGCTGATGTGCTTGTCGACCTTGTCCAACCTGGCCATCGCCGACGGTGATTTGTGGCGCGCTCGCAATTTGAACCGAGAGTCGCTTGAATTGGCGCAGCGGGTCGGCAATCCGTTGTTTGAAGCATTGGCTCATTATGACCGTGCCCGTGTGCTGCAAGCGCGCGGGGAAATCCTGCGTTCGCTGCAAGAAGTCCGTCAAGGCCTGCAACGCTTGCAAGGGCTGCCCCCACAACGGCTTTATGCCGTACGCGCCCGCTTGACCATGTATGAGGGTTTCCTGCTGGCCATGCAGCTGCAACCGCAGGTCGCGCGGGCACGCTTGCAAGCCGGTTTGAGTGAAGCACGGGCCTGTCGCGATATCAGCGTGTTGCTCGGCCATTGCGTGATCGCCCGGCTTGAGGGCAACAGCGGCGAGTTCGCCAAAGCCTTCGCCGAGCTGGCCGAAGCCGAGCGGCTGATGCACATCTGGGACGTGCCGCCGATTTACTATCTGGCGATGATCACTCTGGTCAAATGCGAACTCTGGCTGGCCCAGGGACGCACCGACCTGGCCGAAGCCTGGCTGGCGCGTCTGGGCCAGACCTACAACGGCGAACACGCAGCAGCGCCGCCGGAGTTTCATCCACAGCTGCCGCTGCATATCGAATTACAGCAGGCGTTGCTGGAAGTCATTCAAGGGCAACCGATGCTCGCCGAGGGCCGCTTGAATGCGTTGCTTGAGCATGGACAGCAAACCGGACGGCAATTGCTCTGTGCAATGGCGCTGACTCAAAAAGTGACCTTGTTATTGACCAGCGGACGCGAGCCCGAGGCCCGCAAGGCGCTGGCTCAGGCACTGGAAGCTGCCGCCGGTGGCGTCTTGCAACCGTTCGACGGGGTGCTCGCCGAACATCCGGAGTGGCTGCGTGGGCAACTTCAACTCTGTCCCCAGACTGCTTTTTCGCAGAACCTTGCTGAACAATTACCGATCGTGGCCGTGCGCCCGGCCGTGGAGTCATGTGCGGGCGCAGAACAGCTGAGCGCCCGTGAACTGGCGGTGCTGCGACTGATTGCCCAAGGTTGTTCGAACCAGCAAATCAGCGATCAACTGTTCATCTCGCTGCACACGGTCAAGACCCACGCCAGCCACATCAACAGCAAGCTCGGGGTTGAGCGGCGTACACAAGCAGTGGCCCGGGCGAAAACGTTGGGCGTGTTGGCCTAGTCGAAAGCTTTGCGGTTGCCTCAAAACAAAAACGCCCCGAACCAGTCGGGGCGTTTTTGTTTGTTCAGGTGAGTTAAACAGTCACGCCATCAAGTCGTTGGCGCTAAAGGTGTTTACACCGACCAGTTGGATTTCAAAGTCGGCACCCGCGTTGCCGCTGACGTTACCCGACAGCGCGTGATCGACGAATCGCAGCTGCCCGGCGCCGGTAAAATCTCCGGAACCGACGAAGGTAAAGCCGTTGAAGCCATTGAGCTGCAGATTGGCATCGAACTGCGACAGATCGATCTTGTCACCCTGCAAGGTGCTGAAGTCGGTAACGACGTCGCGGTTGCTGCCAGTGCCCATGTCGCTGACGCTGCTGAACACGAACTTGTCAGCGCCGGCGCCACCGGTGAGGAAATCCGAGCCTGTGCCGCCGTTGAGCGTGTTGCTGTCGGCGTTGCCGATCAAGGTGTTGTTCAGGCTGTTGCCGGTGACGCTAAACGCCCCGGTGCCCA
>NZ_JBWKNG010000029.1:0-87061 GCF_059415465.1 Pseudomonas sp. GW821-FHT10C09
AAGGACGGTGAAGATCTCAAAGACCCGGTTTCCAGTGGACCGTAAGGCTGCTCCGCTTAAGTGAACAGCATTACGCTGCAAGGGCGGGGCTTTGGGGTGAAGCGTGTTACTGCGCGGCGATGCTGTAGCCGTCGAACGCGGTTTGCTGCTGCAATGCGGTGATGATGTTCTTGCGGTTGACCGCTTGTTCGACGCCGGCGTTATCCAGGAACGTCTCGCTTTCAATCACTGCGTCCTCACCTTCGCCGACGAAGGTAAAGCCGAGGAACTCCAGCGCCTTGCGGTCGACGTTCAGGCTTGAGCGCGGGGTGCGCAGCGGCAGGGTGACGTTTATGCCGTCCTTGCTGATGGTGAACACTTCGAGATCTTTCTTGGCGCGAGCCACTTTGCTTTTGCCACTGCTCGGGTTGCTGATGGCCTGGTGAGTCTGGTTCAGCACTTTCAGCGCGAGGCCGTAGACGATTTCCTGAAACGCCGGGTCATCCTTGAAGCTGGAGAGAATCCGGCTGATCGGGAATTTGCTGCTCAGGTCTTCGAGAGCCGCGATGTCAGACGCTTCCGCGTCTTTCAACTGCTTGAGTTCACCCATCAGTTCATAGGCTTTATCGTCGTCGAAGCTGTCATGTGCCTGGCGAATCGCGGCGCGCAGCTCGCGGATCTGGTCGCTTTCCCGGGTGGATTGGAAAGCGTCCAGGACCATCTCGCTGATGGTCTTGGCCTGTGGCACGTGCTGTGAAAGATTGATGGAGTTTTCGTATTCCGCTTTGGACGACAGGGTGACTACGGATTCAGCGGTGTTGGAATCGGACATTGAAATTTCACTACTTCTTTTAACTTGAATTGAGGCGAGAAAGCACAGGGCCTTTTCAGGTCGCCTAATCTATTGGACCCACGCTGAGTTGTCACGGATGAACAGGCAGTTGGTCATGATTTTTGCGAGAAGGCATTTTGGTGCGTTGCCGGAACGTCGGCTATTTCCCCATCGAATTCAGGTTCATCGAGTGAACCGCCCATTGTTCCGCCGTTTGCTGATCCACCGGCAAGGAGAAGCGGAAGGTCGCGCCCCGCCCGGGTAAGTCGATCAACTGGATCTCGCGACCGTGCAATTGCAGGATTCGGTGCACGATGCGCAGCCCCAACCCGCCATCGCGCCGTGCACCGCCAATGTTGAAGGGGCGCAGGAACAGACCTTCGCGTAAGGGCGCCGCAATACCGGGGCCGGTGTCGCTGACCGTGACTTCGATAAACGGCCCTTGCGGGCGCAGGCTCAGCTCGATTTCTCCACCTTGCGGGGTATCGCGCAGGGCATTGTCGAACAGGTTGGTCAGCACCCGCTCGATCAATCCCAGGTCGGCGCAGGCCGCGGAAACGTTAGGGGCGAAAGTAGCCTTCAGTTCGATCTGGCGTGCTTCGGCGGTCAGTTCGAATTTCTGAAAAATGTCCTGCACCAGATCGGTCAGTGAGAAGCGCTCCAGCACCGGTTGTACAAAACCGTGTTCCAGCCTGACCAGTTCCAGCAGCGATTGCGCCAGGCCACCCACCTTGCGGCTTTGATCCAGGGCAATGCCCAGATAGCGACGCCGGTCGGCGGGGGATAACGTGGCGTCCTTGAGCGACAGGGTTTCCAGGTATCCATGCAGCGAGGCCAGTGGTGTTCGCAGATCGTGGGAAATGTTCGCCACCAGTTCGCGGCGCTCCTGGTCCTGACGTGTCAGCGAGCGCCACTGTTCACTGAGTCGGGATTGCATCTGCCGGAAGGCGGCGTCCAGCACGGCAATTTCATCGTGACTGGCGGCTTTTTCCACCGGCTCCGATGGAGGGGGTGAAGAGGGCACGCCGTCGATGTCGAACTGGCTGACTCTTTCGGTCAAGCGTCGCAGCGGTCGGGTAATCAGGGCAAATGCCGTCAGACCGGCAATCAGGCACAGCAACGCCACCAGACCGATGGACAACAGGGCGGTATTGAGCGCGGCGCTGGTGGCACCGCGTTCGGCGAAGCGGTCGTGTTCTTCGCTGAGCAGTACCACATACAGATAACCGGCCGGTTGGCCGTTGACCTGCAACGGCGCAGCGCTGAACACCTTGCGGCCGTCAACACTGCGCGGGTCATCACCGAGAATCGGCAGGGCATCGCCTTTGAGCAGGCGCTGAACGGGAGCCAGATCGATCCGCTCCCGATGTATCCGGCCCTCCGGTGCGGCGCTTCCGACAATCTTGCCCTCGGTGTCGAGCAGATAAACCTCAACGCTGGGATTGACCTGCATGAGTTTGCTGAACAATTCACGAATGGCATTGGGCATCAGCCCGCTGCTGTCCATCAGCACCGTGTCATGGGCGATGTGTTGCGCCAGATCGCGCGATAGCCCCTGGACCACTTCCAGCTCATGCATCTTGTTGGAGCGCACCTGCATCCAGGCCGATGTGCCACAGCACACCAGCAACAGAATGGCGAACACCAGCGACAGGCGTTGTGTCAGGGTCAGCCTCATGGCTGCTCCTCCTTGACGGCGAATTTGTAGCCTCGGCCCCACACCGTGAGGATGCGCGCAGGTAGCGCCGGATCGGCTTCGATCTTGGCCCGCAGACGATTGATGTGGGTGTTCACCGTGTGTTCGTAACCTTCGTGGCTGTAACCCCAGACCGCGTTGAGCAAATCCATGCGCGAGAAGACTTTGCCGGGTTGGCGAACGAAGAAGTACAGCAGGTCGAATTCCCGTGGCGTCAGGTCCAGGCGACGACCATCGAGCGAGACGTCACGGGTGATAGGGTCGATGGACAAGCCGTCCGTCATCAGGCTGCCCGAGTCCATCTTCAGGTTGCGGGCCATGGCGTCGACCCGGCGCAACAGCGCTTTGACCCGGGCGACCAGTTCCAGCATCGAAAAGGGTTTGGCGAGGTAATCGTCGGCGCCGAGTTCCAGTCCCAGGATCCGGTGCATTTCGCTGGAGCGTGCACTGGTGATGATGATCGGGGTATAGCGGGCCATCGCCCGTGCCCGACGGCAGATTTCCAGGCCGTCGACACCGGGCAGCATCAGGTCGAGGATCAAGGCGTCCCAGCTTCCTTGCTGCAACAGGCGCATGCCTTCGTCACCGTCGGCGCAGTGCACCACCTCGAACTGCTCATCACGAAGATGCAGGCAGATAAGGTCGGCGATGTGCAGGTCGTCCTCGACCACCAGGACGCGTTTGGTCTGTTCCATAAAGCTCAATCCTTTGTAGCGCAATGGGCACATTGTGCGGGTTTTCCTCAGTCCGAGTTATCACGAATTGTTTAACTGCTCGTGAGGATTTGGCGATCAACCCAAGCCTAGGCTGTGTTCCTTATCAGGCATCGGGAATTTTGGAGAAGGCCATGTTTTCACGGCGACAGTTTCTTGTAGCGGGCGGCGGGCTGGGCGCTGCAGCCTTGGTGATCGGTGTGTTGCCAAAATTTGCCGCCAGTACCGCACTGGTCAGTGACGCCGGCGCGGCGGAGGTATTCGAGGTGACCCACAGCGACAGCGAATGGCACGCCATGCTCAGCGACGAGCAGTACGAAATCCTGCGGGAAGAGGGCACCGAGCGGGCTTACAGCAGCCCCTTGAACAATGAACATCGCGAGGGCGTTTTCGCCTGCGCCGGTTGTGATCTGCCGCTGTTCTCATCCGATACCAAGTTTGACAGTCGCACCGGTTGGCCGAGCTTCTGGGCGCCCCTGGACAAAGCGGTGGCCACTCGTCAGGACCGGTCCTTTGGCGTGCTGCGTGAAGAAGTCCACTGCCGGCGCTGTGGCGGTCATCTGGGGCATGTCTTCGATGATGGGCCCAAGCCTACCGGCCTGCGTTATTGCATGAACGGTCTGGCGCTGACGTTCGAGCCACAGGCGGCTTGATTCATGGGCATTTCCTTTCACTCACTTGATGCAGGTCGACGCTATGTGGCTTTTGGTTCTCGCTTATCTCGGTGGCGTACTGACGATTGTCAGCCCCTGCATTCTGCCGGTGCTGCCCTTTGTCTTCGCTCGAACCGGGCAGCCGTTTATGAAGAGTGGCTTGCCGCTGTTGGCGGGGATGGCGTTGACCTTCGCCCTGGTCGCCACGTTGGCGGCGGTGGGCGGCGGTTGGGTGGTGCAAGTCAATCAGTACGGTCGCTGGCTCGCGTTGCTGTTCGTTGCACTGTTCGGGCTGACGCTGCTGCTGCCGCAACTGGCCGAGCGTCTGACACGGCCAGTGGTGGCGGCCGGCAGCCGACTGTCGGAAGCCGCTGGCGCCGATGCCCGGCCGCGTCCCGGCGCTTCGTTCCTGATCGGCGTCGCCACGGGCCTGCTCTGGGCGCCTTGCGCCGGGCCGATTCTGGGCCTGTTGCTGACCGGGGCGGCACTGCAAGGGGCAAGCATCCAAACCACGCTGTTGCTGCTGGCTTACGCGGCCGGTGCCGCCACGTCGCTGGCCGTGGCGCTGCTGCTCGGCGGTAAAGTCTTCGCGGCGATGAAGCGCTCGATTGGCGCCGGCGAATGGGTTCGGCGCGGTCTGGGCGCCGCCATGCTGGCGGGTGTCGCCGCGATAGCCCTGGGGTTGGACACCGGGATTCTGGCACGGGTTTCGACCGCGTCCACCGGCGGGATCGAACAAGCCCTGGTGGGCCGGTTGGCCGGCAAGTCGCCGAACAATAGCGGAGCGATGATGGCCGCGGGTGGCGCGATGAAAGCGAGTGACAAGGCATCGGGCGCGCTGCCGATTGAAGGCAATCTCCCACCGCTGGATGGCGCGGTGCAATGGCTCAATTCCCCACCCCTGACTGTGCAAGCCTTGAAGGGCAAAGTCGTGTTGGTGGATTTCTGGACTTACTCCTGCATCAACTGCCTGCGCACCTTGCCGTATGTGAAAGCCTGGGCCGAGAAGTATCGCGATCAGGGATTGGTGGTGATCGGTGTTCATGCCCCCGAATTCGCCTTCGAACGCGACGTCGGTAACGTCACCAAGGCCATGAAGGACCTGGGCATCACGTATCCGGTGGCCATCGATAACGACTACAAAGTCTGGCGCGCCTTCAACAACGAATACTGGCCGGCCCACTACTTTGCCGATGCTCAGGGGCGCATTCGTTATCACCACTTTGGTGAAGGCGATTACGCCGAATCGGAAAGGGTCATCCAGCAACTGCTGCGTGAAGCGGGCGCGGTGAAAGTCGCGGACGGTTTGATCGACGCGGATGCAACAGGGGTTCAACTCGCGCCGGACATGAGCGAAGTGCAATCACCGGAAACCTATGTCGGTTTCCAGCGGGCGGAGCATTTCGTCCCCGAAACCGGCCTTGTGCCGGACAAAGTGGCCGCGTACAGCCCACCTGTCGAACTGGCCCTCAACGACTGGAGCCTGGACGGAAAATGGAATGTGGGTTCAGAGCGTGCGACCTCCAGTGCGCCAGCCAGTCGCATCGTTTATCGCTTCCATGCCCGTGATCTGCACCTGGTGCTGGGCCCCGGTGCCGACGGTAAACCGGTGCGTTTCAAAGTGCTCATTGACGGCAAAGCCCCTGGCGATGCCCACGGCACCGATGTGGCACCCGATGGCAGCGGCAGTGTGAATTCACAGCGTTTGTATCAATTGGTACGCCAGAGCGGCGGCGTGACAGACCGGACATTCAGCATCGAGTTTCTCGATCCGGGTGTCTCGGCCTACGCGTTTACGTTCGGTTGAAGTCATTTCATTTGTTGAGGAGTCTGCTCCATGAAAACCCTGTTCACCTGGCGCCGCACCCTGTTGGGAATGGCCGCTGCCGGCGTTATCAGTCAGTGCTCGGCATTCTCGTTCGGAGCCGAAGACGCCGTCATCATCCCTCCACCAGCGCTGGATGAAACGACCCAGGCCCACAGCGAAAAAGTGGTGTTTGCCGGCGGATGTTTTTGGGGCGTCCAAGGTGTTTTTCAGCACGTTAAAGGCGTGAAGAAAGCGGTCTCCGGTTACGCCGGCGGTGCGGCCAATACTGCCCAATATGAACGGGTCAGCGAGGGCGATACCGGCCACGCGGAGTCCGTCGAAGTCACTTTCGATCCGGCTCAGGTCAGTTACGGGACGCTGCTGCAGATCTATTTTTCGGTGGCCCACAACCCCACCGAACTGAACCGCCAAGGCCCAGATAGCGGCACTCAATACCGGTCGGCGATTTTCACTGAGAACGCCGAACAGCAACGCGTCGCCCAGGCTTACATTGTCCAGCTGGACGCTGCTCATTCGTTCAACAAACCGATAGTGACCAAGCTGGAAACCTACAACGGTTTCTACCCGGCGGAGGAGGAGCACCAGGATTTTCTGACCGAGCATCCGACCTATCCGTACATCGTGATCAACGATCTACCGAAAGTGGCGCAGTTGAAGCAGTTGTATCCCGAGCGATATCAGGAGAAACCGGTGTTGGTGAAGGCGGGGATGTGAGTGAATGCGATAACGGGTTTTGTTTACCCCGAAATCACATTCTTGCCAGCCACCTTTGACCGATACAGCGCCTGATCAGCCCGAGCCAGCAACCCGGTCTGCTGTTCTTCCTCAAAACGCTGGACCACGCCAAAGCTCATGGTCACTTGAAACGCACCCACTGGGGGCAGGCTCGACAGGCCCCCGCGGATTTTCTCAGCCAGGAGTCTGGCGTCAGCCAACGAAGTATCGGGAAGGATCATGATGAACTCGTCACCGCCCCATCGCGCCAGCAGATCCCCTTCGCGCACGAAGTGCTTCACGCCTTCGACCACTTGCACGATGGCGGCGTCACCCAAGGCATGTCCGTAGTGATCGTTGATGATCTTGAAGTCGTCGATGTCCATCGCGATCAATGATAACGGTCGTCGAAAACGTTGGGCTCGTTCGCATTCCTGAGGCAGGCTTTTTTCCATCAGGTAGCGATTGGCGATGGAGGTGAGCGTGTCGGTTTCCGCCAGTTTGCGATTTGCTTCGAGTTGAATCTGAAGCTGCTGATTGACCCGGGACAACTCGCGGGTCCGCTCTTCAACGATCGCTTCAAGGGAATGAGCGCGGCGTTCCAACTCTTCGAGCAGACGTCGTTTATCGTCGATGCTGCGGTGTGCGCCGACCATCCGCGCTACTGTACCGTCTGCGTTGCGAGACAGCACATAGCCGCGGTCTTCGATCCAGGTGTAGCTGCCGTCCCGCATGCGGCAGCGATATTCGGCTTGATAGGTGGGCGCGCGCTGTTTCAGGTAGTCATCAAACACGGCCATGACGCCGGGGTAATCGTCAGGGTGGATGATGTTTTCCCAGGTCAACACGGTGTTGTCCAGGGAATGAGGCTCGTAGCCGAGCATCTTGTACCAACCTGGGTTGCGATAGACCAAACCTGTGTTGGCGTTCCAGTCCCAAATGCCATCGCTGACCAGTTCCAGAATGGTGTGGAGCAGGTCTTCGCTAAAATCTGACACATTGAATTTCAACGGCGTGATATTTGATGCTTCCCCCATCACCGCTCTCCCTGACGCACAGATATCAATTGATTCGCCTGGCGTCGAGATTAGTTCATGGCGCATTGCCACGGCTAGTGTTTGCCCCACAACTGCATGGCAAAGTCGACGAAGTGGCGTAATTTCGGTAATCGATAGCGATCCTGGGCGTACACCAGGTGCATGGGCCGGCTCGGCAATTGATAGTTCTGCATCAACGCCACCAGTTTTCCGCTGAGCAGGTCCTGTTCCACCAGCGCATCGGGCAGCATCACGATGCCCATCCCGGTGCGGGCAGCCTGATGCAACCCCGCCGAACTGTTGATCAGCATCGGACCCGTGACGGCCACCATCACTTCACCTTCCGGCCCGCTCAGGCGCCATTGTTTTTCCACCGATTGCCAGTCGTCCCCGACCGGGTAGGCAAAGGACAAACAATCGTGATGTTGCAGGTCTTCGGGTTTTTCCGGCGTTGATCGGCGTGCGAGGTATTGCGGTGATGCACACATGGTCAGCGTGTAATCGATCAATGGCCGGGCGATCAGGTTGGACGGCTCAATGGCGCCCAGGCGAAATGCGACATCGAGGCCGTTTTCGAGCAGGTCAGGGCGCCCGTTGGTGAGCACCACGTCCAGTTTGACTTGCGGGCATTGCAGTGAAAACTCGCTAAGGGCCGGCGCGAGCCGTTCCGTGCCGAAGGTCAGTGGTGCCGTGATGCGCAAGGTGCCACTGGGCGCGTCCTGACTCTGTTCGGCCAGACGTTCGGAATCGGCCACCAACCCCAATACTTCAAGGCAGCGCTGGTAATAGGCCGAGCCGAATTCTGTCAGGCGCTGGCGCCGTGTCGTACGGTTGAGCAAGCGCACACCCAGGCGTTGCTCCAGTGCCCGCAGGTGATTGCCGACCATGGTCGTGGACATTTCGCACTGCTGGGCGGCGGCGGTCATGCTGCCGGCTTCTACCACGCGTACGTAAACGGTCATTGCCTGGAACAAATCCATTATCAAGCTCGGCTTTAAGATGAATGAAGTATTACAGCGTTTATCCAGCTCAGGTGGCTAACCATACTGCAAAAACACCGACCATAGATGGAGCTTGATCCCATGACCGCCGCCTGCCTGATGAGCACTTACCAACCGCTGGCCCTGAGTTTCAGCAAAGGGATGGGCACGCGCCTTTGGGATGAGGCGGGTCGTGAATACCTGGACGCGGTGGCGGGTGTCGCGGTGACCAACGTTGGCCACTCCCATCCTCGAATCGTATCGGCGATCACTGAGCAAGCCGGTTTACTGCTGCACACGTCCAACCTCTACAGCATTGATTGGCAACAACGGTTGGCGCAGCGGCTGACGACGTTGTCCGGCATGGAGCGAGCGTTCTTCAACAACTCCGGAGCCGAAGCCAACGAAACCGCGCTGAAGCTCGCACGGCTTTACGGCTGGCACAAAGGCGTCGAGCAACCGCTGGTGGTGGTCATGGAAAACGCTTTCCATGGTCGGACGCTGGGCACGTTATCCGCCAGCGACGGCCCGGCGGTGCGCCTGGGATTCAATGAGTTGCCGGGGGATTTCGTCAAGGTTCCGTTCGGTGATCTCCGCGCTCTGAATGATGTTCAACAAACCCACGGCCAACGAATCGTAGCGATCCTGATGGAACCCATCCAGGGCGAAAGCGGTGTGCAGCTGGCGCCGCCGGGCTATCTCAAAGCGGTGCGCGAACTCTGCAACAAGCGCTCGTGGCTGATGATGCTCGACGAAATCCAGACCGGCATCGGCCGCACCGGCCAATGGTTCGCCTTCCAGCACGAGGGCATTGTCCCGGACGTCATGACCCTGGCCAAAGGGCTGGGCAATGGCATCCCTATCGGTGCCTGCCTGGCCCGGGGCAAAGCCGCCGATCTGTTCACACCTGGCAGTCATGGCAGCACGTTCGGTGGCAATCCACTGGCCTGCCGTGTGGGTTGCACCGTGCTGGACATCATCGAAGAACAAGGTCTGCTGGAGAACGCCAGGCTTCAGGGCGAACGTCTGCTCGCCAGATTACGCAGCGAGTTGGCGGACAATCCGAACGTCCTGGCCATCCGTGGTCAAGGTTTGATGATCGGCATCGAACTCAAGCAATCGATACGCGACTTGACCCTGATCGCTGCGCGGGATCATGGTTTGCTGATCAACGTGACACGCGGGAAAACCATTCGGTTGCTTCCGCCGCTGACGATTGATGAGCGGGAGGTGGAGATGATTGTCAGAGGGGTATGTCGGGCCGTGACCATTGCCTGATACACGTTTCCTGTAGGAACTGCCGAGCTCCAAGAGGTCTTCGACAGTGCCTACAGAATCGGCATCTCCGTCAACGTAACTAACCTTCTTGCTTTGGTTCGCCCAGCACGAAAGTTATCAATCGACGTGAGTAGACGTTCAGCGTTGGCTGCGGAGTTCAGAAGATAAACTGTTTCATCCGTTGCTTCGGATTCAGCCCAAGCGATGTCTTCACTGTTTTTGCAATTTATCCGGTGTTTGACGTTTTGCATGGGTTTCTCCCCATTGATAGCGATAGAGGCTGAGTATCTATCGACTAACCAAAAGACGTTTCCGAGACCGACGTAGTCCCAATCCGATTTCTCCCACAGATCTTGTACGTCGTGGCTCCGAGCACCCATCGCGATAGTGAATCCACGGTCGAGGCATCAGCCTCGCCCCCACAAGTATTGCGGCATTAGGGGATATGGGATGGTCTATCGGCGTTCGCAAAAGTGCTGATTTCACCTCGATCCATAAGTTTTATTTTTGAACCCGTGAACGTTGCGAACAATTGCCGGTGTACGGTAAATCCACTGGCGTCCTCGCGCATCCGATAACTGCCAGCCCATTCCAGCAACGCTTTCAGCAACTCGTCATCGTCCGGTCTTTGTTCCCGCTGACGAATATTGGCCACACAGCGCTCGTCATCCACACACAACCAGATCAGCGCCGTTGCCCTGTGGATAAGTTCTCTGACGATCCAGCCATAAACACCTTCGATCACCCACTCATCTTCATCGGCCGCCACCCGCGCGATGCCCAGTGCCGCGGCGTGCGGGCGGGCGATGCTGTGTTCGTCCGAGACCCAGTAAATCAGGTCGAGATCGATCCATGGCGCCTTGAGTTGTGCGGCCAATCGTTCCGCCAGCCAGCTTTTGCCTGCGCCGGAGTTGCCGATGATCAGCGTGCGGGTGAGGTTCATGGTGACTCGCCGTTTCAGTCGTCATGTTCAGGCGCAACCATCCGGGTCTTGGGCGAGCCGTTTGAGTTGTGCTGATAGATATCCTGGGGTTGCCCTTTCTCATTGAAGTACACCTGGCCGATGCCCGCCGAGTTCCATAGCCGTTCGCCGGCCTCGGCATGTTCGGGGATATGCGGGACGATGCGCATGCGGCGGCGTTTGGTCAGCCAGTTGAGGGGCGAGCGCGGCGAGTAGAGCCAGCGGTTGAGGCGGTCGAACCATTCGAGCAGCCTCGGCGGGAATTCGTTCTTGATGCCGCTACTGGTGATCTGCCAGATTTTCGGGCCGGCCTTGCGGTGTCGGATCAGCACTTCGTAGACGAAGGAATAATGCACATCACCGGAAAGCACCACGTAGTTACCCGGCGTGCGTGAGTGTCGGAAAATATTCAGGATCACTTGCGCCGCGCCGCGATGGGCCATCCAGTTTTCGGCGTCAACCAGCAGGGGATAACCGAACCAGCTGAAGACTTTCTGCACGGTTTCGATCAGTTTGACGCCGAAGATCGGCGCGGGTGAAACGATGATCGCCGACGGATGATCGAGCAGTTCCTGTTGCAGTTCGCTGAGGGCTTCCCAGTCCAGCAGTCCCGACGGTTGCTTGAGGTTCATCTCACTGCGCCAGCGTCGGGTGCGGGTGTCGATCACCACCAGGGCGGGCGTGGTCGGCAGCACGTAATGCCACTGCTGGAAGCTCAACAGCGCATCGATCAAGTCGTCCTGCACCGGACTGTCGAGGTAACGGTCGGCCCCGGTGACACTGAGCAAACAGGTTTTTTCCAGTACGTCGCTGAACGCGTCGGGGTTGTTGCCCCAGCCCTGGCAGAGCATGTAGGCGATCAAGGCGTTGCCGATGATGCGCTTGGAGAAGGGATGGCCGTAGGCCGTTTCTTCCCATTGCGCAGAAAGGTTCCAGTCATCGGTAATGTCGTGGTCGTCGAAAATCATCAGGCACGGCAGATGTGCCATGGCCCGAGCGACACCGCCCAGGCCGGACTTGAAGCCGTCGATATTGGTCTGTTCAACGGCATAACGCTTGAATCTTTCAGGCGTCAGCGCGGGCGGTTGCGGGGCGATCAATGTCCACGGCGTCGGCGACCAGACCAGCAGGTACATGGCCATCACTTCAGCGAACGTCACCAGATGATTGTCGGCGCTGCTGCTGGTGAAAATCGGCTTGCGCGCGCCACCGAAAAATCGCTCGCGCAGGGTTTCGTTGCTCTCAAGCGCCGGTAACAAATCCGCACGGTGGTAGTAACTGGCCGGGTGCTCATAAAGCTTGGCGCTGTCGCTGACCACGGCGCCTTCGAGGTGTTCTTCGAACAGTCCCAGCCGCTCGATCAAGGCGTGAATCGCCCGCAACATCGGTCCCGCCACATCGTCTGCGTAAACCTGATCGCCGGTCATCATCAATAACGCCGGGCGCTGCGATGCGTCATGTTCCGTTGCCAATAAAGCGTCGACACAGAGCAAGCCATCGGTGGCCGGGTGATGGGGTTTACGGCAGGAGCCATGCAGTAACTGATCAATGCGCGAGCGCAGGACGAAGTTAGGGCAGCGCGCGTCGCCGTAGAGCAGGTGCGGCGCCCAGTCGGCGATGCCCGTCCCGTCGATCAACAGGTCGTACTCGATCACGGTGTCGCAGGGCAGGGCGCTCGCCAGCGGCACATCGATCAAGTGGATAAACGCGTGAGTGCCAATCGGGATGACGGTGCACTGCCCGGCATCCAGTCGGATGTCGGCGCAGTCTTGCAGGCGCAACGTCAGCGACAGCGCCCGTGAGCCCACGAGCCACATGACCAGCCGCGCAGGCTCCAGCCGCCGCAACAGCGGGCCGACCAGCACCGGTGGCAGTGAGTTGCAATCGTCAGACAACGGCAGAGATACGGGCATCCGGGTTCAAGGCTCTTGGCGCACAGGTCGGCGATGATAGCGCAGAGCCGTGGCCGAACTTCATCAATTGCCCGATGGGGTCACTTGAGGGGAAAGATCGTAGTCGCCACCACCAGCGTGATCAATGCGCTCACCAGGCTGCACGCTGCCGCAGCAAAATGTCGATAAGCGGGGGATTGTTCCTGGTTGCACTTGCTGAATACCAAGAGCCAGGTCCCGATCAGAGCGCCCAAAAATGCCATCAGCGTATAAAGCGCAAAGGCCGGGGCTCGCGAGACGGGGGCGTCCGGGGTTAACCAGCTCGAGCAAAGAATCAGCACCGCAGTCCCGACGATAAAACTGGCCACGGCACCAGCGAGGTTCGCGAGCCAGATATTCAACGGGCCACGGCTCTTCACGACCCAAATCCACATCCCTGCTGATGCAGCGAAAAACATCAAGATACTGATTAACTGCATTCAATCTTCCCTGTTAACAACGTCGTGGGCCTTTGATGAGGTCAGGCGATGGCAGGCACGATATCAAATCAGTGGCTCTGAGCTGAAGGACGTTGTGGATTTATATCGACTTGATTGAGCAGCAGCGCGAAACCAATGTGGCGAGGGGGCTTGCCCCCGTTGGGTCGCGAAGCGGCCCCCTAATTTCCGAAGAAGAAGGGGACTGCTGCGCAGCCCAGCGGGAGCAAGCTCCCTCGCCACAGGTTTCAGTCAGCAGGCCAAGGATTGTGTGAACCTAAGCCGCCCAGCCCGCCCCACTGACCGCCGCCTGCGCCAGTGGATGCATGTCGGCCCCTTGATGCTCCGTCTGCCAGGCCAGCAATTCCATGCGCATGCCGGGTGTCCAGTACATCTGAATGTGATTGCGCACGCCGAGCACGGCCGCTTGCTGGTCCGGTTCAGTGGCAAAATACTGGGCGATCTGGTTGGCCATCTTGATCAGGTTTTCAGTGCTCATCGGCGCACCTCCGCTTTGGCTCCACGGGCATGCCGGCGTTCCTTGAGCAGACGGTCCTGTTCATCACTGAAGGCCTGATAGCGTTTTTGCCACTCGGAAGGGTGGTAGACGCGGCTGACCTCCACGGCGGTGACCTTGTACTCCGGACAGTTGGTGGCCCAGTCGGAGTTGTCGGTGGTGATCACGTTGGCCCCCGATTCCGGGAAGTGGAACGTGGTGTACACCACGCCCGGCGCGACCCGTTCGGTGACCCGCGCACGCAGTACGGTCTGCCCGGCGCGGCTGCCGATGCCGACCCAGTCACCCTCGTTGATACCACGGCTCTCGGCGTCGGTCGGGTGGATTTCCAATCGATCCTCGTCGTGCCAGGCGACGTTTTCTGTCCGCCGTGTCTGAGCGCCGACGTTGTACTGGCTGAGGATGCGCCCGGTGGTCAGCAACAGCGGATAGCGACTGTTGACCTTCTCCTCGGTGGGCACATAACCGGTGAGCATGAAGCGCCCCTTGCCGCGCACGAATTCCTCGATGTGCATGGTCGGCGTACCGTCCGGTGCCGCCGCGTTGCATGGCCATTGCAGGCTGCCGTGGCGATCCAGTTCGGCGTAGCTGACATTGGTGAAGGTCGGCGTCAGGCTGGCGATTTCATCCATGATGTCTGATGGATGTTTGTAGTTCATCGGGTAACCCAAGGCGTTGGCCAGGGCTACCGTTCCTTCCCAGTCAGCCTTGCCGCCCAGCGGATCCATTACCTTGCGTACCCGTGAAATGCGCCGCTCGGCGTTGGTGAACGTGCCGTCCTTCTCCAGGAACGAAGCGCCCGGCAGGAATACGTGGGCGAACTTGGCCGTTTCGTTGAGGAAAATGTCCTGCACCACCACGCATTCCATGGCCGACAGGGCCGCGGTGACATGCTGGGTATTCGGGTCGCTCTGAGCGATGTCCTCGCCCTGGCAATACAAGCCCTTGAAACTGCCGGCCAGTGCAGATTCGAACATGTTCGGAATACGCAGGCCCGGATCGGGTTGCAGCGTGACGTTCCACGCCTGTTCGAACTGCGCGCGTACCACTTCGTTGGAGATGTGCCGGTAGCCGGGCAACTCGTGGGGGAAGGAGCCCATGTCGCAGGAGCCCTGCACATTATTTTGTCCACGCAGCGGGTTCACGCCCACGCCTTCGCGGCCGATGTTGCCGGTGGCCATGGCAAGGTTGGCGATGCCCATGACAGCGGTGCTGCCCTGGCTGTGTTCGGTGACGCCGAGGCCGTAGTAGATCGCCGCGTTGCCGCCGGTGGCATACAGACGGGCAGCGGCGCGGATGTCGGCAGCGTCTACGCCGCAGATGGCGGCCAGCACTTCCGGCGAGTTTTCCGCGCGGCTGACGAACTCGCTCCAGCGGGCGAAATCGTTGCCCTCGCAACGAGCGTCGATAAAGGCCTGATCGAGCAGGCCTTCAGTGACGATGACATGGGCCAAGGCGTTGAGCATCGCGACGTTGGTGCCCGGACGCAGGGCCAAATGATATTCAGCGCGGGCATGCACCGAGTCCACCAGATCAATGCGGCGTGGGTCGATGACGATCAGCCGTGCGCCTTCACGCAAGCGACGTTTGAGCTGGGAGGCGAATACCGGGTGGGCATCGCTGGGGTTGGCGCCCATCACCAGGATCACGTCGGCTTGCATCACCGAGTCGAAACTCTGGGTGCCGGCGGACTCGCCCAAGGTTTGTTTCAAGCCATAGCCGGTCGGCGAATGGCAGACCCGCGCACAGGTGTCGACGTTGTTGTTGCCGAACGCGGCGCGCACCAGTTTTTGCACCAGGTAGGTTTCTTCGTTGGTGCAGCGGCTGGAGGTGATACCACCAATGGAGTCGCGGCCGTATTTTTGCTGCAAACGGCGGAATTCACTGGCGGCGTAAGTCACCGCTTCATCCCAGCTGACTTCCTGCCAAGGGTCGTTGATGTTCTGGCGGATCATCGGTTTGGTGATGCGATCCGGGTGGGTCGCATAGCCCCAGGCAAAGCGCCCTTTGACACAAGAGTGGCCGTGGTTGGCTTGTCCGTTTTTGTCGGGAACCATGCGCACCAGTTGGTCGCCTTTCATCTCGGCGCGGAACGAGCAACCCACGCCGCAATAGGCACACGTGGTGATCACGCTGCGTTCAGGCTGACCCAGTTCGACCACGCTTTTTTCCATCAGGGTCGCGGTCGGGCAGGCTTGCACACAGGCGCCGCAGGACACGCATTCCGAGTCGAGGAAGTTATCGCCACCGGCAGCGGACACACGGGATTCGAAGCCGCGCCCGGTAATGGTCAGGGCAAACGTGCCCTGGGTTTCTTCGCAGGCGCGCACGCAGCGGTTGCAGACGATGCACTTGCTCGGGTCGTAGTCGAAGTAGGGGTTGGACGTGTCCTTCACGTCGGCCAAATGGTTCTCGCCTTCATAGCCGTAACGCACTTCCCGCAGGCCGACCTGACCGGCGACGGTTTGCAGCTCGCAGTTGCCGTTGGCCGAGCAGGTCAGGCAGTCCAGCGGGTGATCGGAGATGTACAGCTCCATGACATTGCGGCGCAGCGTCGCGAGTTTCGGCGTCTGGGTGTGCACGCTCATGCCTTCGCTGACCGGCGTGGTGCAGGACGCCGGGTAACCGCGCATGCCGTCGATTTCTACCAGACACATGCGGCAAGAACCGAAGGCTTCCAGGCTGTCGGTGGCGCACAGTTTCGGAATCGTAGTGCCCATCAGCGCAGCGGCGCGCATCACCGAGGTGCCTTCGGGCACGCTGATGCTGCGACCGTCGATGTTCAGCGTGACTTGCACCGAACTTTCGCGGGCCGGCGTGCCCAGATCGATGTCGGTGTTCGGGTCGAAGAGAGTGATCATTGGTCGGCCTCCGAAGATTGCAGACCGAAGTCGGCGGGGAAGTACTTGAGGGCGCTGGCGACCGGAAAGGAAACCATGCCGCCCAAGGCGCACAGCGAACCGTATTGCAGGGTGTCGCACAGGTCCTTGAGGATGATCACCTGCTCATCGCGACCGTTCTGGTCCGGCGCGGCCAGTAAGCGGTCGATCACCTCCACGCCCCGGGTCGAGCCGATGCGGCAGGGCGTGCATTTGCCACAGGATTCCTCGGCGCAGAACTGCATGGCGAAGCGCGCCATGTGGGCCATGTCCAGCGTGTCGTCCGCCACCACCACACCACCGTGCCCGAGCATCGCGCCGATGCCGGCGAACGCTTCGTAATCCAGTGGCGTATCGAATTGCGACGGCGGCACCCAGGCGCCGAGCGGGCCGCCGACTTGTGCGGCTTTCAGTGGTCGACCGCTGGCGGTGCCGCCGCCGTAGTCTTGCACCAGTTCGCGCAGGGTCAGGCCAAAGGCCCGTTCCACCAAGCCGCCACGACGAATATTGCCCGCCAGTTGGAAAGGCATCGTGCCGAGGGAGCGGCCCATGCCGTAATCGCGATAGAACTGCGCACCCTTGGCCAGAATCAGCGGCACCGAGGCCAGGGTCAGCACGTTGTGCACCAGCGTCGGCAGGCCGAACAACCCCTTCAAGGCGGGAATCGGTGGCTTGGCGCGGACGATCCCGCGTTTGCCTTCGAGCGAGTCCAGCAGCGCGGTTTCTTCACCGCAGATATAAGCGCCTGCACCGACGCGCACTTCCATATCGAAGGCCAAGCCACTGCCGCCGACGTTGGCGCCGAGGTAACCGTTAGTCCGGGCAATCGCCAGCGCCTCATTTAACGTGGCGATGGCCTGTGGATATTCCGAGCGCACATAGATGTAGCCGTAGCTGGCGCCGACGGTGATGCCGGCAATGGCCATGCCTTCGATCAGCAGGAAGGGGTCGCCTTCCATCAACATACGGTCGGCGAAGGTGCCGGAGTCGCCTTCGTCGGCGTTGCACACAATGTACTTTTGCGCCGCCTCGGTAGCGCGCACCGTGCGCCATTTGATCCCGGCGGGGAAGGCTGCGCCGCCACGGCCACGCAGGCCTGAATCGAACACCGCAGTCGCGGTTTCATCGCAGCCAATCGTGACGGCCCTTGTTAAACCCTCGAAACCGCCGTGGGCTCGGTAATCGTCCAGCGACAACGGCCGGGTGATGCCGGCGCGGGCGAACAGCAGGCGTTGTTGAGACTTGAGATACGGCAATTCTTCCACCAAGCCCAAGGCCAGTGGGTGCGAGGACGGGTCGCCTTGCAGCGCATCGAGCACCGACGGCACATCGCTAGCGGTCAGCGGGCCGAAGCCGATACGGCCTTGCGGGGTGTCCACTTCCAGCAAGGGTTCCAGCCAGTACAGGCCGCGAGAGCTGGTGCGTTGCAACTCCAGAGGCACAACGCGTCCCCGGGCATGGGTAATAAGGGCCGCCGCAACCTCTTCGGCACCGACGGCACGGGCCAGCGAATCACGGGGCAGATAGAAAGCCGGCATCATGCGTCCTCCCGGCAAGCATCAAGCAAAGCATCCAGACGCTCAGCGCTGAGCCGCGCATGCACCCGGCCATCCAGCTCAAGCGCCGGCGAACAAGCACAAGCACCAAGGCAATACACCGGACGCAAACTGATGCTGCCATCGGCGCTGCTGCCGTGGTCATCCAGTTGCAGACGTTCACGCAACTGCGCGGCCAACTGCTCGGCACCACGACTCTTGCACGACTCCGCCCGACACAGCCGCAGGATATGCCGGGCCGGCGGCGCGGTGCGGAAGTCATGGTAAAAGCTGATCACGCCGCGAATCTCGGCCTGACTCTGATTGAGGGCGTGGGCAATCTCGGGGATGGCGGCATCGGGGATGTAACCGATACCGGCCTGAATCTCATGAAGGATCGGCAACAGTGCACCCGCAGAGCCCTTGTGGCGCTCCAGCACGCTGTTGACCATAGGCAATTGCAACATCTCATCAGGCATACAGCATTCCTCACGGTCACGGACAAACCAGGCGGTTGTCGGTCGTCCGAAAGTGTCGGCTGCGGCATTCACACCACGTCACGGTATCGTGGCATTGTCAGGCCGTTGGCCAGGGCACCCTGAGCGGGCATCTTGTTGTGCCCGGCGCGGTCTTTGCCGCACCTTTTATAGGGCATTAAGGGAGCTTGCCACGCTGGTATTGATTCGACTGCACCAAAGCGACGTGTTTGGTTCTTTCCACGACTACCCGTTAAGTCTAGAAGAGCACTGACCACGGCGCGCATTGTCTGAAATGTTTTGTGGCACAAGCGCGGCACACCCGCCCGCTACAGTGGACGTACGATGCCGTCCGACGAGATCGCAAAGGAGCACACATGAACCGACTCATCCTGCCTGCGCTGGTCATCCTGATCGCGGCGCAATCCCCGGCCTACGCCATCAACGACACATACCGCAAGCAACTGGAGCAATCCGGCTGCACCCAGGTCAGCGAAACCCAAGGCTGTGATATCCACAAGAGCAAGGCAGAAAACGCCAAGGCAGGCTTCAGCAACCCCGCCGCGGACAGCTCAAGCACCCCAACCCCCTACGTCGGGCAATGGGTGGCCAAGAACGATGCCGGCGCAACCGTCGCCACCGTCCGCATCGATGCCAAGGAACAGGTGTGGGTCAACGGCAAACCGGTCAAAGCCAAGCGTACCGACGGCACGCTACAGTTTCGCCAGGGCAAAATCCTCTTCACCCTCCAGGGCGATCGGAGCCTGCAGAATCAGGACTACTGGACGGACAGCGATGCTGGGACCAAAGGGCCAATACAGATTGAATAACAGGAGCGACACATGATTGATTTCAACAACAAGGGATTCTTCAAACTCAAGCAAAACGAAGAATACGCCGAACGCGTCAGCGCGCTGCTGCTGGAAGGGGAGCAGGTCATCGACGCCTATAAATCCATGCGCGACGGTGTGGTGTTCACCAACAAACGCATCATCGCCGTCAACGTGCAGGGCCTCACCGGCAGCAAAAAAGACTTCACCTCGCTGCCGTATAAAAACATCGTGGCGTACTCGGTGGAAACATCCGGCACTTTCGACCTGGATTCCGAATTGGAGATCTATTTCTCGTCACTGGGCAAAGTGAAATTCGAATTCACCGGCAGAACATCGATGGTAGAAATCTCAAAACTGATCTCCCAACACGTGCTCTGACCCAACACGAAAAAAGCCCCGAAAAACTCGGGGCCCCAACTGACTAAACACACACCCAATGTGGGAGCGAGCCTGCTCGCGAAAGCGCCAGACCAGCCAACATCAATGCTGAACCTACCGCCACCATCAAGCAGCCCACTCCCCATTTTCCAACCACTACCCCTCAGACGAATCCGCCGCCCGCTCAGAAGCCGCCGCAGAACCCCGACCCCGCCCAAGCACCTTCACCGCATCATCAACCACCGCCTTACTCATCGCCGTCAAATAATGCGCAGCCCAAGCGTGGCGGTCGGTGTCTGTGGCGTACGCGGCATCTTCATTCAGCTTCTTGGCGAGAAACAGAAAGTCAGAAGCCATGGCCAATGCATCGCCGAGGGGAACGCCGCGTGTGACGTGGAACAGTGGTTGATCGGCGCAGTAAATGGCAGGAGTTAGGCCGATGGTTTTCAGCTCAGATTGATCAGTCATTGGCCACCTCCGATGATGGAGATGCGGTGGGAGAGGGTGGACGATGGGGCGTTACGCAACCGGGAGTCGCGTTGAGGGAAAAGCCAGATTTTGTACGTATCCATACAGCGCATTGTGAAGCTCCTTAATTTTTAAGAGCCGCCACAATTCGTTACCAAGCGAATGGGTGGCAGCTGTGCGCAGGTTGGTAAACCGGGAAATCAAGGAAACCGGCACGTCCGAAGACGTCCCACGCACAGCCGCCATAACGCAGATCGCAGGCGAAAAAAAAGCGCCTGCGAACGCATGGCACTGTTGCGCAGTGATTTACCTCGGGTTACCAAGCCCGGCCGCTGAATTTGCAGCGACGGTAGGAGGGTATCGTGGAGGCCCTTTTCTCGCAACCTTCGAACACATCGACCACAAATTACGTTGTGAAGTAATGTGGTCCGTCCCCTTTGTTTCGGGTAGGTTATGACGCTCGCAAGGATTTTTGACAGGAGGTCAAAGTGGCTAAGCCAGCAGCGCGTAAAAGCGATTTATACCGTTGTCCTTTACCGGGGCACGGCACCAACCCGATTGCATCAGGATCTCCCGACGTATTCTTCGACGGCCTTCCCGCAGCGCGTCAGGGCGACACCTGCACTTGCGGTAGTGCGCTCTCTTCAGGACTGTCTGCGACCGTGTTCATTAACGGCAAGAATGCAGCGACCATCGATACCGGAGGTACCCACGGCGGCATAGTGATTGGTGGTTCGGGTACGGTAATAATTGGCGATACCCACACACCCTGCGAATTTGTTCCTCCTGCGCCGTTAACGGGTTTCGCAAGCTGGATCGGCTTCAGAATTCCAGCTGACGAAAGCTATGAAGGCTTATCGTGCACCGCTCATTTCGAGGATGGGTCGTCACTGCCAGGGGTGTTCAATAAAGACAATGCCGTTAAGTTTACGAATCCGTCCGGTAAGACCTGCGTGATGCTCAAATTTGATGATGAAGCTCCAGCCGGTACGTCGTCTCTCACAGAAAGCTTTTTGAATAGAATATTAGGATAAGGAACATCCTATGACAGAACCATATCTCGTCACCGGCAGCTATGTCGTTCAGCGTGAACACGCCTTACAAGATTCTCCGCTCGAGAGGGCGTTAGAACTGATGGAGGGAACTGCACTTAGGTTCTCTCTGGACGCGGTCTCTGACGAAAAGGTCCGGGCGAGCTACCTGAAAAACATAAAACGTATGTCACAGCAGACGTTGGCCGATGTGAAGGCTGGGAAGATCACCGCGCGAGAGGGCGTGCAGTTCAGTCATGAAATGCGAAACAAGATCTTGATGGAGCACCGCAAGGTTACCTCTGCGCAGGGCTTGGCTGTCGTGCAAAAAAAGAAGGCCGATGGCAGAACGCTTCAAACGCTTTTTGATCGTTACTCCAAGGAGCTGTTCAAGAAGAGTTACGACAGCCTTTCACCGACGGAGCAGAGCAAGGTTCATTACACAATTTTGGAGGCCGCAGGGCGGGACAATTCCAAGTTCACAAATGGCACAAAAAAAATGCAGCTAATGGGCAAGCTTGGCATTTTGGTTACTGCTGCTATCGCGACTTATCAAATTCTGAATGCTGAAAACAAACAAAAGGAAACGGCGCGTCAAGGGCTCATCGTGGGCGGCGGCGCGGCGGGCGGTATTCTGGCAGGGCTTGGAGTCAGCGCTCTCTGTGGGCCAGGAGCTCCGATCTGTGCATTTGCCGTTGTATTTCTGGGAACTGTTGTTGGGGGCGTCGCAGGCGGAACGGTAGCAGACTCGCTTGATGAGGAATTAGAGGAGTTTTCACATTGGGATATTCTTTGAGTCAATCTGAGTTGACAAAGATTAGGGTCGCGCTCTCGGATCCGTTCAATGATTTCCCGGTTGATTACGATTACATAGCCAGCCAAGTGAAAGGAGTTGATCTTAAAACCCTCTACGAGATCCTATATTCCGAAGTCGCGCCTGTGTGCTTTACCAATATTGCGGCGGCCCTTCCAACGGTATGGACAGGCTTCGATCCCGACTCCCTCAATGCCATGATTGAAGAAAGGCGCGTCGCCCGGAATAACAGTTGGTTTCGTAGGCAGTTCGACAAGCTCCTTGTGCGTTGGTTGGAATATAACTACAGGTACATCTGGAAGGAGATTGTCAGCAGGCTGTGAGTTGACAGCGAAGTTTGTTTTGCTTTTGAGTTTAGCGTCATCCCCAAAAAGGGCCCGTCAGGGCCTTTTCAGATCCAGCTTGTTTTACTTGGAGTACCAGCGTTCGAGGTGCTCGCCAAAGCCGTCAGGCCGGTTCCCCAATGCACCACCACTGTACTGCGACCTCATCGTCAGGTTGAGTCACGTCATGCCCGTGCTCGACGAAATTAGCGGGTGTGTGCAACGCAAGATCACGACTGATCCGCTCTGGCATGAGCGCGTTAGTTTCACCGAGAAAACCCAGATAATAGTCACGGTCATAGAAGACGGTGACCTCGCTCTGATGAACCCATGGCCACGTCAGCAGGCAAGCGACGCGGTAGTAACCTTGAGATTGGTCAGCAGCGTTGGACAGGTGGTTAGCGGCTTCGAGTAATTGCTGAATGCAGAAGGCCTGAACTTCGATCCTGGCTTGGGGGCCTTGAACTAATGCCTCGTGTACTGGGATCTTCCAATGTGTGTAGCGCTCCATGTGTTCGGATCGCGGGTAAAACTCGTCGCGAAAACTGGAGGCCCAGCGCTCCAGGGCGCGAAGGCGGCGGGGGATGCCTCTGAGTGGCTTGTTGCTGAGGGCGATTTGCCGCATTGATACGTCCTTGTGATGTATCAGTAGGTGTGAAGAGGCTGCATCCCTTATTTCAAATCGGACTTATCCAGATGGCCGCAGAATGGACGCGCCGACAAACTCCATCAGGCACTACAGGACAGTTGAAATATGTAATCCGGACTGCCGAAGGTTTTTCCAGTCATGCTTTCAAGGCGCCTTATCTGATCTGGCGTTAAGTCGTATTCATAAATGGCGTCTTCCGGCTCACTCCACGCCATAAGCTCTGCCAATTGATCGAACTGGTTGGCAGGGATTTCAATGCTGAACGCCAGCTCCTCAGTTCCCTTGTCGAATGCAAGAATCTCATGCAGCATTTTTCTGACTCCTATCAAAGTTACTTTGGCGTGATGCGGCCTGGCTCGGCGTCCTTTGTTCGTTCGCCCGTGTCAGGGTTGAACTCGCCCAAATGCTTGCCTTGTTTGTCGTAGAGCTCAACCCTGCCATTCTCGTAATCCCATTCATAAATTCGTCCCTTGCGGTCTTTCCAGCGTTTTCGCTTATGTCCACCACCTTTGACAGAGCTCTTTGATGGACTGAGTACGGCATCTGGAAAGGCCGCCAATCCTTTGGGAGCGGGGTGATAGCTGTGGTCGCCGCCGATAGGTCGCGAAAACACCAAGTACAACGAGCTCAGGCCTGAGTCTGCCGGAAAGACCAGAATGCAGTCATCGGCCTCTAAGCCGTCCCATGCCGGATAGCCCTCGATCTGGGAGTCTGTTCCTTTCGGGATCGGGTGTACGAGGATTGTGCCTTGGCTGTTGCTGGCGTCAGGGTGGACCATTGGCGGAATGCCTGATCGTCCTCTAGGTGTCCACAGGATAGTGGCGCCGTTTAGTTCGGCTTCTATCACGGTTTTAGTGGCGTTCCACTTGGCTTGCACCGTGCGCACCGTGTCATCACCTGACGGGCCGGTATGAATGCCGTAAACCTGCAACGCGCCCTCAACATCGCGACGAAACTGAAAACGAACGCGGGTCGGAGCACGGGTCATGCTGCGTAGCTGATCGTCGGTATAGAGCGTGCCGTCGCCCATTTTGGTCGGGAGCATGCCCAGTACAAACACGCCGGCAGGATTTCCACGCAATGCCCAGGTGAATCCTTTTTGCATGATGCCGCCACCCGCTACGCGCCCCAGTACAGCGTCGAAGCCTAGAGCGAGTCCGGCAGCCTCTGCCGCCGACGGGACAAGCATCGACCCAGCCAGCATGACCTTGCCAAAGTCCGAGGCGGGCATGGTGTTGCTACCAGCGTGAGTACTCCCCCAGTGTTCAGGTGTGCAGCACTTGGCAAAAACCGGGTCTGTACGCTCCTTGGGAATTGGCCATTCATCTTTGGGGATATATTCCGGCTCGGGCTTCGGGGGCGGATTCCAGCCGGCCCACGAGGCGCCACCGTTCGGACGTTTTCGGCGCCAAATGTCGTCGAAAGGATGTTTTTTCCGTGTGTCCATGGTCATGACAATCCCTGTGTGACGTCGTCTCGAGACAGGAGATTGTCGGTCAGCTCGCGTCCCAGTCAATTTGACTCGGTAACCTGAAGTTTCAGACTCTGCGAAGTACGCAAGATCCGCTGCGTGCTTCGTACGTATCAAGTAGTAAGCCAATAATCATGGACGCAATCACACGGTCCTTCTGCGGGAGCGAGCCTGCTCGCGAAAGCGCCGGTTCAGCCAACATCAATGCTGAACCGACCACCGTCATCACAAGCAGTCCGCTCCCTATTTTTCAGCCGCTACTCTTCAGTCGTCGCCGTCCGCTCAGGTGTCGCCGCAGAACTGCGACCCCGCCCAAGCACCTTCACCGCATCGTCAACTACCGCCTTACTCATCGCCGTCAAATAATGCGCAGCCCAAGCATGACGGTCGGTGTCCGTGGCGTACGCCGCATCTTCATTCAGCTTCTTGGCGAGAAACAGAAAGTCAGAAGCCATGGCTAATGCATCGCCGAGAGGAACGCCACGAGTGACGTCGAAAAGCGGTTGATCTGCGCAGTAAATGGCAGGTGTTAGGCCGATGGTTTTCAGCTCGGATTGATCGTTCATTGGCCACCTCCGTTGACGGAGATGCGGTGGGAGAGGGCGGACAGTGGGGCGTTACGCAACTGGGAGTCGCGTTGAGGGAAAAGCCAGATTTTGTACGGATTGATGCTGCGCATTATCAGACTCCTTGATAGATGGAGCTGCCAGATTCGTTACCACACGAATGGGTGACAGCTGTGCGCAGGGTGGTAAACCGGGTATCAAGGAAACCGGCACGCCCGAAGGCGTCCCACGCACAGCCGCCATGACTCACGCCGCAGGCATAAAAAAAGCGCCTGATGACGTGTCTGGGGCGCTGTTGCGCCTTGAATAACTCGGGTTACCACACCCGGTCGCTGAATTGGCAGCGACGGATGGGAGGGTATCGTGCAGGTCATTTTCCTGCAACCTCCGAGAGAGGTGGGTGATTATGTGGACAATCACGGTGGATATTCTGGTGATGAGGGCTCGGTGGCGGGCTGGGAAGGAAGGGCGTACCTGCGGTATGAAACGCGTTGAAACAGTTCCATGCCATCTGTCTGCAGGTTACATATTTGCGCTTCGGGTCGTTGCGGATTTACCTCATAATCGCGCGCTCCTACCTTCGGTAGCTCTGCTTCTCGACTAATCTGTAGTCGCTGCAACCCGACCTTAAACAGCCAAGGAGAAAGGCAATGCCAGATAACCGGACCCCGCGTCAGTCGGCTGCATCTGCAAAGGATGCTCTCGAACGTTCGCTGGACCCATTTGATTTGCCTGTGACCCTATGAGCCAAGCTGCCTTAGTCAATCCAAGCCTGCTCACATGGTCTCGTGAGCGCGCAGGTCTCTCCACTGAGCAGGTTGCTAAAAAGCTGCCAGTGAAACCTGATCGAGTAGAGGAATGGGAAGCTGGCGAGACCAAACCAACATTCCTTCAGGCTCAAAAGTGGGCGAGTCTCGCTCACATCCCTTTTGGCTTCTTGTTTCTTCCGCGCCCGCCAGTCGAACAATTGCCTTTACCTGATCTTCGGACCGTCGGTGGTATTGCGCCTCAACGTCCCAGCCTGGAATTGTTGGACACTGTCAGGGACTCCATGCGTAAGCAGGACTGGTACCAGGAGTATCTGCAACACCAAGAGCATCAGCCACTGGAGTTTGTCGGTCGCTTCAATAGCGGATCTCAAGTCGCAGAGGTGGTGAACGATATCCGCCGGGTCCTCGGCGTGGACCCTCACGCTGCTAGATTGGATTACGATAAATACAGCCGTGCCTTGATCGAAGCGGCAGAAGTGGCTGGCATCTTGGTTATGCGCAGTGGCATAGCTCTAGGAAACACTCATCGCAAACTTGAAGTCAGCGAGTTTCGGGGTTTTGCCATCAGTAATACCTACGCGCCCGTGGTATTCGTCAACAGTTCCGACGCTCCCACCGCCAGGCTGTTCACCTTACTTCACGAACTGGCCCATATCTGGATTGGTAGCAGTGGAGTGTCTGACGGAAATACCGCCAATGGTCGAGATGAGGAGCGCTTCTGCAACGCAGTTGCAGGTGAGTTTCTGGCTCCCGAAACCCAATTTCGTACCCTGTGGAACGCCGATGTTAACTGGGAAGAAAACCTAGCTCCGCTGGCAACTCGATTTCACATCAGTAAATTGGCGATTGGTCGCCGCGCATTAGATCTTGGATATATAAACCAGGCCCAATACAGTGCTTACTATCGAATAATCCTTAAGGCTTTCCAGGATGATAAAGGTGGAGCGGGTAACTACTATCGCAACGCCACCGCGAAAAACAGCCCTAGCCTAAGTAAGGCAGTGCTGACTGAAGCAATGAGTGGCCGGATGCTGCTGCGCGATGCGGGACATTTGCTCGGCGTGCAACCTGCCAAATTAAGGACTCTCGCCAGCATGATTACGGAATGAATCATTTACTCGACGCTAACACGCTGATTGAGGCAAAAAATCGTTACTACGGGATGGCTATCTGTCCTGGATTTTGGCAATGGTTATTGATAAAAAATAAATCCTTTGCTCTAGCAAGCATTGAACCTGTAATGGATGAACTGACAAAAGGGAATGATGATCTGGCTGGTTGGGTGAAGAACAATTCCGGTTTTTTTCACGCCACCACCGATCAGGAGACGCAACTGGCATTTGCACAGGTTGTGGGGCTTGTGGCTGATCAGGCGCCGAGAATGAGGATAGGCGCTATGGAAGAATTTTTAGCGGGTGCTGATCCGTGGTTGATTGCGAAAGCGATGACTATGGGGGCTACAGTCGTTACTCAGGAAGTGCTGGATCTCAAAACTAAACGGAAGTTTATTATTCCTAATGTTTGTCAGGAGCTTAACGTTCCTTTTTTGAATACATTTGAGTTGTTGCATAGGCTTGAAGCGAAGTTTGTGTTGCCTAATTGAAGTAAGTGACTTGCTACAAATTTTTTTGGTTTGAAGTTTGTAGCAGGGTAAATGGATGCAAATCTGAATCCACTTTTTTGTATCCTCTTTTTTCTCGGTATTACCGCTTAGACAAAAGAAAAAACACGATCGCGGCACCCACAACCCACAGCCACCAGAGGCTACCGCTCGCTGTACTCTTCAACGGTTCCGGGTCACCTTCGTTGACCTCAATTGTCAGGCGCTTATCCACCGTAATGCTCACCACATGCTTATGTATTTCAATGTGAGAGCGAACCAATTCAGTAGTGTCCGGGTTATCAAGAACCTGCTTTTGCAAGACGGGGATTTCAAGATTGACTTTCTCAGCCGCTATGGATTTCTGCAATTGTCTGAAGTGGTTCAGGAGCTGTTCCTTAATTGCCACGTCTCCTGAAGCTAACCAGGCGAAGCGGGCCTTGACGTTCTCGGGGAGCCCGTAAGAAAGCACGACCTGATCCAACTTTTCCACGATTACATGCGCAAGGGCGACAACATCGGCTTGTGGTCCAACTGTATAAGCGTGGCGCGAAGAAGGGCCGAAGTGCAACCACACACTTTCCGCTAGTTCGTATTTTTTTCTCTCTGGCATACGGGGCGGCAGTAGGTCGAACAACCGCTTCGCTACCATGCCCGACATCTTCGTCACGCCTGAACGCCATTTATACATGGTATTCCGTGCATAACTCTCAGCTTCGGGGCCGTACGTCTTGCCGTATTCCATAAGGATGGATTCAAATTCAATACCCGACAAGCTAAAGAAATATGACTTTACATCTGTATCATTTCCGCCAATTTCCTGCGAAAACGCTTGCGCTTCCTGAATGTGACGTCGGGCTGCTTCCGAGCCGGCACTGTTGCGATATTTGGTGCTCCTGCGAGAACCATGGTGATAACGACCCATGGCTTACCCCTTGATCAACCGAATGATCTTCGACAAGAGGCTTTTTTGTCCCTGTCGAACGGTAATTGAGACGCGGTAGTCGTCCCCCTCGAATACCCTGTCGGCAGTAATCATTTGCATGTGACGCAGCGCCATCTGATCTTTGAACTGTTGAAGAGCCATCTTGACCTGATCCCACAAGAAAACAGAAGTCGTTTCTGACAAGCCTGATTTGTTAAGAGCGATCTGGAATCGATCCAGCTCAGTCACAGCATCTTCGGGGGCGCGGATTGTGATGCTGCTCCGAAACATTACTTCCCTCCCATGAACATCGCTACAAGCACCACAGCCACAGCGATTATGCCGATAATCATCAGTGTGCGATCCTTTTCACCTGCCGCAGAACGCGACAGTTTCCCAGCAGCCGCGCGGTCAGTATTCCCGATTATCACCTCAGTGCGCCCAATCGAGGTAGTCTGCGAGTGCTGAATAGTTGCTGAAGCACCAGTTTGAGTGGCCTTCGCAGTTTGGTCGTTGAAAGAATTTAACGACGCATCTAAAGCCGCGACGTCAATCTTCATTTCCTGTGCTTTCTGTTGAAGCGAAAGCAAGCCTCTGGCGTGCTGAAGACGTAGCTCGGAAACCTGATTGTCGCTTAGGCCGCTCAAGTCGATTACATCGTTCTGCGTTAGCTTCAGGGACTTTTCTGCCGGCGTCTCGGCACCTTGCACTGGAACTTGTAAGTTCCGTCCTTTCTCATCAGACATCCTGCGCTCCTTATTAGGTATTTCAACCGTTGGGTTATGCTGTCCTAGCTTGAGTTGGGCGAGTAAACCATCGCAATCCAAGTCGCTGGAGTGTAGCTCGGTAATTGAAGCTTGCGACCAGGTTCGGCTGAGCTCCGGCAGCTAGGGTCAGCCTATTGGGCAAACCTACATTTTTGCCGTGCGCCCCTCATTCATTGAATATCTTTCAAATAGCTCTTCAGTGTGATGAGCGGAACATCAAGCTGCTCCATCGTCCGCGCATCGCTAAATTCAACTGACAACCTATGCATCTCACGCCCTAGGACTGTGTCCACGCCGCCGATAGCGTTCAGCGCCAAACTCAGGCATTCACCCACCTTTGCCTGAATCCCCTCAACATCCCCCCTCCTTACCAACAACCCAAAAACCTCCCGCTCATACTCACTCATCACCAAATCATCCCGAAGAATCGGACTCGAATCCTCCGTCTCATAAGCAAGCTTGAGGCAGAACAGAGCAACAGTTTCCAGCAGCAGTTCCATGGGGTGAATCCTTGAGAAGGGTCGTACCGGTCGAGGAGGCGAGAATCAAAAGCATCGCCAGCAAGCCGGCTCCTACAGGTCGGCGTTGTGTCAGGCACTTTTTGGCAGGCGAAAAAAAAGGCCTTGCTAAGCAAGACCTTTCTTAATTTTGGTGCCCCGAGGGAGACTCGAACTCCCACTCCTTTCGAAAACGGATTTTGAATCCGCCGCGTCTACCAATTCCGCCATCAGGGCTCAATGGCGGCGAAGTATAGAGATGAGATTACCGTCGGTCAATCAGGTACATAGAGAATTTTCACTATTTCGGCTAGACTTCCGGCCCCTGCTAGACGAACCCCATCATGCGCGTTGCTGACTTTACTTTCGAACTCCCAGATTCGCTGATCGCCCGCCACCCTTTGGCCGAGCGTCGCAACAGTCGCCTGTTGACCCTTGATGGGGTCAGCGGCGCCCTGGCACACCGTCAATTCACTGATTTGCTCGAGCATTTGCGCCCGGGCGATTTGATGGTGTTCAACAATACCCGGGTGATTCCGGCGCGGCTGTTTGGCCAGAAGGCTTCCGGCGGCAAGCTGGAAATCCTGGTCGAGCGCGTGCTCGACAGTCATCGCGTGCTGGCGCATGTGCGTTCCAGCAAGTCGCCGAAGCCGGGGTCGAAGATCCTGATCGATGGCGGTGGCGAGGCCGAGATGCTGGCGCGTCACGATGCGTTGTTCGAGTTGGGGTTCGCCGAAGAGGTGTTGCCGCTGCTGGATCGCGTCGGGCACATGCCGTTGCCGCCTTATATAGACCGCCCGGATGAAGGCTCGGACCGTGAGCGTTATCAGACGGTCTACGCCGAGCGCCTGGGCGCGGTGGCGGCGCCGACGGCGGGGCTGCATTTCGATCAACCGCTGATGGAGGCGATTGCCGCCAAGGACGTCGAGACGGCGTTCGTGACCTTGCACGTCGGCGCCGGTACGTTCCAGCCGGTGCGCGTCGAGAAGATCGAAGACCACCACATGCACAGCGAATGGCTGGAAGTCGGCCAGGACGTGGTGGATGCGGTGGCGGCGTGCCGCGCTCGCGGTGGTCGTGTGGTGGCCGTGGGGACCACCAGCGTGCGTTCGCTGGAAAGTGCTGCGCGCGATGGCGTGCTCAAGCCGTTTAGTGGCGACACCGATATCTTTATCTACCCGGGCCGACCGTTTCACGTGGTCGATGCCCTGGTCACCAACTTCCATTTGCCTGAATCCACGCTGTTGATGCTGGTTTCGGCGTTCGCCGGTTATCCCGAAGCCATGGCTGCCTATAAAGCGGCCGTCGAGCATGGATACCGCTTTTTCAGCTACGGTGATGCGATGTTTATCACCCGTAACCCCGCACCACGTGGCCCTGAGGAAACAGAATGAGTCGCCAAAGTCGTATGTCGTTTGAGTTACTTGCTACTGACGGCAAGGCTCGTCGCGGTCGTTTGACCTTTCCACGCGGCACCGTAGAAACCCCGGCTTTCATGCCGGTGGGCACCTACGGCACCGTCAAGGGCATGTTGCCGCGGGATATCACCGCCACTGGCGCGGAAATCATTCTGGGCAACACCTTCCACTTGTGGCTGCGTCCTGGCACCGAAGTGATCAAGAAGCACGGCGACCTGCACGATTTCATGCAGTGGAAAGGCCCGATTCTGACCGACTCCGGTGGTTTTCAGGTGTTCAGCCTCGGCGCCATGCGCAAGATCAAGGAGGAGGGCGTGACTTTCGCTTCTCCGGTCGATGGCGCCAAAGTGTTCATGGGCCCGGAAGAGTCGATGCAGGTTCAGCGTGACCTGGGTTCGGACATCGTGATGATTTTCGACGAATGCACCCCGTACCCAGCTGACGAAGACGTCGCTCGCGTGTCGATGGAGTTGTCGTTGCGTTGGGCCAAGCGTTCGAAAGAAGCGCATGGCGACAACACGGCGGCGCTGTTCGGCATCGTTCAGGGCGGCATGCACCAGGACTTGCGCATGCGCTCCCTGGAAGGCCTCGACCAGATCGGCTTTGATGGCCTGGCCATTGGCGGTCTGTCGGTGGGCGAGCCCAAGCACGAAATGATCAAGGTGCTGGATTACCTGCCGGGTCAGATGCCGGCTGACAAACCTCGTTACCTTATGGGCGTTGGCAAACCGGAAGATCTGGTTGAGGGTGTGCGCCGCGGTGTGGACATGTTCGATTGCGTGATGCCAACCCGTAATGCCCGCAATGGGCATCTATTCATTGATACTGGCGTGCTGAAGATCCGTAACGCGTTCCATCGCCATGATGATTCGCCGCTCGATCCGACCTGCGATTGCTATACCTGCCAGAACTTCTCCCGTGCTTATCTGCATCACCTGGACAAGTGCGGCGAAATGCTGGGGAGCATGCTCAATACCATCCATAACTTACGTCATTATCAAGTGCTTATGGCTGGTTTGCGCGAGGCTATTCAACAGGGTACATTGGCCGCCTTTGTCGATGCCTTCTACGCCAAACGCGGGTTACCTGTTCCGCCTTTGGACTGAGTTTTCTGACCCCAAGATTCAACATTTGCAACTGGAGTGCTAAATGAGCTTTTTTATCTCTAATGCCATGGCTGACGCTGCTGCACCTGCGGCAGGCCCAATGGGCGGCGGCTTTGAGTGGATTTTCCTGGTCGGTTTCCTGGTCATCTTCTACCTGATGATCTGGCGTCCACAGGCCAAGCGCGCCAAAGAACAGAAGAACCTGCTGAGCAGCCTGCAGAAAGGCGACGAAGTTGTGACCACCGGTGGTATCGCCGGCAAGATCACTAAAGTGGCAGACGATTTCGTTGTTCTGGAAGTTTCCGACACTGTCGAAATGAAGTTCCAGAAGGGCGCTATTGCCGCGACGCTGCCAAAAGGCACGCTGAAAGCGATCTAAGTTTCAACTTCATATTCAATCGACGGGGCGCGCAAGGCGCCCCGCGTCATAAACGGGCGGCGTGATGCTGAACAAATACCCTCTGTGGAAATACATTCTGATCCTGGCGGTGCTGGCGGTCGGTCTGATTTATTCCGCTCCCAATCTATATCCTGATGACCCGGCCATTCAGGTCAGCGGTGCAAGTACTGCGCTGTTGGTCAATCAGGCTGATCTGGATCGTGTGAGCACTGCGCTCAAGGAATCCGGGATCAACGTCAAGGCAGCCACGCTGGCGGCCAATGGCAAGGGCGGTCTGATTCGTCTGACCAAGGCTGAAGATCAGCTGCCGGCCAAAGACGTCGTGCGCAAGGCGTTGGGTGATGACTACGTCGTTGCACTGAACCTGGCACAAACCACGCCGCAGTGGCTGCGCAGCCTTGGCGCGCACCCGATGAAGCTGGGTCTGGACTTGTCCGGTGGTGTGCACTTCCTGCTGGAAGTGGACATGGACAAAGCCCTCGACGCACGCTTGAAAGTGTACGAAGGCGATGTAAAGAGCCTGTTGCGTAAAGAGAAACTGCGCTATCGCAGCCTGCCGCAACTCAACGGTGCCATTCAGCTGGGCTTCACTGATGAAGCAACCCGCGAACAGGCCCGCGCGCTGGTCCGCAAGAACTTCAACGATTTCGACATTGTTCCGGCCGACCTGAATGGTCAACCGGTGCTGCGTCTGGCGATGACCCCAGCCAAGCTGGCGGAAATCCGCGAATACTCCATCAAGCAGAACTTGACCACGGTACGTAACCGCGTCAACGAGCTGGGTGTTGCCGAACCGATCGTTCAGCGTCAGGGCGCCAACCGCATTGTGGTTGAATTGCCGGGCGTTCAGGACACCGCAGAAGCCAAGCGTATCCTCGGCAAGACGGCCAACCTCGAGTTCCGTCTGGCGGCTGAGCCAGGTGCTTCGAAAGCCACTTCCGAAACTTTCGAGTTCCGTGAAGGCAAGCGTCCGCCGGCTCAGATCGAGCGTGGCCTGATCATCACCGGTGACCAGGTGACTGACGCCAAGGCTGGCTTCGGCGAGCACGGCACGCCAGAAGTGAACATCCGTCTGGATGGCCATGGTGGCGAGCTGATGAGTCGTGCGACTCGCAGCAACGTTGGTCGCAGCATGGCGGTGATCTTCATCGAGCAACGCCCTGTTACCACCTATACCAAGCAAATGGTCAACGGCGTCGAGAAAGACGTGCCGGTCCAGACGTTTAAAGAAGAGAAGAAGATCATCAGCCTGGCGACCATCCAGTCGCCGCTGGGTGCTCAGTTCCGCATCACTGGCCTGAACGGCCAGGGCGAGTCTTCCGAACTGGCGCTGCTGCTGCGTGCCGGTGGTCTGGCTGCACCGATGTACTTCGCTGAAGAGCGCACCATTGGTCCAAGCCTGGGTGCCGACAACATCGTCAAGGGTATCGATGCATCGCTGTGGGGCATGCTGTTTGTCTCGCTGTTCATCATCGCCATCTACCGCTTCTTCGGCATCATCGCCACCGTCGCGCTGGCGGTGAACATGGTGCTGCTGCTGGCCTTGATGTCTTTGCTGGGTGCAACGCTGACCCTGCCGGGTATCGCCGGTATCGTATTGACCATGGGTATGGCGGTCGACGCCAACGTTCTGATCTTCTCGCGGATTCGTGAAGAGATCGCGGCGGGCATGACCGTACAACGGGCAATCAACGAAGGCTTCGGCCGGGCATTCACCGCTATTCTCGACGCCAACCTGACAACATTGTTGGTCGGCGGGATTCTCTTTGCGATGGGCACCGGCCCGGTCAAAGGCTTCGCAGTGACCATGTCCCTCGGGATCTTTACCTCGATGTTCACGGCCATCATGGTGACCCGCGCGATGGTCAACCTGATCTTCGGCGGTCGTGACTTCAAGAAGTTGTGGATTTAAGGGGCTGCCATGTTACGTACAATCAACTTCATGGGCGTTCGCAACTTTGCGTTCGGCGTCACATTGTTCCTTACGGCGCTGGCCATTTTCAGCGTCTTCCACAAGGGCATGAACTGGGGCCTGGACTTCACCGGCGGTACGCTCATTGAGCTGACCTACGAGCGTCCGGCTGACGTCACCAAGGTGCGTGAGCAACTGGTGACATCGGGTTATCACGAAGCAATCGTGCAGAGCTTCGGTGCAACTACCGATTTGCTGGTGCGTATGCCGGGTGAAGATCCGCAACTGGGTCACCAGGTGGCAGAAGCGCTGCTGAAAGTCGGCGGCGACAACCCGGCGACGGTCAAGCGCGTCGAGTTCGTTGGTCCGCAAGTAGGTGAAGAGCTGCGCGACCAGGGCGGCCTCGGCATGCTGATGGCGCTGGGCGGCATCCTGATCTACCTGGCGTTCCGCTTTCAGTGGAAGTTTGCGGTCGGTGCGATTGTTTCGCTGATCCACGACGTGATCGTGACCATCGGTATCCTGTCGTTCTTCCAGATCACCTTCGACCTGACGGTACTGGCGGCGGTGCTGGCGATCATTGGTTACTCGCTCAACGACACCATCGTGGTATTCGACCGGGTTCGTGAGAACTTCCGTGTGCTGCGCAAGGCTAGCCTGATCGAGAACATCAACATCTCGACCACGCAAACCCTGCTGCGGACCATGGCCACTTCGATCTCCACGTTGCTGGCGATTGCGGCCCTGCTGTTCTTCGGTGGTGACAACCTGTTCGGCTTCTCCATTGCGCTGTTCGTCGGTGTTCTGGCGGGTACTTACTCGTCGATCTACATCGCGAACGTGGTGCTGATCTGGCTGAACCTGAACAGCGAGGATCTGATTCCTCCTGCGGCAACCGAGAAGGAAGTCGACGACCGTCCATAACGGCCATCGCTTTCCAGCTGTCTGCCAAAAAAGGCGCGAGTTGAACTCGCGCCTTTTTTTATGCTCCAAGGCTGGGAGAAGCGCGGGTTCTTCCCGCATGTGATGGTCAGGAGGTTCATGTGAACAAGTCGTTGCTGGTTGGTGCGGTATTGGGTGCTGTCGGTGTAACTGCCGGGGGTGCTGTTGCCACCTACAGCCTGGTAAAAAGCGGCCCTGAGTATGCGCAAGTACTAGCCGTTGAACCGGTCAAGACACAGATCAAGACGCCACGTGAAGTCTGCAAGGATGTCGCAGTGACTCGGCAAGCGCCGGTCAAGGATCAACATCAGATTGCCGGTACGGTGGTCGGTGCATTAGCAGGTGGTTTGCTGGGTAACCAGATCGGCGGCGGCACCGGCAAGAAGATTGCTACGGTTGCAGGCGCTGTCGGCGGTGGTTATGCAGGCAATAAGGTTCAGGAAGGCATGCAAGAGCGTGACACCTACACCACGACTCAAACTCGCTGCAATACGGTGAATGACATCAGCGACAAGGTCGTTGGCTATGACGTTCGTTATTCGCTGGATGGCAAGGAAGGCAAGGTGCGGATGGATCGTGATCCGGGCAACCAGATTCCGGTCGACAAGGAAGGCAAACTGGTCCTGTCGCAGAACGAAGAAAACCGCTAAATCTTCAGGTTCAAGCGTTAAAAAGAAGCACCCTTCGGGGTGCTTTTTTTGTGCCCACAATTCCTGAATCCCCCCAATCCAGTGTGGGAGCGAGCCTGCTCGCGAAGGCGGTCTCACATCCACATCAATGGAAACTGGTCCACCGCTTTCGCGAGCAGGCTCGCTCCCACAGGGGATTTTTGGTGTTTGTGGGGGCGGATTTCGGGCATAAAAAAAGCACCCCGAAGGGTGCTTTTTCTGTCGCTGGAAGCTTAGCGCTTCAGCGAGGCTGGCAGGTGCGGCTGGATCGCCGTCAGAACTGCCTTGAAGCATTTGGTGTTACCGGCAACGACGTGACCTTTCTCAAGGAATTCGTGACCACCGGTGAAGTCGCTGATCAAACCGCCGGCTTCCTGGATCAGTAGGGCGCCTGCAGCCATGTCCCACTCGGACAGGCCCGACTCCCAGAACGCGTCGAAACGACCGGCAGCCACGTAGGCCAGGTCCAGGCTCGCCGAACCAGCGCGACGGATGCCGGCAGTCTGGCCAACCAGGGCGCGGAACATGCCCAGGTAGTTCTCGAGGTTGTCCATCTGGTCGTCACGGAACGGGAAGCCGGTACCCAGCAGGGCGCCGTCCAGGCTGGTGCGACCGCTGACGCGCAGGCGACGACCGTTCAGTTGAGCGCCGCGACCACGGCTGGCGGTGAATTCTTCCTGGCGGACCGGGTCCAGAACAACAGCGTGTTCCAGGCGACCGCGGTATTTGCAGGCGATGCTGACAGCGAAGTGAGGAATGCCGCGCAGGAAGTTGGTGGTGCCGTCCAGCGGATCGATGATCCACAGGTATTCTTCGCCTTCGATACCGTTGCCGGCGTGCATGCCGGTTTCTTCACCCAGGATCGAGTGGTTCGGGTAGGCCTTGCGCAGCGCATCGATGATTTTCTGTTCGGCGGCGCGATCCACCTCGGATACGTAATCCTTGGCGTCTTTTTCGTCGACCTTGATGGTATCCAGGCGCTCGATGGAGCGGAAAATCAATTCACTGGCGCTGCGGGCGGCGCGCAGCGCGATATTCAGCATGGGCTGCATGGATGTGTCACCTAAGGTTGTTAAAGAAAGCCGGGCATTCTATCAGAACTTTTCTACAGGTGAAGGTCGGTGTTCGCTTTCATAGCTTAACGGTAGTAGGAACTGTAAGATTCGGCTCCTTAATTCTGTGTTCGAGACTGCCTCCCGTGCTGCATAACATTCGTGTCGTCCTGGTCAATACCAGCCATCCCGGCAACATCGGCGGGGCTGCGCGTGCCATGAAGAACATGGGCCTGTCGCGGCTGGTGCTGGTCGAACCGCGGCTATTTCCGCATCACGAGGCCGACGCCCGTGCTTCCGGTGCCGGCGATATCCTTGAAAACGCGCAAGTCGTCGCCACTTTGGAAGATGCCTTGGTCGGCTGCAACCTGGTGCTCGGCACCAGCGCTCGCGACCGGCGCATTCCCTGGCCGCTGCTCGATCCTCGCGAATGCGGCGTGAAAGTAGTAGAAGAAGCCGGGCAGGGCGCCGAGATTGCCTTGGTCTTTGGTCGTGAAGATTCCGGCCTGACCAATGAAGAGCTGCAGCGATGTCATTATCACGTGCACATTCCATCAGACCCCGAGTTCAGTTCGCTGAACCTTGGGGCGGCGGTGCAGGTGCTGGGCTATGAAGTGCGCATGTCCTGGCTCGCGGCCCAAGGGCAGCCGAGCAAGGTCGAGAAGGATGAAGTGGCGTCCACCAAAAGTGGTGAGCTGGCGACCATGGATGAGCTGGAGCGATTCTATGAACACCTGGAACAAACCCTGGTGGCCATCGAATTCCTTGATCCGGAAAAGCCACGGCACTTGATGGCGCGCCTGCGCCGGTTGTACGGACGTAGCTCGGTCAGCCGGGCGGAAATGAACATATTGCGTGGCATCCTCACGGAAACCCAAAAAGCGGCCCGTGGCGAGCTTCTAAAGCGGAAGGATTAATGATGTTTGAGCGTTTGCGTGAAGATATCCAAAGCGTATTCCATCGAGACCCGGCGGCGCGTAACGCTTTTGAAGTTCTGACGTGCTACCCGGGCATGCATGCCATCTGGATTCATCGTCTGTCGTCGGCCTTGTGGCGCGCAGAGCTGAAATGGCTGGCGCGACTGGTCTCGAACTTCGGCCGCTGGCTGACCGGGATCGAGATCCATCCGGGCGCCAAGGTCGGTCGTCGCTTCTTTATTGACCATGGCATGGGCATCGTTATTGGTGAAACCGCCGAGATCGGCAATGACGTCACCCTTTATCAAGGCGTGACGCTGGGCGGAACTAGCTGGAACAAGGGCAAGCGTCACCCGACCCTTGAAGATGGCGTGGTGGTGGGGGCGGGCGCCAAGGTGCTTGGCCCGTTTACCGTTGGTGCGGGTGCCAAGGTCGGTTCTAACGCCGTGGTGACCAAAGCGGTGCCTGCCGGCGCGACCGTTGTCGGTATTCCAGGGCGGATCATCGTCAAGTCCGATGACGAGCAGGATGCCAAGCGCAAGGCCATGGCCGAGAAGATCGGCTTCGATGCCTACGGTGTCGGTGAAGACATGCCGGACCCGGTAGCCCGTGCCATTGGTCAGTTGCTGGATCACTTGCAGGCGGTCGATGGTCGCCTGGAGGGGATGTGCGGCGCACTGAAGGATCTGGGCAGTAACTACTGTGCCAAGGATCTGCCTGAGCTGCGCGAAGAAGACTTCGCCTGCGTGAAGGACAAGGATCAGAGTCAGGCCAGCTAGACCGGGTCGCTCCCACAATTGAAATGTATTCCCCTGTGGGAGCGAGCCTGCTCGCGAAGAACGATAACGCGCAATGACTGGCTGTAACCCTCCAGCCTTTGCTATGATGCGGCCGCTCTTTTGCGGGTAAACCTGACTAAAGTACTAGGTCTTATAGTTGACTTAAACACTCGGGAATTGCATACTCGCCCCATTCCGAACTCCGTGGTAATTGTCCATGCGACTGACTACAAAAGGCCGATACGCCGTGACCGCCATGCTCGATCTGGCGTTGCACGCGCAGCACGGGCCGGTGTCCCTGGCCGATATCTCCGAGCGCCAAGGCATCTCCCTGTCCTACCTCGAACAGCTTTTCGCCAAATTGCGCCGCAGCAATCTGGTGTCCAGCGTCCGCGGTCCGGGCGGCGGCTACCAACTGTCCCGCGAGATGCAGGGCATCCAGGTCGCCCAGGTGATCGATGCGGTGAACGAATCGGTAGATGCCACCAAATGCCAGGGCCAAGGCGATTGCCATTCAGGCGATACCTGCCTGACGCACCACTTGTGGTGTGACCTGAGCCTGCAGATTCACGAATTTCTGAGCGGTATCAGCTTGGCTGACCTTGTGACTCGCCGTGAGGTACAAGACATAGCCCAGCGTCAGGACCAGCGCCGTTGCAACAGCAAGGCGCCACGCCTGGACAAGATTGAAGCGTCCGCCGTCGAATGACAGCCAAAGAGCTAACGGCACGCCAGCCAGCCTGATTTAGGAGATAGTCCATGAAATTGCCGATTTACCTTGATTACTCTGCGACCACCCCGGTTGATCCGCGTGTTGCGCAAAAAATGAGTGAATGCCTGCTGGTCGACGGAAACTTCGGTAACCCGGCGTCCCGTTCCCACGTGTTCGGCTGGAAAGCTGAAGAGTCCGTCGAAAACGCCCGTCGTCAGGTCGCAGACCTGGTCAACGCCGATCCGCGTGAAATCGTCTGGACCTCCGGTGCCACCGAATCCGACAACCTGGCAATCAAGGGTGCGGCGCATTTCTATGCGACCAAAGGCAAACACCTGATCACCACCAAGATTGAGCACAAGGCTGTCCTCGACACCATGCGCCAACTGGAGCGTGAAGGCTTCGAAGTGACCTACCTCGAGCCTCAGACTGATGGTCTGGTAACGCCGGCGATGATCGAAGCGGCACTGCGTGACGACACCATCCTGGTCTCGGTCATGCACGTGAACAACGAAATCGGCACCATCAACGACATCGAAGCCATCGGCGAACTGCTCCGCTCCAAGGGCATCCTGTTCCACGTCGACGCGGCTCAGTCCACCGGCAAGGTCGACATCGACCTGTCGAAGCTGAAAGTCGACCTGATGTCGTTCTCTGCCCACAAAACCTACGGCCCTAAAGGCATCGGCGCGCTGTACGTCAGCCGCAAGCCGCGTGTTCGCATCGAAGCGACCATGCACGGCGGCGGTCACGAGCGTGGCATGCGTTCCGGCACCCTGGCGACCCACCAGATCGTCGGCATGGGTGAAGCTTTCCGCGTAGCCAAGGAAGACATGGCTGCCGAAAACGTGCGCATCAAAGCCCTGAGCGACCGCTTCTTCAAACAGGTCGAAGGCCTGGAAGAGCTGTACATCAACGGCAGCATGACCGCTCGCGTACCGCACAACCTGAACCTGAGCTTCAACTACGTCGAAGGCGAGTCGCTGATCATGGCGCTCAAGGACCTGGCCGTTTCGTCCGGTTCGGCCTGCACCTCGGCGTCCCTTGAGCCTTCGTACGTACTGCGTGCCCTGGGCCGCAACGACGAACTGGCACACAGCTCGATTCGCTTCACCTTCGGCCGTTTCACCACCGAAGAAGAAATCGACTACGCCGCGCAGAAAGTCTGCGAGGCCGTTACCAAGCTGCGCACTCTGTCGCCGCTGTGGGACATGTACAAAGACGGTGTCGACATTTCGAAAATCGAGTGGGCGGCACACTGATTTCAAGTCGCCGCAAACCGGCCCTGTAAACCCAGGTTTTCAGGGCTCAAGAGCGACTCTCTGATGAGTGAGGATTAAGCATCATGGCTTACAGCGAAAAGGTCATCGACCACTACGAAAACCCGCGCAACGTCGGCAAGATGGACGCGGAAGATCCTGATGTCGGCACCGGCATGGTCGGCGCTCCGGCGTGCGGCGACGTTATGCGCCTGCAAATCAAGGTCAACGAGCAAGGCATCATCGAAGACGCCAAGTTCAAGACCTACGGTTGCGGTTCGGCTATCGCCTCCAGCTCCCTCGCTACCGAGTGGATGAAGGGCAAGACCCTGGACGAAGCCGAGACCATCAAGAACACTCAGCTGGCTGAAGAACTGGCCCTGCCGCCAGTGAAAATCCACTGCTCCGTACTCGCAGAAGACGCTATCAAAGCGGCCGTTCGTGACTACAAGCAGAAGAAAGGCTTGATCTGACTTTCAGGTTTTGGCGACGAGTAAGGAGTCACCGATGGCTATCAGCATGACAGAAGCGGCTGCTCGACACGTGCGGCGCTCCCTCGACGGGCGCGGCAAAGGTGAAGGGATTCGTCTGGGTGTTCGCACCACAGGCTGTTCCGGCCTTGCCTACGTGCTGGAGTTTGTCGACGAGGTGGTTGAAGAGGATCAGGTGTTCGAAAGTCACGGTGAAAAAGTGATTATCGACCCGAAAAGCCTGTCCTACCTGGACGGCACCGAGCTCGATTTCGTCAAGGAAGGGTTGAACGAAGGCTTCAAGTTCAACAACCCCAACGTACGCGGTGAATGTGGCTGCGGCGAAAGCTTCAACATCTGAGGCTTGTCGTGGGTACTCCTTGTCATTTCGCTTTATTTGAGCTGCAACCGAGTTTCAATCTGGACCTCGACCAGCTGGCTACGCGCTACCGTGAGTTGGCGCGCAGTGTTCATCCGGACCGCTTTGCTGACGCTTCCGAGCGTGAGCAGCGGTTGGCGCTAGAGCAATCCGCGAGCCTCAACGAGGCCTACCAGACGCTCAAAAGTCCGCCCAAGCGCGCGCGTTATTTGCTCGCCTTGAACGGTGGTGAGCTGCCGCTGGAGGTCACGGTGCATGACCCGGAGTTTTTGCTGCAGCAGATGGAGCTGCGTGAAGAGCTCGAAGACCTGCAAGACAGTGCCGATCTGGCCGGTGTTGCAGCGTTCAAGCGTCGCTTGAAAACCGCCCAGGATGTACTGAACCAAAGCTTCGCGGCTTGTTGGAATGATGCGGCGCACCGTGAGCAGGCCGAACGCCTGATGCGGCGCATGCAGTTCCTCGACAAGCTCACCTACGAAGTGCGCCAGTTAGAAGAGCGCCTCGACGATTAACCCAGTGCCGCTCCGGTCGCACGCCTGATATACAGATAAGTCCTGATACCAATGGCCCTACTGCAGATCGCCGAACCCGGCCAAAGTCCTCAACCGCACCAGCGTCGTCTGGCTGTGGGGATCGACTTGGGCACTACCAATTCGCTGGTCGCTGCGTTGCGCAGTGGTCTTTCCGAGCCTCTGGCCGACGCTGACGGGCAGGTCATCCTGCCGTCTGCCGTGCGCTATCACGCTGATCGCGTCGAAGTGGGCGAATCCGCCAAACTGGCTGCCGCCACAGATCCCTTGAACACCGTGCTGTCGGTCAAGCGCTTGATGGGTCGTGGTCTGTCCGACGTCAAGCAATTGGGCGATCAACTGCCGTACCGCTTTGTCGGTGGCGAATCGCACATGCCGTTCATCGACACCGTGCAAGGGCCGAAAAGCCCGGTCGAAGTCTCCGCCGATATCCTCAAAGTGCTGCGTCAGCGCGCTGAAGCGACGTTGGGTGGCGAGCTGGTCGGCGCGGTGATCACCGTTCCAGCCTATTTCGATGATGCACAGCGCCAAGCCACCAAGGACGCGGCCAAACTGGCCGGTCTGAACGTGCTGCGTTTGCTCAATGAGCCAACCGCCGCCGCTGTGGCTTACGGTCTGGATCAGCACGCTGAAGGCCTGGTCGCCATTTATGACCTGGGCGGCGGCACCTTTGATATTTCGATTCTGCGCCTGACCGGCGGTGTCTTTGAGGTCCTGGCTACCGGCGGCGACAGCGCGCTGGGTGGCGATGACTTCGATCACGCGATTGCTGGCTGGATCATCGAGAGCGCCGGTTTGTCCGCCGACCTCGATCCGGGCGCGCAGCGTCAACTGTTGCAAACAGCCTGCGCCGCCAAAGAAGCACTGACCACCGTATCGTCGGTGGAAGTGGCGCATGGCGGCTGGAAAGCCGAACTGACCCGCGAAGCCTTTGATGCGCTGATCGAGCCGATGGTCGCTCGCAGCCTCAAAGCCTGCCGCCGCGCAGTGCGTGATTCCGGTGTTGAACTGGAAGAAGTGCACGCGGTGGTCATGGTCGGTGGTTCGACCCGCGTGCCTCGCGTTCGCGAAGCGGTCGCTGAAGCCTTTGGTCGTCAGCCGCTGACCGAAATCGATCCGGATCAAGTGGTGGCCATCGGTGCCGCGATCCAGGCCGATACGCTGGCCGGCAACAAGCGCGATGGCGATGAACTGCTGTTGCTCGACGTGATTCCGTTGTCCCTGGGGCTGGAAACCATGGGCGGCCTGATGGAGAAGGTGATTCCGCGCAACACCACCATCCCTGTCGCTCGCGCCCAGGACTTCACGACCTATAAAGACGGCCAGTCGGCCATGGCGATCCACGTATTGCAGGGTGAGCGCGAGCTGATCAGCGACTGCCGCTCCCTGGCACGTTTTGAATTGCGTGGCATTCCGGCGATGGTGGCCGGTGCGGCGAAGATTCGCGTGACCTTCCAGGTCGATGCCGACGGTCTGCTCAGTGTTTCGGCCCGTGAATTGGGTTCGGGCGTTGAAGCGAGCATTCAGGTCAAGCCGTCCTACGGTCTGACAGACGGCGAAATCGCCAAAATGCTCAAGGATTCGTTCCAGCACGCCAATGACGACAAAGTCGCTCGTGTACTGCGTGAGCAGCAAGTCGACGCACAACGCCTGATCGAAGCAGTACAAGCGGCTCTGGAGGCTGATGGCGAGCGCTTGCTCGACGCCGAAGAGCGTCTGGTCATCGACATGCAAGTGCAGGAATTGACCGAACTGATGAAAGGTTCCGATGGTTACGCCATCGAGCAGCAGACCAAGCGTCTGTCGCAAGTGACCGATGCCTTTGCTGCCCGCCGCCTGGACTCGACGGTGAAAGCCGCGCTGGCGGGGCGCAACCTGAACGAGATTGAGGAATAACGATGCCGCAGGTCATTTTTCTGCCACACGAGAAGTTTTGCCCGGAAGGCATGGTTGTGGAGGCTGAGACCGGTACGTCCATCCTCGAACTGGCGCATGAGCACCATATCGAGATGGAAAGTGCCTGTGGCGGCGTCTGTGCCTGCACCACGTGCCATTGCCTGATTCGTGAAGGCTTTGACTCGCTGGAAGAGGCTGACGAGCTGGAAGAAGACTATCTTGATAAGGCTTGGGGGCTGGAGGCTCAGTCCCGCCTGGCGTGTCAGGCCCGAGTCGGTACTGAAGACCTGACCGTCGAAATTCCGAAGTACTCGCTCAACCACGCAGCCGAAGCGCCGCACTGATTCAAGGAATTGTCATGAGTCTGAAGTGGACTGATGTGCTGGAGATTGCGATCCAGCTGGCTGAAAGCAAGCCCGATGTTGACCCTATATCGGTCAACTTCGTCGATCTGCGCAAATGGGTGATGGAATTGCCCGAGTTCGACGACAAGCCTGAGCATTGTGGCGAAAAGATCCTGGAGGCCATTCAGGCCAACTGGATCGAAGAACGCGACTGAGCCACGCTGCAGGTTAGGCAATACCCAAGAACCCGCGTATAATTCGCGGGTTTAATTTTTCACAAATTACCGTTTCTGGAGTTACACCATGGCTGTTCAACGTACTTTCTCCATCATCAAGCCTGACGCTGTTGCTAAAAACGTCATCGGCGAGATCACCACTCGTTTCGAAAAAGCAGGCCTGCGCGTTGTAGCTTCGAAACTGAAGCAACTGTCCAAAGCTGAAGCTGAAGGCTTCTACGCTGAGCACAGCGCTCGTGGTTTCTTCGGCGACCTGGTTGCTTTCATGATCTCCGGCCCGGTTGTTGTTCAGGTTCTGGAAGGCGAAAACGCTATCGCTCTGAACCGTGAGCTGATGGGCGCTACCAACCCTAAAGAAGCTGCTGCCGGTACCATCCGCGCTGACTTCGCTGACTCCATCGACGCCAACGCTGTACACGGTTCGGACTCCGAAGCCGCTGCTGCTCGCGAAATCTCGTACTTCTTCGCAGCTACTGAAGTAACCACTCGCTAAGCATTGGCTTAAGAGTGAAGGTGAATCCATGACTACATCGACTGTAAAAACCAACCTGCTGGGTCTGACTCAACAGGAAATGGAAAAATTCTTCGACTCGATCGGGGAGAAGCGTTTCCGTGCCGGTCAGGTAATGAAATGGATTCACCACCTTGGCGTCGATGATTTCGACGCCATGACGAACGTCAGCAAAGCCTTGCGCGACAAGCTCAAGGTGATTGCTGAAGTTCGCGGTCCTGAAGTGGTCAGCGAGGACATTTCCACCGACGGCACCCGTAAGTGGGTGGTGCGCGTGGCGTCCGGCAGCTGCGTCGAGACCGTGTACATTCCCCAGGGCAAACGCGGCACTCTGTGCGTTTCGTCCCAGGCAGGCTGTGCCCTGGATTGCAGTTTCTGCTCCACCGGCAAGCAAGGTTTCAACAGCAACCTCACCGCCGCCGAAGTCATCGGTCAGGTGTGGATTGCCAATAAATCGTTTGGCAGCATCCCGGCGACCGCCGACCGTGCCATCACCAACGTGGTGATGATGGGCATGGGCGAGCCGCTGCTGAACTTCGACAACGTCGTCGCGGCCATGCACCTGATGATGGACGACCTGGGCTACGGCATTTCCAAGCGCCGTGTGACCCTGTCGACCTCCGGCGTGGTACCGATGATCGATGAGCTGTCCAAGCACATCGACGTCTCCCTGGCGTTGTCGCTGCACGCACCGAATGACGCATTGCGTAACCAATTGGTGCCGATCAACAAGAAATATCCGCTTAAGATGCTGCTCGAGTCGTGCCAGCGCTACATGTCGTCCCTGGGCGAAAAGCGCGTGCTGACCATCGAGTACACCTTGCTCAAGGACATCAACGACAAGGTTGAACACGCCGTTGAGATGATCGAGCTGCTCAAGAACATCCCGTGCAAGATCAACCTGATTCCGTTTAACCCGTTCCCGCATTCCGGTTACGAGCGCCCGAGCAACAACGCGATTCGCCGGTTTCAGGATCAGCTTCACCATGCAGGCTTCAATGTCACCGTACGCACCACCCGCGGTGAAGACATCGATGCCGCGTGTGGCCAATTGGTAGGGCAGGTGCTGGATCGCACCCGTCGCAGCGAACGTTATATCGCCGTGCGCGAGTTGAGCGCCGAAAACGATATGGCTACAAACGCTGCGAAATAATTAAAGAGAGGATCTCTATGTCCCTGCGCTTCGCGCTGCTTTTGCTGTGGGCCAGTCTATGTACTGGTTGTGTCCTGTCGGGCGATTTCAACCCGATGAAGACCAGCAAGGGGCGCGATGAAGCGCGTGTGGCTTATGTACAGCTGGGGCTGGGGTACTTGCAGCAGGGCATGACCGAGCGTGCCAAAGTCCCGCTGAAAAAGGCTTTGGAGCTGGATGACTCGGACCCTGATGCCAACGCGGCGCTGGGTCTGGTGTTCCAGGCCGAAATGGAGCCGGAACTGGCCGACCAGCATTTCCGCAAGGCGCTGTCTTCCCGCCCCAACGACGCACGAATCCTCAACAATTACGGCAGTTTCCTGTTCGAGGAAAAACGCTACAAAGAGGCGTACGAGCGCTTTGAACAGGCCGCCGCCGATACGCTGTATCCTGAGCGTTCGCGAGTATTCGAGAACCTGGGCATGACCGCTTCAAAGCTGGGCGAGCGTGATCTTGCACAGCAGCAACTTGAAAAAGCCCTGCGTTTGAATCGCCAACAGCCTCGTGCATTGCTCGAAATGGCTGAGTTGTCCTTCGAAGACAGGCATTATGTGCCCGCGCGTGACTATTACGATCGTTTTAGCCTGCTGGCCGAGCAAAATGCACGTAGTCTATTGCTCGGCGTTCGGCTGGCAAACGTGTTCGAAGATCGCGACAAGGCCGCAAGTGCAGGCCTACAACTAAAACGACTCTATCCCGGTACGCCGGAATATCAGCAATACCTGTCGGAGCAATGATGAAAGCGGCGCATCCCGAAGTTGTAGCAGCGAATCGCGTTAACCCCGGTGAGACTTTGCGCCAGGCCCGCGAAAGCAATGGCTGGTCGCTGGCCGAAGTGGCCCTCAAGCTCAACCTCACCGTTACCTCCTTGAGCAATCTTGAAGCCGGCGCATTCGACAAGCTGCCAGGGCATACCTTTGCTCGCGGTTATATCCGTGCGTACGCCAAGTTGTTGGGCATGGACCAGGCCGTTCTTGTTCAGCAGTTCGACCAGTCCACTGGCACCGATTCCCAGGGCAGCAGCGTTCACAGCCTGGGGCGTATCGAAGAGCCGGTGCGGGTTTCCCATACTATTTTGCGCATCGTCAGCCTGTTGTTGCTGATCGCTGTGATTGGTGGCGGATTTGTCTGGTGGCAGGATCAAACTTCGCAGCGCACCAAGGAGTCGATCGGCCTCGCCCCTGAACACGTAGAAGTGGAAGGCGCCGACGGCACCACCCAGATCCATCCGCTGGACGAGCCGGAAGACCAGGCCGTCGCGGAAGGTCAGGCTGAAGGCTCTACTTCGCTGGCATTGCCACAAGCCGAGACCTCCACTGAGGCACCGGCTGAAGCTGAAGCAACCGCGCCTGCTGCTCCGGTAGCACCGGCACCGGTAGCTCCGACGCACAACGCCGCGCCGGTTGCTGCCGCTCCAGCGCACAGCACTGCCCCTGTGGTTGCAACACCGACTGCTCCGGCGCCGGCTGTTCCAGCGGTTCCCGCAACGGTAGTGACCGCTCCGGTTGCTCCGACTGCTTCCGCTCCGACCACAACGGCTCCAGTGGCCGGCCAGGGTCAGGTTCAGCTGCAGTTCACCGCCGATTGCTGGACGCAAGTGACCGATGGCTCCGGCAAGGTGCTGTTGAGTGGTCTCAAGCGTAAAGGCGATAGCGTTTCCGTCAGCGGCAAGCCGCCGTTTGCCGTGCGCCTGGGCTTTGCCCGTGGTGCACAGGTCAGCTACAACGGTCAGGCGGTTGATGTCGCTCCGTTCACCAGTGGCGAGACTGCTCGCCTGAAGTTGGGTCAATAAGTCATGCACGGCGAATCTCCAATCAAACGTCGCGAATCCCGCAAGATCTGGGTCGGTAACGTGCCTGTTGGCGGCGATGCGCCTATCGCTGTGCAGAGCATGACCAACAGCGATACCAATGACGTCGCCGCCACCGTGGCCCAGATCAATCGTCTGGAAGCCGCTGGCGTCGACATCGTGCGCATTTCCGTGCCAGACATGGATGCCGCCGAAGCCTTCGGCAAGATCAAGCAACTGGTCAAAGTGCCCTTGGTCGCCGACATCCACTTCGACTACCGGATCGCCTTGCGCGTGGCCGAGTTGGGTGTGGACTGCCTGCGGATCAACCCGGGCAACATCGGTCGCGAAGACCGCGTCCGCGCGGTGGTCGATGCCGCCCGTGATCGCGGGATTCCGATCCGTATCGGCGTCAACGCCGGTTCCCTGGAAAAAGATTTGCAGAAGAAGTACGGCGAGCCGACTCCGGCGGCGCTGGTCGAATCTGCCCTGCGCCACGTCGAGCACCTCGAACGCCTGAATTTCCAGGACTTCAAGGTCAGCGTGAAGGCCTCCGACGTGTTCATGGCCGTCGAAGCCTACCGCCTGCTGGCCAAGGAAATCGTCCAGCCGCTGCACCTGGGCATCACCGAAGCGGGTGGTTTGCGCTCAGGCACAGTGAAATCCGCCGTGGGCCTCGGTATGCTGCTCGCCGAAGGGATTGGCGATACTATTCGCATCTCGTTGGCGGCTGACCCGGTCGAGGAAGTGAAAGTCGGCTACGACATTCTCAAATCCCTGCATCTGCGTTCCCGTGGCATCAACTTCATCGCCTGCCCGAGCTGCTCGCGGCAGAACTTCGATGTGGTCAAGACCATGAACGAGCTGGAAGGGCGCCTCGAAGACCTGCTGGTGCCGCTGGATGTCGCGGTCATCGGGTGCGTGGTCAACGGGCCGGGTGAAGCCAAGGAAGCGCATATCGGCTTGACCGGCGGCACGCCAAACCTGATTTACATCGACGGCAAGCCGTCGCAGAAACTGACGAATGACAATCTGGTGGATGAGCTTGAACGTTTGATCCGCCAGAAAGCGGCCGAGAAGGTCAAAGCCGACGCGGCAGTCATCGCCCGCGGCTGAGCCCGACTGAAGAGCCGAACGAATTTAAGGATTTAAAGTGAGCAAGTCTCTGCAAGCCATTCGTGGCATGAACGACATCCTGCCCGAACAGACTCCCCTGTGGCGTCATTTCGAGGGCACCGTTTCGCGTCTGCTGGATAACTACGGTTACAAGCAGATCCGCATGCCGATCGTCGAGTTCACCGAGCTGTTCAAGCGCTCCATCGGTGAAGTGACCGACATCGTCGAAAAAGAAATGTACACCTTCGAAGATCGCAACGGCGACTCCCTGACCTTGCGTCCGGAAGGCACGGCTGCGTGCGTGCGTGCAGTGCTCGAGCACGGCATCACCGGCGGTGGCCAGGTGCAGAAACTCTGGTACATCGGCCCGATGTTCCGTCACGAGCGTCCACAGAAAGGCCGTTATCGCCAGTTCCACCAGATCGGTGTCGAAGTGTTCAACCTCGACGGTCCGGACATCGATGCCGAGCTGATCGTGCTGACCTGGCGCCTGTGGGGCGAGCTGGGCATCCGTGATGCGGTCAAACTCGAGCTCAACAGCCTGGGCACTGCCGAATCGCGTGGTCGCTATCGTGAAGCGCTGGTCGAGTTCCTGTCCGCGCATCTGGACAAGCTGGACGAAGACAGCCAGCGCCGTCTGAAAACGAACCCTTTGCGGGTTCTGGATACCAAGAACGCCGACACCCAAGCGATCCTGGTCGACGCGCCGAAAATGGCCGACTACCTGGACGATGAGTCCCGCGTGCACTTCGAGGGCCTGAAGGCTCGTCTGGACGCCGCCGGCATTCCTTATGTGATCAACCCGAAGCTGGTTCGCGGGCTGGATTACTACAGCAAGACCGTTTTCGAATGGGTCACCGACAAGTTGGGCGCCCAAGGCACCGTGTGTGCCGGTGGTCGTTACGACGGTCTGGTCGAGCAGATGGGCGGCAAGCCGACCACGGGCGTTGGTTTCGCCATGGGCATCGAGCGCCTGGTGCTGTTGCTTGAGACCCTGGAGCAGATCCCGGAAGAAATCTCCCGTCAGGTCGACGTCTACCTCTGCGCCTTCGGCGAAGCGGCGGAACTCGCCGGCCTGACCCTGAGTGAACGTGTTCGTGATCAATTGCCCAACCTGCGCCTGCAAGTCAATGCCGGCGCCGGCAGCTTCAAAAGCCAGTTCAAGAAGGCCGACAAGAGCGGTGCGCTGTATGCGCTGATCCTCGGTGACGATGAGATGGCCCAGCAAGTGGTAGGTTTCAAACCCCTGCGTGGCCAGGGCGAACAACAAAGCATTGCCTGGGATGCGCTTGCTGCACACCTGGCCACCTGCGTCGTGCAGGGTTGAAGCTGTCAAACAGCCGAATTAGCGATTAAGGAGTATTGGGGTGTCGAGTACCGAAGACGAAAATTTGGCGGATTTGAAGGACTGGTGGTCACGCAACGGCAAGCCCCTGGTCACTGGCGGCCTGTTGGCGCTGGTCATCGTGTTCGGCTGGCAGGCCTTTCACAAGTATCAGAGCAATCAGTCGCAAGGCGCCTCGATGCTCTATCAGCAACTGCTCGAAACCACGCTGACGCCTGACGGCAAGCCTGACGCAGCCCGTGTTGCCGACCTGGCTGGCAAGCTCAACAGCGAGTTCGCCGGCAGTGCCTACGCGCAATACGGCAGCCTGTTCGTGGCGAAAGTCGCGGTCGACAGCGCCAAGCTGGACGACGCCGCCACCGAGCTGAAAGCCATTGTCGCCAAACCGGCAAACCCGGCGCTGGGTGAAATCGCCCGTCAGCGTCTGGCGCAGGTACTGGCCGCGCAGAACAAGGCCGATGAAGCCCTGAAGTTGCTCGAAGGCGATGCCGACAAAGCATTCCTGGCCACTCGCGAAGAACTCAAAGGCGACCTGCTGGTGCAGTTGGGTCGTACCGACGAAGCGAACAAGGCGTATCAAAAAGCCAAGGCAGCCCTGTCGGATGAAGCGGCGGTCGGCGGCCTACAAATCAAGCTGGACGATCTGGCCAAAGGGGATGCGTGACGTGATTCGTTGGAAACATGCAGCATTGCTGGCCCTGGCCATTTTGGCCGCGGGTTGCAGCAGCAACAGCAAAAAAGAATTGCCGCCTGCCGAGCTCGTCGACTTCAAAGAAGAAGTGGTCTTGCACAAGCAGTGGAGTCGTTCGATCGGTGACGGTCAGGGCGAAACCTACAACATGCTGGTACCGGCGATCGATGGCGACACCATCTATGCTGCCGACGTCACTGGCGTGGTGGTCGCGATGGATCGCAGCAATGGCGACGTCAAATGGAAGAAAGATCTCGAACTGCCTGTTTCCGGCGCCGTTGGCGTGGGTTACGGGCTGGTCATGATCGGTACGCTCAAAGGCGAAATCGTTGCCCTGGACGCGATCAACGGTGAAGAGAAATGGCGCGCTCGCGTGTCCAGTGAAGTCCTCGCACCGCCGGCCAACAACGGTGACGTGGTTGTGGTCCAGACTCAGGACGACCGTCTGATCGGTCTGGATGCCGCGACCGGCAACCAGCGCTGGTTGTATGACAGTACCCCTGCGGTCCTGACCCTGCGCGGCACCAGCGCACCGATCGTCACCAACCGCCTTGCGCTGGCTGGCCTGTCGACCGGTAAAGTGGTTGCTCTGGACATCACCAACGGCGTGCCGGTGTGGGAACAGCGAGTAGCAATTCCACAAGGTCGTTCGGAGCTGGAACGTGTGGTCGATATCGACGGCGGCTTGCTGCTGTCCGGCGGTACTTTGTACGTTGCCAGCTATCAGGGTCGCGTTGCGGCACTGGACTTGGAAAGCGGTCGTCAGCTCTGGCAGCGTGATGCTTCCAGTTATGCCGGTGTCGCCCAGGGTTTTGGCAACGTCTACGTGAGCCTGTCTGCGGGCACGGTTGAAGGCGTCGACGAGCGTTCCACCACTGCATTGTGGAGCAACGATTCGCTGGCCCGTCGTCAACTGTCGGCTCCGGAAGTGTTCTCCAGCTACGTTGCAGTCGGCGACATGGAAGGCTACCTGCACCTGCTGAGCCAGGTGGACGGTCGCTTCGTCGGTCGCGAGCGCATCGACAGCGACGGCCTGCGTGCCCGTCCGCTGGTGGTGGGTGACACGATTTATGTGTATGGCAACAGCGGCAAACTGGAAGCCCTGACCATTAAGTAAAGGTTTGACTATGCTTGGGGTTAAACCCCAGGCAGCCCCGTTTGACGGGGTTCGCAGCGCCCTCAAGCGTTGCCCCGAGCACCAGCCGCTGCCTCGCAGCGGCTTTTGTATTTTCTGAAATAACGAAGTGGAGAGCCGCATGGTTCCCGTAATCGCCCTGGTGGGCCGACCGAACGTCGGCAAGTCCACCTTGTTCAACCGCCTGACCAGGACTCGTGACGCCATCGTCGGCGACTTGTCCGGTCTGACCCGTGATCGCCAATACGGTGAGGCCAAGTGGCAAGGGCGTTCCTACATTCTGGTCGACACCGGCGGTATCTCCGGTGACGAGCACGGTATGGACGAAAAAATGGCCGAGCAGTCGCTGCTGGCCATTGAAGAAGCGGATGTCGTTCTGTTCCTGGTAGATGCCAAGGCCGGTTTCACCGCCGCCGACCAGATGATCGCCGAGCATTTGCGCAAACGTAACAAGCGTTCTTATGTGGTTGCCAACAAGGTCGACAACATCGACCCTGAAATGGCCCGCGCTGAATTCGCCCCGTTGGGCATGGGCCACGCGATCCCTATCGCCGGTGCTCATGGTCGTGGCATCACTCAGATGCTGGAAATCGCCCTCAGCGACTTCCCGAAAGACGATGACGAGCAGGAAGAAGGCGAGGAAGAGATCGTTGCCGAAGGCGAGGAAGCCAAGCGCATTCCTGGCCCAAGCGAAAAAGACGGTATCAAGATCGCCATCATCGGCCGCCCGAACGTCGGCAAGTCGACCCTGGTCAACCGCATGCTCGGTGAAGACCGGGTGATCGTGTATGACCAACCCGGTACCACCCGCGACAGTATCTACATCCCGTTCGAGCGTAACGACGAGAAGTACACGCTGATCGACACCGCCGGTGTGCGCAAGCGCGGCAAGATCCACGAAGAAGTTGAAAAATTCTCCGTGGTCAAAACCCTGCAAGCGATCAAAGACGCCAACGTGGTGATCTTCGTCATGGACGCGCGCGAAGGCGTGGTGGACCACGACCTCAACCTGCTGGGCTTCGCCATTGAGTCGGGTCGTGCGCTGGTTATCGCGATCAACAAGTGGGACGGCATGACGCCGAGCGAGCGCGACTTCGTGAAGGTCGAGCTGCAACGTCGACTGTTCTTCGTTGACTACGCCGACATCCACTTCATCTCGGCCCTGCACGGCACGGGCGTGGGCAACCTCTACGCCTCGGTACAGAACTCGTTCAAGTCCGCCGTGACCCGCTGGCCGACCAACCGCCTTACCCAGATTCTGGAAGATGCGGTCGGTGAGCACGCGCCACCGATGGTCAACAATCGCCGGATCAAGCTGCGTTACGCCCACTTGGGTGGTGCGAACCCGCCGATCATCGTGATCCACGGTAACCAGATCGAGAAGGTGCCGAAGTCTTACGTTCGTTACCTGGAAAACACTTACCGTCGTGTCTTGAAGCTGGTCGGTACACCGATCCGCATCGAGTTCAAGGGCGGCGAGAACCCGTTCGAAGGCAAAAAGACCACGCTGACCGACCGCCAGGTCAACAAGAAGCGTCGCATGATGTCGCACCACAAAAAGGCCGACAAAAAGCGCCGCGACAAGAAATAGAAGCAGCTTTAGTTGATCGTTCCCACGCTCCCGCGCAGGAACGATCAATTAGAAGAAGGGCGCCCATTGGCGCCCTTTTTTTATGGGCGCCGGATGGGCTATCCTCGGGCTCTCCCGCGCCGCCGTTAGAGCCGGGTGTAGAGCAGGGAATCACCGATGATCACCAGTAAGCTGCCGAATGTCGGCATCACTATCTTCACTCAGATGTCTCAACTCGCGGCGCAAACCGGGGCGATCAACCTGTCCCAGGGTTTTCCCGATTTCGATGCCCCGCAAGCCCTGTGCGATGCGGTCGGCCGGCATATCGCCAATGGCCATAACCAGTATTCGCCAATGACCGGCCTGCCGGCGCTGCGCCAGCAAGTGTCGGCGAAGATCGCGCGCAGCTACGGCGTCAACGTCGATGCCGATCACGAAGTGACCATCACTCCCGGCGCCACCCAGGCGATCTTCTGCGCGATTCAGGCGGTTATCCACACCGGCGACGAAGTGATCGTGTTCGATCCTTGCTACGACAGTTATGAGCCGTCGGTGGAACTGGCCGGTGGACGCTGCGTGCATGTGCAGCTCGGGCTGAATGATTTCGCCATCGACTTCCAGAAACTGGCTGACGCCATTACCCCGCGCACGCGGATGATCGTGCTCAACTCGCCGCACAACCCGAGCGGGGCGCTGATCAGCCGGGCCGAGCTGGATCAGCTGGCGGATCTGATTCGGGGTCGCGACATCTATCTGGTCAGCGATGAAGTCTACGAACACCTGGTGTTTGACGGCGTGCCTCACGTCAGTGTGCTCAATCACGAAGAGCTCTATCAGCGCGCTTTCGTGGTCAGTTCCTTCGGCAAGACTTATCACGTTACCGGTTGGAAAACCGGCTACGTGGTCGCTCCACCGGCACTCACCGCCGAACTGCGCAAGGTTCATCAATACGTCAGTTTCTGCGGCGTGACGCCGCTGCAGTTCGCCCTGGCCGACTTCATGGCCGAGCACCCGGAACACGTCGAAGAGCTGCCAGGTTTCTATCAGGCCAAGCGTGATCTGTTCTGCGACTTGCTGGCACCGTCGCGCTTCAGTTTCACTCGCGTGACCGGCACCTATTTCCAGTTGGTCGACTACTCGCAGATCCGCCCGGACCTCAATGACGTCGAGATGGCGTTGTGGATGACCCGCGAACATGGCGTGGCGAGCATCCCGATCTCGGTGTTCTACCAGACCCCACCCGAAGGCCAGCGCCTGGTGCGCCTGTGCTTCGCCAAACGCGAGGAGACCCTGCGTGAAGCAGCGGCAAAACTATGCGTGATCTGAGTGCATTGCCCAACCTGAATGTCGCGCTGATCCAGACCACGCTGGCCTGGCACGACCGGCAAGCCAACCTGGAGCATTTCGAACAATTGCTGGAGCAGGCGCGCGGCGCGGACCTGATCATCCTGCCGGAGATGTTCACCACCGGTTTCTCCATGGAATCGCAAACGCTGGCGGAAGCGGAAAACGGTCCGACCAGCAAGTGGCTGCGCGCTCAGGCGGCGAAGCTCGACGCGGTCATCACTGGCAGCATCATCGTTCAAACCGCAGATGGCAGTCATCGTAATCGCCTGCTGTGGGCGCGGCCGGACGGGGAGGTGTGGCATTACGACAAGCGCCATCTGTTTCGCATGGCCGGCGAGCATAACCACTACACGCCGGGCGAACGTCAGGTGCAATTCGAACTCAAGGGCTGGCGTGTGCGGCCACTGATTTGTTACGACCTGCGCTTCCCGGTCTGGAGTCGCGATGCGCACGACACCGACTTGCTGCTGTACACCGCCAACTGGCCGGGGGCGCGACGTCAGCACTGGAACCGATTGCTGCCGGCGCGGGCCATCGAAAACCTCTGCTACGTGGCCGCAGTGAATCGCGTCGGCACCGATGGCAAAGGTTTCGCTTACACCGGCGACAGTCAGGTGCTGGATTTCCAGGGCGAAACCCTGCTCAGTGCCGGTGAAGCCGACGGCGTGTTTCAGGTAGTGCTGAACGCTGCGGATCTGCAGGCTTATCGCACGCGTTTCCCGGCGAATCTGGATGCGGATTCATTCGAATTCACCTGAGATTTTCGCTGCCTGACCCAGCCTCTTCGCGAGCAGGCTCGCTCCCACATTGGATCTGTGTGACCGCAACTCTTATGTGCACCCCAGCTCTACTGTGGGAGCGGGCTTGCTCGCGAAGGGGCCATGAAAGACAGCACAAAAACAGCAGGCAAACGAAAGGCCCCAAGGTTCACACCTTGGGGCCTTTTGCATTTCAGCGAACGCTTACGCGGCTTTCGCTTCCGGCTGGCTCAGCGAGCGGTTCAGCGCGCTGAACAGGGCCTTGAAGCTGGCCGTGGTGATGTTTTCATCAATACCCACACCGTGCACCGCACGCTCGCCGTTCACACGCAGTTCAATGTAGGCCGCAGCCTTGGCATTGGTGCCCGCGCCAATCGCGTGTTCGTTGTAGTCCATGATCTCCACCGGAATCGGCAGGCCGGCCACCAGGGCTTCCAGTGCGCCGTTGCCCTTGCCGCGCCAGTGCAGGTTGGTTTCGCCCTGACCTTTGCTGGAGACTTCCACTTCCACGGCGCTGTGACCGTTTTCTTCCTGCAAGCGATGGCTGACCAGCGCGTACGGGGTGTTGGCCTGCAAGTATTCGCTGTGCAGCAGCGCGTGGATTTGCTGAGCGGTCATCTCGAGGCCCAGGCGATCGGTTTCGCGCTGTACGACCTGGCTGAACTCGATCTGCATGCGGCGTGGCAAGTTGATGCCGTATTCCTGTTCCAGCAGGTACGCGATACCGCCTTTGCCCGACTGGCTGTTGACGCGGATTACCGCCTCGTAGCTGCGACCGATGTCGGCCGGGTCGATCGGCAAGTACGGCACTTCCCACAAGGCGTCCGGTTTCTGCTGGGCGAAGCCTTTGCGAATCGCATCCTGGTGGGAGCCGGAGAACGCGGTATGCACCAGGTCGCCGACGTATGGGTGACGTGGGTGCACCTGGATCTGGTTGCACTCTTCGACGACTTTGCGCACGCCGTCGATGTCGGAGAAGTCCAGCTCAGGGTGAATGCCCTGGGTGTACAGGTTCAGTGCCACGGTCACGAGGTCGACGTTACCGGTACGCTCGCCGTTGCCGAACAGGCAGCCTTCGACACGGTCGGCACCGGCCATCAAGCCCAATTCGGTAGCGGCAACACCGGTGCCACGGTCGTTGTGGGTGTGCAGGCTGATGATCACGCTGTCACGACGGTTGATGTGACGACCGAACCACTCGATCTGATCGGCGTAGATGTTCGGGGTGGCGCATTCGACGGTGGCAGGCAAGTTGAGGATCATCTTGTGCTCAGGCGTCGGGTTCCAGACCTCGATCACTGCATCGCAGACTTCTTTGGCGAATTCCAGTTCGGTGGCGCTGAAGGTCTCTGGCGAGTACTCGAAGGTCCACTCGGTGTTCGGCTGCTGGGCGGCGTATTTGACGAACAGCTTGGCCGCGCTCACGGCGATTTCCTTGATCCCGTCCTTGTCCTGATTGAAGACAATCTTGCGGAAAGAAGGGGAGGTCGCGTTGTACAGGTGAACGATGGCTTTCTTCGCGCCGCGCAGGGATTCGAAGGTGCGTTCGATCAAGTCTTCACGGCCCTGGGTCAGCACCTGAATGGTGGTGTCGTCCGGGATGTGGTTGCCTTCGATCAGGGTACGTACGAAGTCGAAGTCGGTTTGCGAAGCGGCCGGGAACGACGCTTCGATTTCTTTCACGCCGACCGACACCAGGGTTTTCCAGAAGCGCAGCTTCTTGACCGCGTCCATTGGCTCGATCAGGGACTGGTTGCCATCACGAAGGTCAGAGCTGCACCAGATCGGCGCGGCGGTGATGGTCTTCGACGGCCAGGTGCGGTCCGGGATGTCTATGGTCGGGAACGCGCGGTATTTCGAAGACGGGTCTTTGAGCATGCTCATCGGGGGAATCCTTATTGTGTTGGCCGAAAAAAGGCGGCCTGCCGGTGGATCAAATGTTCTTGGGGAAAAGCGTGGGGCGAGGCACCGCGATTCAGCCTGGCAGTCGTGCGCTGACGAGGCACAGGCTGCGGTGCTGGCGAAGCTGAATGAGGGTGTGAAAGGTTTTCATGCCTTCAACCCTAACCTTGGGGGTGAAGGATGGCAAGCAGTCGAAAAAAATTGAGAGGAATACCCGAAAAGCCGAATTTATCGAGATTATATTGCTTTGAATGGCAGTGATTGTCTGGATGATTGCGCGAGGTTTGAGCACTGCGCAATCGGAGAATTGCGACGTCGGCCTCTTGGGCACGGCTATGCTTAAAGCCTGATCATGGCAGGAGTCGGACATGAACGAGTCGGACTGGAAGCGTTACAGCGCGTTGCGGCCGTTGGCGCATGAGCGGATGTGTATCCGGATCATGGAGGAGGTCGAGCGCACGGTGCTGGATAAAAGCCTGGAGCCTTATGATCGGATTGAAGCCACTGAAGAGCTGCTTCAGTCCAGGCAAAAGGAGCTGTACTGGGCGTTTGGTGTATTCAGGTTTTCACGGCATGAGGCGCAGTCGCACTTGCTCGGGTTGTGTGCGCGGGAGTTGATTACAGCTGAGGAGTTGGCGGGGTTTTCGGCGGAGACGCAGGAGTGGGTCAGGCATTGTTTGGCGGACCGGGAGGCCCATGGCATCGAGGATCTTGAGGCGGAATAGGTGGTGTCTGTTTTGCCGCCTTCGCGAGCAGGCTCGCTCCCACAGTGGATGTGTGTACACCACAGATCAAATGTGGGAGCGGGCTTGCTCGCGAAGGGGCCGGCAGCCTCACCGACTAATTAAGGTTGAAACGCCCCGATAAAAATCGCCGGATCCACCCGCGCATCATTCAGGCTGACATTCCAGTGCATGTGCGGCCCGGTCGCCCGGCCAGTCGCCCCGACCTTGCCCACCACACCGCCTCGCGCCAATTGCTGCCCGACCTTCACATCGATTTTCGACATGTGGCAGAACATGCTGATAAAGCCCTGCCCATGATCGACAAACACCGTGTTGCCGTTGAAAAAGTAGTTGCCGATCAGAATCACCTTGCCCGCGGCCGGCGTCTTGATCGGCGTCCCCGCCGGCACAGCGAAGTCCAGCCCTGCGTGCGGGTTGCGCTCTTCACCGTTGAAGAAACGGCGCACACCAAACTTGCTCGACAGCGGCCCGTTGACCGGTTTGTCCAGCAGCAGGTTGCTCGGTGTGTTCGGGCTGAAGCTGCGGTAGGCCTGGATCTGCTCGGCCAGTTCGCCTTCGATGCGCTTGAGGTTGTCCGGGTTCGGATTGACCTGCTGCGTATTCTTCAGCGTGATGTGTTGTTCCGGGTACTTCTTGTTGCCGACGATGAAATTCAGGCTGCGGCCGCCGCTGCTGATCTGCTGCGTGCCCGGCTTCACGGTCAGCGGCACGCCGACAATCGCCAGCCAGTTGTTCTGTTCCTTGACCACCAGCACCGGTTTGCCTTGATAGCTGGCTTTCGGCGCCTGGGCAGCGGTGCCCAGATCCACCACGGCCACGCCGCCCGGCACCGGTTTGTTCAACAGGCGAGTGATGTAGCTGTCGGCGTGGGCGTTGAAGGTCAGGCACAGCAACAGCAGCGGAGCTAGAAAACGCGGCATGGATCAATCCAGTAAAGAAAGGGTGACAGGCGTCAGGTGATTGTCTTCGACCCGTACTTGCAGTTCGCCGTCGCCGAGTTTGGCCTTGAGGCGCTGACCGTTGTGGGTTTGCTCGGCGCTGCGGATCGCGTTACCGCGCTCGTCGAGCAAAATGCTGTAACCACGAGCCAGGGTTGCCAACGGGCTGACCACTTGCAGCGTCTGCACCTGACTTTGCAGTTGCAGGCGCCGCGACTTCAGGCCTTCGCGGATCGCACGTGGCAGGCGTTCGGCAAGGCTGTCGAGGCGCTGGCGGAGCATCGCCAATTGCCGGCCCGGATGTTGCCCGGCGAGGCGGGTTTCCAGGCGAATCAAACGTTCGCGACGGGTGTTGAGGCTGCGCTCGAAGGCGCGACGCATGCGCATGTCCAGATCATCCAGACGCTGCGCTTGCTGGCGCAGACGTTCGCCGGGATGGCGCAGGCGCCGGGAGATGCCTTCCAGACGCAGGCGGTCGCGCATCAACCGGTCGCGCATGCGCATCACCAGCCGGCGATGCAGGCTTTCGACCCGACGCACCAGATCGCTGGAATCCGGGGCGAGCAGTTCGGCGGCAGCGGAGGGCGTCGGGGCACGAACGTCAGCGACGAAGTCACTGATCGACACATCGGTTTCATGGCCGACGGCGCTGACAATCGGCGTGACGCAGGCATCAACGGCACGGGCCACGGCTTCTTCGTTGAAGCACCAGAGGTCTTCCAGCGAACCGCCGCCACGGGCCAGGATCAGCGCGTCGAAACCACGGGCGTCGGCCAGTTTCAGTGCGCGGACAATCTGCGCGGTAGCCTCGCGACCTTGCACAGCGGTGGGGATCAGCGTCAGCTGGATCTGCGGTGCGCGGCGGCTGAATACGCTGATGATGTCGCGAATCACCGCGCCGGTCGGCGAACTGATGATGCCGATGCGTTGCGGATGCGCCGGCAGCGGCACTTTGCGCTCGGCGCTGAACAGGCCTTCGGCGCTGAGCTTTTCCTTCAACGCATCGAAGGCCAAACGCAGCGCGCCGTCACCGGCCGGCTCCACAGTGTCGAGGATCAGCTGATAGTCGCCGCGTCCCTCGAACAGCGAAACCTTGCCGCGGACTTTGACCGCCAAGCCATCCTTCAACGCTTGGCGAACCCGCGCAGCGTTCTGCCGGAACAGCGCGCAACGCACTTGGGCGCCGCTGTCCTTGAGGGTGAAATACACGTGGCCGGACGCCGGGCGGGCGAGGTTGGAGATTTCGCCTTCGACCCAGATATTGCTGAACACGTCTTCGAGCAACACCCGCGCGCGGCCGTTGAGCTGGCTGACAGTCAGGACTTCACGGTCCAGGCCGAGTCTTGCAAAGGGATCTTTAATCATGGGGCGCAGTTTAAAGGCATTCGGCGATCAATCTCCATGACCCAACGAAATTCCCCCTGTAGGAGTGAGCCTGCTCGCGATGGCGGTGTATCAGTCGACAACAGTATTGAATGCTCAACCGCTATCGCGAGCAGGCTCACTCCCACAATGATCTGTGCAGACATTAATGAAGTGTTGAACGAGCGACGTGGGATTCTGCCGGCAGGCGAGGGCGACGGTGCTGTGGCAATCCGGGTCGGCCAGGGGCAGGAAATGAATGTCGGATGGCGCAATGTCCCGCATCGACTCCGGCAGCAGGGCGATGCCGAACCCGGCCTGAATCAATTGCAGTTGTGTGGTTTTGCGCGAAACCACCCGGGCCGCTCTCGGAAAGAAACCCTGACGCATGCACAGCTCGGCGGACAGATAACTCAGGCCGCCGCGCTGGGGATGAGGAATGGAGATAAAGGCTTCATCTTTCAGTTGCGCCAGATCGATGCCCCGAGCGCAGTTATCCACGGCCAGTCGATGATGGGGGGGGACGGCCAGCAGCAAGCGTTCGCTATACAAAGGAACAATCTGCACGCCTTCACATTGGCGCAACACCGGCAGCCGCAGCAGCCCGACATCCAGCCGATTGTCGGCCAACGCTTCAAGTTGCGCTTCGGAAGACAGCTTGGCGATCTCCATGGACACGCCGACATGCTGGCTCAGATAGTCGCTTATGCCTCGCAGCAGGCGGCCACTCACGGGCACGGTACTTGAGTGGCTAAGACGCAAAGTGCCGAGTTCTCCATTGCCGACCTGGGTCGCCATCTCACTGGCTTTGGTCAATTCGCTCAGCAGGTTTCTGGCCCGGGGCAAGAAGGCTTCACCGGCCGCCGTCAGCCGAGGCAGGCGTGCAGTACGTTCGAACAAGGGTGTTTGCAGACGGGTTTCCATGTCCTTGATCTGCCGGCTCAAGGCCGACTGGGCGACAAACAAACGCTCAGCGGCTGCACTGAAACTCCCGCATTCGGCGATTTCCACGAAGTAACGCAATTGACGGGTAGAAAGCACGAGGCATGCCTTTTTGAGATGAGGGGGCGACTTTGAAGATATTAGTCGCAAGGCTCGGCGCTGGCTAAAGTCATCACTGGTATTTAAGGAAGGCGTGCAGATGAACCTGTTTGAGATGTTGCACCAATGGCCCTTCGGCACAACGGATTGGCTGATCATCGGGCTGGGCATCGCTCTGGCTTATATCGTGTTTGGCATCGCCGGCTTCGGCACCGCGCTGGTGGCGGGGCCGATTCTGATTCTGTTCATGCCACTGTCGAAGATCGTGCCATTGCTGGTGCTGCTGGATTTTGTCGCGGCGTTCGGCAATCTGCTGCCTTCGCGACGTGATGTGGCGAAACCCGAGTTGCTGCGGTTACTTCCATGCATGGCGGTGGGGTGCACGCTGGGGGTGATCTTTCTGCTGAACCTGAAATCCGACGTGTTGCTGCTGCTCATGGGGCTGTTTATCAGCGCCTATGCGATTTACAGCCTGTGGGTCAAAACCCGTCCGACACAGTTATCCGCCGCGTGGGCCGTGCCGATGGGCACGGTGGGCGGGATGTTCGGGGCATTGTTTGGCAGTGGCGGCTTTTTATATGCGATCTATTTGAACAGTCGCCTGCCCAAAGAGGCGGCCCGCGCGACCCAGAGCGCGCTGATCAGTTGCAGCACGGTGGTGCGCCTGAGCCTGTTTGCCGTCGCAGGTGTGTATGCCGAGCTACCCTTGTTGGTATTGGCCCTGTGTTTGTTGCCGGCCATGGCCTTGGGGCTGTGGATCGGGCGGCGGTTGACCATGAGGTTATCCCGCGAGGCGTTTGTGCGGTTGGTGACCTGGTTGGTGCTGGCCAGCGGGATTGCCTTGATCGGGCGGTATCTGAGTACTTGACCGGAATATCTCAGGGATTAAGCTGCCCGGCGCAGTCCCTGTGGCGAGGGAGCTTGCTCCCGCTGGGCTGCGAAGCGGCCCCAAAACCTGCAATGTTGTGTGTCAGGCACACTGCATGCATTGGATTACGACTGCTGCGCAGCCGAGCGGGAGCAAGCTCCCTCGCCACAAGGGTGATCATTCAGAATTTGTAGGGCCGCACCATGAACTCCCAAAGCATCATCGTCCCGAAAATCTCCACGCTGCCAGTGCACGAACCCCGGGCCCGGGCGGTCGTGCGGTGGCTGGTGCGCAAGAACATCATCAAGGAAGAACTGACCACCTGCGGCCGCACCGGCAATCGCATGGGCCACGCCATCGCCGACGGTGCCCGCGCTGTAGTGCTGCACCCCGAAGCGCTGCCATTTGGCGAGCCGGTCAATGGCCTGGAGATCATCACCAAGCGCTGCATCTACACGCCGGCCAAAGGTTTTCTGAGCGAGGCGGGCTGCGCCGAGTGCCGCAAGGAAGTCGGCGAAGCGCTGTTCGAAAGCCTGGAAGACTGGATGCCCGGCCGCACCGACAACTTCACCTGTCCAGAATGCGGGCATGAAGATGACATCAACGGATTCCTGTTCTTGCAGGAGTGCGGTTTTTCCAACCTCGGATTCATCTTCAACAACTGGGCAGAAGCCGGGTTCAAGCAGAGCTTTATCGACGAATTTGCCGATTGGCTGGATCAGCCGGTGAGTTGGGTCAAAGTCGAGTTGTAGGCCCCGAGAATTCCCGTATATCAGTAATGCTAATAATAGACAGAGTTTTACATTGAACCCGAGGGGGTGTCTGACTATAATGGCGCGCTTCCATTTTCCCGCTCGGGAGCCCCCGCGATGCTGCGTATCAGCCAAGAAGCTCTGACATTCGACGACATTCTCCTAGTGCCCGGTTATTCCGAGGTACTTCCTAACGAAGTCAGTCTCAAGACCCGCCTAACCCGTGGCATCGAGCTGAATATTCCTCTGGTTTCTGCCGCCATGGACACCGTTACTGAAGCCCGTCTGGCAATCGCCATGGCTCAGGAAGGTGGCATCGGCATCATCCACAAGAACATGACCATCGAGCAGCAAGCTGCCGAAGTGCGTAAGGTCAAGCGTTACGAAGCCGGCGTGGTCAAGGACCCGATCACTATCGAGGCTGACGCCACGGTTCGTGAACTGTTCGAACTGACCCGCATGCACAACATCTCCGGCGTTCCGGTTTTGCACGATGGCGACCTGGTCGGCATCGTCACTTCCCGTGACGTGCGCTTCGAAAACCGCATGGACGTCTCCGTCCGTGAAGTGATGACGCCTAAAGAGCGTCTGGTCACGGTCAAGGAAGGCGCCGACAAGAACGACGTCCGCGAGCTGTTGCACAAACACCGCATCGAACGCGTACTGATCGTCGACGACAAATTCGCCCTCAAAGGCATGATGACCGTCAACGACATCGAAAAAGCCAAGGCATATCCGCTGGCCAGCAAGGACGATCAAGGTCGTCTGCGTGTAGGCGCTGCGGTCGGCACCGGTAAAGACACCGGTGACCGCGTCGCAGCCCTGGTCAGTGCCGGCGTTGACGTGGTGGTGGTCGACACCGCTCACGGTCACTCCAAAGGCGTGATCGACCGCGTTCGCTGGGTCAAACAGAATTTCCCTGAAGTGCAGGTCATCGGTGGCAACATCGCCACCGGTGCTGCCGCTCTGGCCCTGGCCGAAGCTGGCGCTGATGCGGTCAAGGTCGGTATCGGCCCTGGCTCGATCTGCACCACCCGTATCGTCGCCGGCGTCGGCGTCCCGCAAATCAGTGCCATCGCCAACGTCGCCGCTGCCCTTGAAGGCACTGGTGTTCCGTTGATCGCCGACGGCGGCATCCGTTTCTCCGGTGACCTGTCCAAGGCCATCGTCGCCGGTGCTTCCTGCGTGATGATGGGCTCGATGTTCGCCGGTACTGAAGAAGCACCGGGCGAGATCGAACTGTTTCAGGGTCGTTCGTACAAGGCTTACCGTGGCATGGGTTCGCTGGGCGCCATGTCCCAGGCTCAAGGTTCCTCCGACCGTTACTTCCAGGATTCCTCGGCAGGCGCCGAGAAGCTGGTTCCGGAAGGTATCGAAGGGCGTGTTCCTTACAAGGGCACCCTGAGCGCCATCATCCATCAACTGATGGGCGGCCTGCGTTCCTCGATGGGCTACACCGGCAGTGCCGACATCGAAGAAATGCGCACCAAGCCTGAGTTCGTGCGGATCACCGGCGCTGGCATGGCCGAGTCCCACGTGCACGACGTACAAATCACCAAAGAAGCGCCAAACTACCGCGTAGGTTGAGGCTTCAAGCAAAAAGTTAAGTAACCGGGGCTGTTTTATTCAGCCCCGAGTTGTTTCTGAATCACGACTGTTTCTGAATTACTTAGACGAGACTGAATCATGGCCCTCGACATTCACGCCCACCGCATCCTGATCCTCGACTTCGGTTCCCAGTACACCCAGTTGATTGCCCGCCGCGTGCGTGAAATCGGTGTGTACTGCGAACTGCATCCGTTCGACATGGACGACGAAGCGATCCGCGAATTCGCTCCAAAAGGCGTCATTCTCGCCGGCGGCCCCGAGTCCGTGCACGTCGCTGACAGCCCGCGCTGCCCGCAAGCGGTGTTTGACCTGGGCGTACCGGTCTTCGGTATCTGCTACGGCATGCAGACCATGGCTGAACAGCTGGGTGGCAAGGTCGAAGGTTCCGAACTGCGTGAGTTCGGTTACGCTCGCGTTGACGTGGTCGGCAAGAGCCGCCTGCTCGACGGCATCGAAGACCACATCGACGCCGACGGCCTGTTCGGCCTCGACGTGTGGATGAGCCATGGTGACAAGGTCACCAAGATGCCGCAGGACTTCCACATCCTCGCCAGCACCCCGAGCTGCCCGATTGCGGGCATGTTCAACGACGCTCGCGGCTACTACGGCGTGCAGTTCCACCCGGAAGTGACCCACACCAAGCAGGGCGGTCGCATCCTGTCGCGCTTCATCCTCGATATCTGCGGCTGCGAAGCCCTGTGGACGCCTTCGAAGATTGCTGAAGACGCCATTGCCAACATTCGCGCCCAGGTCGGCACCGACAACGTACTGCTCGGCCTGTCCGGCGGCGTTGACTCCTCGGTAGTTGCCGCGCTGCTGCACAAAGCCATTGGCGACCAGCTGACCTGCGTCTTCGTCGACAACGGCCTGCTGCGTCTGCACGAAGGCGAGCAAGTGATGGCCATGTTCGCCGAGAACATGGGTGTCAAGGTGATCCGCGCCAACGCCGAAGATCAGTTCCTGGACAACCTGGCTGGCGAAAGCGACCCAGAGAAGAAACGCAAGATCATCGGCCGTACCTTCATCGACGTATTCGATGCCCAGTCGAACAAACTGGACAACATCAAGTACCTCGCCCAAGGCACCATCTACCCGGACGTGATCGAGTCGGCTGGCGCCAAGAGCGGCAAGGCTCACGTGATCAAGTCGCACCACAACGTGGGCGGCCTGCCGGAAGAGATGAACCTGAAACTGGTCGAGCCACTGCGCGAACTGTTCAAGGACGAAGTCCGTCGTCTGGGCCTGGAACTCGGCCTGCCGTACGACATGGTCTACCGTCACCCGTTCCCGGGTCCGGGCCTGGGCGTGCGCATCCTCGGTGAAGTGAAGAAGGAATACGCCGACCTGCTGCGTCGTGCCGACCACATCTTCATCGAAGAACTGCGCAAGGCCGACTGGTACCACAAGGTCAGCCAGGCCTTCGTGGTGTTCCAGCCAGTGAAATCGGTTGGCGTTGTAGGCGATGGCCGTCGTTACGCCTGGGTCGTTGCCCTGCGTGCCGTGGAAACCATCGACTTCATGACCGCGCGTTGGGCGCACCTGCCTTACGAACTGCTGGAAACCGTTTCCGGCCGCATCATCAATGAAATCGAAGGCATCTCCCGCGTCACTTACGACGTGTCGAGCAAGCCGCCTGCGACGATTGAGTGGGAGTGATTGGACGTCCGGCACTGACCGGCACCAACTAGCAATAAAATGCCCTTAAGCCTGCGTAAATGCGGGCTTTTTGGTTTTTGGGGCTGGCAGATGATGTATCGGTACATGGATCGCATCGGAACTGCATCATCGGTGCGAGTTGCTGCTAAGGCTAAGCTGCTGTGGCCCACTATGGTGCGGAGAAGTTAGCTGACCAACGTAAGCTGGAGGGAAATCCATTCAAGCGAGGCGGCGAAAACCCCATTTGGTGTTTTTGTCTAGGAGAACCTAGGAAATCTTCATTGCTCTGAAGACCTTTGCCGGTGGATCAGGCTACGTGTTGCCCTCACGCTACGACCCAGGCTTGCTCATGAGTGCAGCAACGATCAACCTAGTGCTGACTCTCAGATCGCACGGAGCATGCACCTGCTGTGTTCAAAAAACGGTGGTTTACTGAACACCGGTTACTGCGCGTCATGTACCTGCTAGAAACGTGCTGGACCTGTTAAAGTTCTTATCTTTTTTCAACGGCTGGCAATGGTCAATGAGTTAACGGGGTGGCGACGCTGATTCGTGAGCGGATGTGAGCAGGCTTGGTCGCGGCAAGGGCGCGCGGTCGTGCCGTTGGACGTAAGCCGAAGCTAGATGCACGATAAATCTGGGAGATCAAGTGTGTGATGTCTGACCCGACTATTAAGGACGAACAAATCGCAGATCGCTATCTATAAAATCTCACGGACAACTATTTATAAGGTGGCCCCCCGCAACGCTGTGGCGCAAGATCGCGGGACCGTCAGTATATGAGGAGCGATGATGCTAAGTCTGCCACCAAATCAGTCAGGGATTCGATCCGTTGTCTTCGCAGAAGGGGCGCAGTGGGTTCGAGCAGACTTTCATCTGCACACTCGAGCAGACCGCGAATTCAATTATACGGGCGACGACAACTTCTATAACAGTAACTATGTGGATGCTTTGGAGAAAGCGAACATTCGGTTGGGCGTTATCACAAATCACAACAAGTTTGACTTTGATGAGTTCAAAGCGCTGCGCAAGACAGCCCAGAAGAAGAGTATTGCGCTGTTGCCGGGCGTCGAGTTGTCGGTCAACGACGGGGCCAATGGCATCCACACGCTTGTTGTGTTCTCAGACGAATGGATTGATGAGCACGACTACATCAACCCTTTCCTGACAAGCGCATTCGAAGGCAAAACGCCCGCGCAGTACGAGCAGGAGAACGGCCGTTCCTCCTGGTCACTTCTAGAGACGATCAAGAAGCTGGAAAGTTATCACCGCGACTTCTTTCTCGTCTTCGCCCATGTCGAAGCACCGAGTGGTTTGTGGGCGGAGCTGGATGGCGGCCGACTCACTGATTTGGGGCAAAACGAATTCTTCCGGCGCAGAACGTTGGCATTTCAGAAGGTTCGTACGCACGACGGTGCAGGTAAAGACAAACCTTGCCGTACTAAGATTCAAAGCTGGCTGCAAAGCTGGTACCCCGCCGAACTCGAAGGCAGCGACCCCAAGTGTATCGATGAAATTGGTAGGGGCAAAAACAGCTATCTGAAGCTGGGTGAGTTGTCCTTCGGGGCGGTGAAGTTTGCTTTGGGCGATCCCGCTGCGCGAGTGGCGACGGAACAGCCCAAACATCAGGCGTCGCACATTCGCAGCATCCACTTCGACGGTGGCATCCTCGACAGGCAGACGCTGTACTTCTCCTCCGAACTCAACACGCTCATTGGAATCCGGGGCAGTGGCAAGTCGTCCATCCTTGAGGCAGTGTGCTACGCCCTCGACATTCCAAGGGGCGAAAAAGCGCAGGACACCAAGTATAAGGATGAGTTGATCCGCCACACCCTCGGCAGCGGCGGCAAAGTGACGCTGACTGCCTGCGATATATACGGGCAGGAGTTCACCATCTCCCGCATCTTCCGCGAAGCGCCGAATGTTTATCTGGATGGCAAGTTGCAGCCTGGCGTATCGATCCGGGAGACCGTACTGCGTCGCCCGATCTACTTCGGACAGAAGGATCTCTCCAGCACCGGCGAAGGCTTTGAGACCGATCTGGTAGAAAAGCTGGTTGGCGAGAAGCTTAGGATGTTGCGCGAAGAAATCGAAACTCAACGTCAGCGTGTGCGCGAAGCTGCCCAGCGCTGGCTCAAACTCAGCAATATCGCCGAACTCAAGCGTGACTTCGATACCCAACTCAACGATGCCAACTTCCGTTTGAGCAAGTTTGCGGAGTACGGTGTCGCCAATAAGCTCCAAAAGCGTCTGGGCTTCCAGCAGGATGCAACTGCGCTCGCGCGCATGGAGGAGCGGGCAGACAACTTCATCCTCGCCTTGGGCGGCGTGATCGCCGAGCACGAAGACGAGTTGCGCAACGCGACGAGCTACGTGTCCAAGCAGAACCCCGACTTCTTCGCGGCTTACTACGCCGAATTTTCTAACCTCGTTGCCAAGGTCGATCAGCTCAAGCAGATCGAGCAGGAGGTGCGCGCTATTGCGGCTCGCCTCAAGACCAAGCAGGGAGAATTTGAGGGGGCAAGCAAAAGCCTTCAGGAGGAATTCGCACAAGTCGAGCGGCAACTGGCCCAGGAACTCAAGCAAACCGGCATGACCGCCATCCAGCCGGACGATTTCCTGGCCCAGCAACAGCGCAAAACCAAGGCGGAGCAAATGCTGGATGCGCTGGTCAAGCAGGAATCACAGCAGACCAGTATTCGCGATACCTTGTTTGCCGAAATCGACAAGCTCAATGAACTTTGGCTGCGCGAATTCAACACCATAAAGGCGGAGCTGGACCGTGTGAACGCTGGCCACACTGCCTTGCAGATTGAGGCTGACTTCAAAGGCGATAAGGAAGCAGCCATCAGCTTCATGCAGCAGCTTTTCAAGGGCAGCAATATCCGAGAAACCACCCTGCGGGCGATCATGGAGGACTACGCCGATTTCGGTGGGCTCCTGCGTGCCCTACCGGGGGCTTTGTCCAAGGCAGGCAGCACCCCCGAGGTCTTCGAGAGGACCTTCATGCAAAACCTGGCCGAGTTCGTTACCAGGCAGGTACCCAACCGCTTCGTGATCCGCTATCGCGGCAAGGAGCTGAAACACCATTCGCTCGGGCAGCGTGCCTCCGCGCTGCTGCTGTATGTGCTTAGCCAACGGCAGAACGACGTGATAATCATCGACCAGCCGGAAGACGATCTGGACAATCAGACCATCTATGACGATGTGATCAAGCTGCTGCGTGAGATGAAGCCTCACGCCCAATTCATCTTCGCCACCCACAATGCCAATTTCCCGGTGCTGGGTGACGCCGAACAGGTGCTGGCCTGCCAGTACCAGGATGAGAAGGTTGCCACAAAAAGCGGCAGCATTGACGCCCGTCCGGTGCAGGAGGCCATCATCAACATCATGGAAGGAGGCCAGGAAGCCTTCAACCGTCGCAAAGAGGTTTACAACCTATGGAAACCACAGAGCTGATCGACCTCGTCTCAAGGGGCGAGGACAGCCGCCAGCAGTTCAAGGCTGACATGACCAATGCCGATGGTTTGGCGGCCGAGATTGTCGCCTTCAGCAACACGTTAGGTGGGCGCATATTCATTGGAGTGAATGATGATGGCTCGGTGCGCGGCCTGTCCGGCGCCGACTTGGCTCGCCTCAATCAACTTGTCGCCAATGCGGCTTCTCAGAACGTCCGCCCCGCTGTAAATCCGTTGACTGATAACGTGCCGCACCCAAATGGCACAGTGATGGTGGTCTCTATTCCTGAAGGCATCAGCAAGCCCTACATGGATAGAAACGGTGCTATCTGGGTAAAGAACGGCTCAGACAAGCGCCGTGCAACCTCTCGCGAGGAGCTTCAGCGCCTGTTCCAGCAGGCCGGTTTGGTACATGCAGACGAGACTCCCGTTGCGGGCCTGAGCGCGGGCGATGTGGACCTGCCCTATTTCGGAGCCTTCTTCGAGCAGCAATTTGGCGAGCCGCTTGCCGGGCATAATCAGCCAATGCCGCAATTGCTGACCAACATGAATTTGATGAGCCAAGGTCAGCTGAATGTGGCTGGTAGCCTGCTGTTTGCCAGGACGCCGCAATACTCGTTGCCTGCATTCATCGTCAAGTCTGTCGCCTTTGTCGGTACCCAGATAGAGGACGATCGCTACATCGACAGCCGCGACATTACTGGAAAGTTGGCTGATGTGTTCCAGCAGACGCTGGGATTCATCATTGCTAACACTCGCGCCACGCAAGGCGAGCAAGGATTCAACTCCCAAGGTCAGGCTGAAATTCCACGCGTCGTATGGGAAGAGTTGGTCGCCAACGCTTTAATCCATCGTGACTACTTCATCAGCGCCCCAGTGCGCATACTGGTCTTTGCGGATCGCGTCGAGATCATCAGCCCTGGACACCTCCCCAACAACCTAACCATAGAAAATATCAAGGCCGGCAATTCCAATATGCGCAATCCAATTCTGGCTTCGTTCGCCACTAAGCTCTTACCATATCGGGGTTTGGGAAGCGGTCTACTGCGAACCCTGCGGGCATGGCCTCAGATCGAACTCATTGATGATCGTAGCGGTAATCTGTTTAAGGCCATCGTGATGCGGCCCAATGTACCGGAGGCGGCGCAGTGATCTGCTCCGGATGACGGGCGTGCTGGATGATTGATTTTTTTATGGCATTTTTCATGGTTTTTGGCGATTCGTATCTACAGAAATGCCGTTCCTACTGACTTTTTTATTCGTTGATAATTGAGTAGGAGTGAGCCCACAGCACGGTATGAAAGAGCCGGTTTTTGCCGGTTTTTTCATGCCCGAGCGAATGGATTATTCTCGCTATTGAAAGAGCCGCATTGTCTTGGTGGCAGCTCTCTGTCGGTAGCTGGTATCGTCAAACATGGAAGACCAGAATGAAACTCCTCACAGATGATGAGATTAACGTTGCATACGCTCACGTCGAAGCCGTAGACGAAGGGCGCGTGGGACCAGATAGAGCAAATTATCTTGCGTTAACGGACGCTGATTTTGAACTCCTCCTGTACAGCATCTATAGAGGGCGTGCGTCTGATTTGCCGTGGTACAGCAATGCTCGTTTGATGGTCACAGGAGCTGACCAAGGGCGGGATGTTTGGCTCACGAAGGATGAGCGGCCGGTTGGGCTTATTCAGTGCAAAAAGGTTAAAGCTGGTTTCACTCGGCCGGACACGCTCCGTGAGGTAATCAAGTTCCTTCTAAATGTCGTGCTTGAGCCGGCGCTTATGCCGGACCCGACCGATTTCCGCTTTATTCTTGCCCTTGCTTCGGATCCTGCAAGTACAGCAACCGATTTTTTTGACACGTCACAGACTTGGCTAACTGCCAATGAAGCAGAGCTTTTAGGTCTGGTTACCGACGTCATTAAAAAGTATGAGGCATTCTCGACACTTAAGATCGAGGCTGTTATGCCAGGCATCAGTACGGCCCTCAAAAGTCTGAAATATGAGCTTATTAGGCCAGTCGACCTCGATGCGTTACTGGAACGCATTCCTGCTGTCCGTCAGCGGTTTTTCAAAGTTCAACTTGTCGTGGCTCTGGAGGATGCCGAGGCCATGATTGAGGCTCGGTTCGCTGCAGTCGGCTTGGTTTCAAAGAGCACAACGACATTTACCAGAGATGATGTTGAGGATGACATTACGCGCGGGTCACGCGGTCTGGCTGACTGGCCTCAAATGATTTGGGGACAGCATATAGAACGACCAGAGTTCGACGATCTGATCCAGCGGATCAGTCGGCATCCTGCAGGCTCCACGCTGGTCGTAGGAGGAGCAGGAACTGGGAAGTCAGCACTTCTCGCTGAGCTGTATTGTGCCCTCAAAGCTCGCGGCCAAATTGTGCTGGCGATAAAGGCCGACATGCTTAGCCCAGATATTATGGACTTCGCCGATCTCGCTCGCGATCTTGGCATGTCAGGTGATATCGAGCAGGAACTTCTCCTGCTAGCGGCTGAAGGTCCGGTTGTACTAATCATCGATCAGCTTGACGCTGTCAGTGAAGTGATGGACCAGAGTTCACAGCGCATGCAGGTCTTGCTTCGCCTTGCGTCTCGGCTTCAGGAAGTAAAAGGTCAAGAGGACAATAAACTTCCCATCCATGTCATCGTTTCTTCTCGACCATTTGAGGCGAAGTTCGACGCTCGATTTAGGTTGCTTGATGCGGATGAGTTACTACTTACCCTGCCTGCGTTCGAGCGGATTTCCGCGCTGCTCGGTGAGCTCGGTATCGACGCCACGGTGGTGCCGGATAGCCTCAAAGAGACGCTACGTACTCCATTTGCTCTAGGTATATACGTCGATCTTGTCAAATCTGGCTTGAACCCCGCAGATCTGACAGCAGCAAATTTGCTTGATCGATGGCTCGACAAGAAACTACCCGCAGGGGCAGGACGGGTTTCGTGTATGGCGTTCTTGCGTCAGCTTGCAGCCGACATGACACAGTATGAGAGCCTCTGGCGGCCAGCGGCTCACTATGACCCGGACTACAGCGAGATGCTGCGTTGGGCCGAGTCGATTGGCATCGTTATTCGCGAGGATGCCAACATCGGCTTTAGTCATCAGTCGTGGCTCGATGATTTCCAGGCTAAGACGCTTCGAACCGCAGAAGAGTTGGCTGATTACGCTTGGAGTCGCCAGGAAGGGTTGTTTGCGCGGGGCACAATATTGCGCGGCCTTGAGCATATGCGTCGGGTTGATGTGCCTTCCTACGAGATGGCTATTCGCTTGTTGCTACCAAACCCCAGGACGCGCAGACATTTGCGCCATCTTGTGGCCGATTATTTAGCGAGTACTGATGATCCAGGCTTAAGTGATATTGCTTGGGTAGACTGGATGGCACGAAACGATCATGCACTTGCGAATCGGGCATTCAGGCAGGTAGCGATAAGATGGCCGCGCTGGAGATCAGGGCTGCTGGCGCTCCTACCTTTTCTTCTGCAGGACGAAAAGCATCGCTGGAATGCGACCATGCTGCTCGTTCGAGAGGTTGCGGAGGACTCGAGCCACGTTATGGATCTGGTCGACCGCTATTGGTCGGATGCTTCGAATGACGGAGACGTGTTTAGTATCTGCGAACGCTCTGGTATTGCGTCCGATCGTGCAATCGCCCATGTCCGTAAGATATTCAGTCGAACGGCGCTGGCAGATTGGGCGATATCCCATTACGCCAAAACTTTGCATGAGAACGGTAATACCCGCGTTGCTTTAGATCTCATCTCATTTTGGGCTGAGACACAGACCGGGGATCGGTACAACGGCATCAAGGTTTATGGTGTTGAAAAGATTGCCGCAGCCGCACCGTTATATTGTGCCGAACGGCTCCTGCCTTGGTTTGTCGGGGTGGCATCACGAGAGGTTGGCGATGGACGGCCTGGGCATAGGTATCCGCAGTCGATATCTATTCCATACGATTGGAAATATGACTCTGGCGAGGGCCATTTGATGCAGCTTCTGCAGAGTGTGCTCGAAGAGTCTGTAGTTTCTGACCCGGTAGGCGTGCGCACCTTGCTTGCTACTGTTGTAGCTGTAGAAATTGACGAGGTTCAGTCGCTAGTTGCCGACACTTTGGCGGCGAATCCGGCACTTTTTAATGAGTATGCGCTCTCTTTCCTTTTCGCAGATCAGCGACGCCTTCATCTAGGTAGTGACATGTTCGACGATGAAAGAGGTATTGGTCACATGATCTGTGGCTGGTCATCAAGCAATTTGATCGCCCAAGTCATTCCTCACCTCTCCCACGATGATATCGAGAGGATTCGCGACTATATCGAGTCTTGGGAGCCTTGGAGGGAGGAATTACAGGAAGAGCAAGATCCCGCTCAGAGACTGATGTTACTGCGTTGGTCTGATGAGCGGCGATTGCGTTTGCTTGCCGAGCTACCAGTACAAGTGCTGACGGCTCGGCGTCGTAGGCAAGTTGAGGAGTGGAAGGTCGAGCAGCCCCTACCGCAGGTAAAGCACCGAGGCCGGAGGCTGGCGCGGTTCGTTGAGTCCCCCATGAGCCATGATCAGATGGCAAGGGCAAATGACGACGCGATAATCAAAATGCTCAACGCAGTCAACGACAAAGCTGGTCGCCATGAGAATCCGAAACATTGGCTAAAGGGCGGTGTTATTGAGTTGTCTCGGGCTTTTGCCGCATTTGCGAAATCGTTTCCAGATCGTGCTCTTCGTATCATTCCGTTTCTCCAATCTGGTCTGCACGAGCAGGTAGCGGGCGCAGCTATTCAAGAGTTGTCAGCGATCGAAGAGGTAAGCGCCCAGACTACTAAGGCGTTGGTTTGGGATCTTCATGCCCGTGGCTTCTCTTCGCGCGATTTCTACCAGGATGCTGCCAGTGCTATGGCGAAGCTCGCAAAGCGTATGAAGGGGGTTGAGGATCGCGACATCATGCTCCTCCGGAGCTGGCTGCAACGTGATCCCAATGTTTTGGTCGCTGAAACAGCGCGTCATGCCGAGCAAAACAGATCCAATCGCGAACGGAATGAGAAACCAGATCGACGCCCTGAGGCCATGCTGTTTGGCCGAGGCGGTGGAATGCACTCTCTCCCTCAGCGCAATTTCACGCTGCTATCAGCGATCGCCGCAGGATATGTCCATCGTGACGGCGTGGATTGTGATGGTTGGCTCGCGGAGTTAGAGCACCATGTTACTCATCCTGAAGATCCCGAAGTTTGGAGTGGGATCCTAATGTTCAGGTCGCATGAGCTCTGGTGGGCGGACGCCGCAAGAGTGGGCGAACTGATTGAGGCGATCTGGCGAAGATTTCCTGCAGCGTTTGAAGATGCTGCAGTAGTCCAATCTTTGTGGCGCCTGCGCCTGCGCGTTCGCATGCGTATGGGCCTACAGCAGGAGATAGTCAATTTCTGGCTCAGACACAGCGATCATAAACTCAGACAGATTGGTGGTGAGTTCGCTGCTGCTAGCGTGATTGTTGATAGCGCTGCTTCTGGTGAGGTGGGCGATCTAGTCGCAGCGGTGATGGCAGGGAGTGATGTTTTTGCCAGGTGTGGCGTGTTATTTGCGGCTGCTGCGGGATGGAGCGAACCTGATCGAGATATTCGAAATCGCTCGCACGCCTACCTCATTGCGGTCGTCAGTATTGTCAGAGGATTCGAGGCTCATGCTCTATCTACAGCTGTTGATCGTGGCGAGCGATTGCCTCCTGACGAGATGACGCGATCCCTGCTGGCTTCTGTTGCAGGAAATATTGATCTGCTCAAAGAGTCGATGGGGCTGCTATTTGTACGTTCGCTTCAGCATCTGCTGCTATATCCTGGCTTTGAAATGCTGGTGCTTGAAATCGCAGAGGCTGCAACTGAGCTTGCACGTATATCACCAGAAAGAACCGTTGGAGGGATGTACGACGGCGAATTTATAGGGCTTGTGATTGCACTTCAGCGTTCACCAATAGAGATCAAAACTCGTGCGATGACGGTCTATGAGCGCCTGCTTGACGCTGAGGTTAATGGTGCAGAGGACGCTGCAGCATTTGCGTTGCGCCGGTGAGCGGCCAAGCCGGCGCCGTTGAGGGCGCAGTATCCTAGCGATAAAAGCCCTTGAGAGGGATTTTGATTCTGTATGGTTTTTTTCATGATTTTAAAATTATAGGTGTCTTTAAGACCTATAAATTACTGGTGTGAGCGCGTCTATTGATAATGGAGCGGGAGAGATTGGGCGTCCGGCCCTGACGGCCCCTGACTAGAGTGCAGCGCTAGATTCGAAGGAGCGCAGGAAGGGGTTTAGCCAATGCCAGTCAGTTTTGCTGACTGGCATTTTTGTTTCTGGGTGGAAGCTTCGAAGCAAGTGCTTCCGTTTTCAATGGATGGCAAAGGCTGGCGCAGATATTAGAGAAACTGTGATCGAATCAAGTCCGTATCGAACGGCGTTATTCCTTGGTCAGGTTTAAATACCACCTGTGCCTGCTGCGGCGAAGCCACTCGTTCCCCTCGTGCTCGAACATGTAAATCGAACAGAGTTTCCAAATCCGGCCGTGGTGTATGCACCAAAGCCCGCAGCATCAACGATATCCCACTGAGGTTGGTCCCAACGTTGTTCCATCGCGGAGATGACGTCAGTCCCAGGTCGGCCCAAATCATGCGTCGTTCCTGCAAGTCCATCACGAATGGCAGACAGATATCTGTGTCGGATGCGATATCGATACGGTCGAACACGGACCGCGGCTCGAATACTTCACCCGACGCCGTGTCGGCGCGGGCCATCCAGCCAGCGAAGCATTCTGGAAGATCGCAGTACGGCTGTTCGGTGAAAGAGTTGATAGATGTGACGACATAGCGGATACCCTTCTTCACGAGGACATCAATGTCGAGGTCGATGAACTCCGAAGCCCCATCGGGGGCGTCGACGATGTCGCCGCTGTGGTAGCCGCCGAAACCCCTCAGGTTGTAGTACGAGACCGTTTGTGTGAACACGAAGTTGGCATCGAAAAATGCGGCGGACAAGTCGATGTCCGTGCGTTCACGACCGTTCTTCCACCACAGGAACAGGCGAATGAAACGTGTGTCAGGCATAGGCAACCGACTACCCCGCACCAGCGTACGTAGCGATTTCGATGAAGCACGCTGTGCGAGCGGTACCCTGTATTCGCGTAATGCCGGATCGATGAAACAGCGGCCTAGTGGCGGCAGCGACGCAAAACGCATTACGAGGGCGTCCTCGCAGATTCGGGCTGCACGAGCCAACACTTCGGGTGTGAGAGGTTCGCGTCGATCCTTGATGCCATAGACTTTGGCAAATGCACCTTTCGGTGTGAAAGCACGCAGGGGCAGGGGGCGCGGAGCACGTACCTGGGCCAGCAATTGCAGCAGGACAGGTGAGGACACTTGGGTCGCAACAGCCTCAAACGCATCGAGAACCGACTCGGGTTCCGTCGCGCGGCGCAGGGTCACGTCCAGCCGTCGTGCGAACTCACCAGGACGGCTCTGCAGTATGGGTGTAAGCGTTGCGATGTGACGCTGGGCAAGCAATGTTTCGACACGTGATCCAAATGAAGCTGGCGCTTCGTTGCGACGCGCTGCCGTGATGGCGGCTAGCGCTCGTGGGTATTTATCGGCATAGTCGCCCGGATGCAGTACTTCAGCCAGGCGTTTCCAGCGCTCAGCATGTCGCATCACGTCTTCTGTAGCGTTGGGGATGTGGTCGAGCAGGCGCAACAGCAGACGGCGCATCGAGCGCTTCATAGCTATGAAACGTGTCGAAGCTGTCGTCAGTGACACGTCTCCTCCATTCAGTGCGACCGCGAGTCGTAGCACGTCAGTGGCCGTTTCGACGTTTCGCTCCAGGAATGCGTCCACCCGTGCATCGCTGCCTACATGCAGGATAAGTGCACCGCCAAGTTGTGCACGGATCTCCCGGAACGGGACGGCCTCAGGCAGCAGACGGAACACATCGCTTTTGTACTTTCGGACAAACCAGACGACATCGGCAGTTTCCTCTTCGGAGAGCGAGGTGCGCGATGAAACCAGCGGCTCGAGCAGTGACTCGAACTCAGAGACGCTTCCCGGTTCGATAACGCGGGATATGAAGTTGCCTTCAAGCATCGCAGGTCGAAAGTGTTCAGTCGGTGGCAAACGCCGAAGGGTGAGATAGTGTATGACGGCGTTAAGGTACAAATTCGCCTCTGAGGCCGTCAGAACCTGCTCCGGAAAGTCAGGATAAAACGGCCGGTGGTGCACATGAGCGCCAGTTTCCCGCCGAAGCACTCCGACAATGTCGCGCAACCAGTGCTTGAGTTCTGTCGCTGACAACATGCCGATTTGCTCAATCAGAGGCTCTGATAGTACGCATCGGAACGCCGCCACTTCCCGGACAGCCGACGCGACCTGAGCGCGCGTGGCCCCGCCAGTGCCCATCTGGACGTGAACTTTGGTACGGCGACGCAGGAACAGCTCCTGATTCATCCTTGATTTTCTCCGTTGTTCGCCGTCGTGGACGAACTGCAGCATCGTGTCTACAGCCGATGTAAAAACGCCTGCAAGAAGCAGGCGCGGTGTGGAGAGCGAAACCCCTAGATCATAGGAGGTTTAGAAGGAAGGTGTTCCATAGCCACGGAGGCATTCTACGTAAGGTTCTCTCTGTTTGTCAGGTTGCCGCGTATCTCAACGGTAACAAGCTGCTTCGCCAGAAGAATAGGGGGCTGATGAGCGACAAGTCGCTCGTCCATCGTCCAGACGAGTGGCGACGTTGTTGGCCAAGTGTTTTTACGCCATGCGGAGAAGGTGCGCTGGCTGCTCGATCAGTCCTCTTTTTGGAAAACACAGTGGACAATCTCCACACGTTTTTTCATCGAGTATTCCTTACTGTTTCTTATCTGCGGGTGTATCGTATTCGCCTTTTGCGGACCCACCAGTCCATCGCAGATGCAGAGGTAGTTGAGTTCATGTCGTTTACCCGTCGCCAAATCCTCGGTGGCCTGGCCGGTCTTGTTGTCGTTGGTGTCGGGGCGGGGGGCGCGTCGCGTTACTGGTTGGGCAAGATGGCCGACGCTGACGCAGGTCACGACTACGAGCTGATCGCAGCGCCGTTGGACGTCGAGCTGGTCGCGGGGCACAAGACCGAAGCCTGGGCATTCGGCCCGTCGGCACCGGGGACTGAGTTGCGGGTTCGCCAGGGCGAATGGCTGCGGGTGCGTTTCATCAATCACCTGCCTGTGGCGACCACCATTCACTGGCACGGCATCCGCGTGCCGCTGGAAATGGATGGCGTGCCGTACGTCTCGCAATTGCCGGTGCTGCCGGGTGAGTATTTCGATTACAAATTCCGCGTGCCCGATGCGGGCAGTTACTGGTATCACCCGCATGTGAACAGTAGCGAAGAACTCGGTCGCGGGCTGGTCGGTCCGCTGATCATCGAAGAGCGTGAGCCGACCGGTTTCAAGTACGAAAAAACCCTCAGCCTCAAGAGCTGGCACGTCGATGAGGAGGGCGCGTTCGTTGCGTTTAGCATTCCTCGTGAAGCGGCGCGTGGCGGTACGGCGGGACGTTTGTCGACCATCAATGGGGTCTCGCAAGCGATGATCGACTTGCCCGCCGGGCAGATTACCCGGGTGCGCGTGCTCAACCTCGATAACACCCTGACCTATCGACTCAACATCCCCGGCGTCGAAGCGCAGATCTATGCGCTGGACGGCAATCCCATTGAGCCGCGCCCGTTGGGCAAGGAATACTGGCTTGGCCCCGGCATGCGTATTTGCCTGGCGATCAAGGCGCCGCCGGCCGGTGAGGAATTGTCCCTGCGCAACGGCCCGGTTCGCCTGGGCACTTTGCGCTCAGTGGCGAATACCGACGCCCCGACACCATGGCCGCCAGCACTGCCTGCTAATCCGATCGCCGAGCCGGACCTGGCCAATGCCGAGAAACTCAACTTCAATTTCGAATGGGTGGGTTCGGTGTCGGTGAACGTCGATAACGGCAAACCGCCGAGCCTGTGGCAAATCAACGGCAAGGCCTGGGACATCACCGACAAAACCTGTGCCGACCGCCCGATTGCCAAGCTTGAGAAGGGCAAGAGCTACATTTTCGAATTGAAGAACATGACTCAGTATCAGCACCCGATTCACTTGCACGGCATGAGCTTCAAGGTCATTGCCTCGAACCGGCACAAGGTCATTCCGTACTTCACCGACACGTATCTGTTGGGCAAGAACGAGCGTGCGCAAGTGGCGTTGGTGGCGGATAACCCCGGCATCTGGATGTTCCACTGCCATGTGATCGATCACATGGAAACCGGCCTGATGGCCGCCATCGAGGTGGCGTGATGCGACAGATTCGTCCCGCTGCCATCATCGACCGCAGCCGTGATCGCGACTTCATGCGCGAAGCCCTGGCCCTGGCGGCTCAAGGCGCAGCGCTGGGTGAAGTGCCCGTGGGCGCGGTGCTGGTGCAGGACGGTGAAATCATCGGTCGCGGCTTCAACTGCCCGATCAGCGGCAACGACCCGAGCGCCCATGCCGAGATGGTCGCGATCCGCGCCGCCTCCCTGGCCGTGAGCAACTATCGCCTGCCGGGCAGCACGCTGTATGTGACGCTGGAGCCGTGCAGCATGTGCGCCGGGCTGATCGTGCATTCGCGGATTGCGCGGGTGGTGTATGGCGCGCTGGAGCCCAAGGCGGGGATTGTGCAGAGTCAGGGGCAGTTCTTTACCCAAGGGTTTTTGAATCACCGGGTGTTGTTTGAGGGCGGGGTGTTGGCGGAGGAATGCGGGGCGGTGCTGAGTGAGTTTTTCAAGGCCCGTCGCGCGAAACCTACTGAATAAACACCGGCCCTTGTGGGAGCGAGCCTGCTCGCGAAAGCGGTATGTCAGTCACATCAATGCTGGATGTGCCGCCGTCTTCGCGAGCAGGCTCGCTCCCACAGTTGATCTCCATTGGTAGTGAGATCGGGGGATTACTTGCGGGCCACGATCACCGCACGCATCGGCGCTGGCAGCCCTTCAATAGTCTTGCTGTGATCGTCCGGGTCCAGGAAGTCACTCAGCGACTGGTACTTCATCCACTCCGTCCCGCGCTGTTCCTCGACCGTGGTTACGCTCACATCCACGCAGCGCACATCCGTAAACCCGGCACGGCGCAACCACAACTCCAGCGCCGGCACCGACGGCAGGAACCACACGTTGCGCATCTGCGCGTAGCGGTCTTCCGGCACCAGCACCTGCTGCTGATCGCCTTCGATCACCAGCGTCTCCAGCACCAGTTCACCGCCCTTGACCAGGCAATCCTTCAGCGCCAGCAAATGCTCGATCGGCGAACGACGGTGATAGAACACACCCATGGAAAACACCGTATCAAAGCCTTCCAGCTCCGGCGGCAAGTCTTCGAACGGGAATGGCAGGTGCCAGGCGTTAGGTTCGGACAGGTAACGCTGCACGGCCTGGAACTGGCAGAAGAACAGCCAGTTAGGGTCAACGCCGATCACGCTGTCGGCACCGGCGCCGAGCATGCGCCACATGTAATAACCGTTGCCGCAGCCGACATCGAGGATGCGTTTGCCCTTCAGATCCAGGTGCGGTGCAACGCGCGACCACTTCCAGTCTGATCGCCATTCGGTGTCGACGTGCACACCAAACAAATCAAACGGCCCTTTGCGCCATGGCGACAACCCCATCAGCGCGGTACGCATCTGTGCGCGGGTTTCGTCGTCGCACTCAGTGTCCAGCATCAGGCCATTGAGCAAGTCGACGTCGCTTGGCTGGATCTTCGGCAATGCATCCAGCGCACTCTGCCAACGTTCCAGGTCGCCGTGACCCTTCTCCATTTTCTTGTCGAGTTGCGCTTGCAGGGTGTTGGCCCAGGCGGCCAGCGGTGTACCGGCCAGACGGCGGGCGAGGGGGGAGAGATCAATCATGGCAAGGCAATCAACGAGGCAAAGTTAAGACACTGGAACCACGGCACGACTTTCGAGAACCCGGCGGCCAGCAGGCGGTCGCGGTGTTCTTCAAGGCTGTCGGGCTTCATGACGTTTTCGATGGCGCTGCGCTTCTGGGCGATTTCCAGTTCGCTGTAGCCGTTGGCGCGCTTGAAGGCGACGTGCAGGTCGGTGAGCAGCGCGTGTTCTTCAGGGTCATTGAAACGCAGCTTCTCCGACAGGATCAGCGCGCCACCCGGCAACAACGACTGGCGGATACGCGACAGCAAAGCGGTGCGCTGGTCCGGGGCGATGAATTGCAGGGTGAAGTTCAGCGCCACCACCGAGGCCGGCTGAAACTCAAGGGCGAGGATGTCGCCCTCGATCACTTCAACGGGCAACAACTCCTGGAACATCGAGTCCTGGCCATTGAGGTATTCGCGGCAACGCTCGACCATCGCCGCGGAGTTATCCGCAGCGATCACGCGGCAACCGTCGGTGCGCACGTGCCGGCGCAGCGCCTGCGTCACAGCGCCCAGGGACGAACCAAGGTCGTAGAGCACACTGTTGGGCTGGGCGAATTGCGCGGCGAGCACGCCGAGGTTTTCCACGATGGTCGGATAACCCGGCACCGAGCGCTTGATCATGTCCGGGAACACCCGCACCACGTCCTCGTTAAAGGCGAAGTCAGGCACCTGGGCCAAAGGCTGGGCGAAAAGGCGATCGGATTCTTTGCTCACGGCGGTTCCAGCGGCATGGGTGGAAAAGGCCGGCATTTTAGCCAAATTGACGGGGGGATGCGCGGGTTGTCTGATAAACCGGCTGGAAGGGGTACTCGGGGAGCTGCATTGTCAGTAATGCCGCCTTCCCACAATGGATCTCGTCGAACTCAAATATTGCATTCACCGCAGATCAAATGTGGGAGCGAGCCTGCTCGCGAAGAATTCAGCGCGGTTTCTGGGTGAACGCTGACGCCGTAATCCCCCACTGCCCCAGCCAGTAACTGAGGATGATCACGTAGGGCGCCGCATCAAACGGCGCCACAAAGCGGCTGATACCAATCACGCTGTCGGAGAACACAAACGCCAGCGCGCCCGCCGCCGCCAGCAACGCCGAGCGTTTTGGCACATCAGTGCCCAAACGAGCCAGCGCCCGCCAGAGCATCGCGCTGATGGCCAGCCCATAAACAATCACCGGGATCAGCAACGGGCCGAGGCCGTGGGAAATCAGAATTCCCAACAATACCGCGCCAACGATCAAGGCGATCACCAAAGGCAACGCCGCCAACCGCCGGCAATCGCTCAAATAGGCTTTGAGATAAGCCAGATGCGCGACCAGAAACGCCCCGAGACCAAACACAAACAGATCCCCCGGCCACGCCAGCAGCACGTCGCCGAGCAGCGAAAAAATCAGCCCAAGGCTGATCCAGCGGCGATAGTCGCTGGGCGGCGCGTCATGCAACCAGCCGAGCAGGGCCAGCACCGGCAACGGTTTGACCAGCAGACAAAGCAACGTCGCGTGTACGCTCACGCCATACAGGAAGGTCACCGCGCCCATCAGCGCCAGAATCAGCCAGCCCACGATCAGTTAACCGAGATTGCGCAGTCGAAAGTTTCCACCGGCAACACTTCCGGGGCCCAGGGTTGTTGCGAGGTCAGGCGTAGACGTCCGGAGCCGGCGGTGAAGGCTTGAAAGCGCCAGGTCGAAAGACCGGCGCTGCCGACGATCCCTGCATCTTCCGGATTGGTGTACACCTCAGGGCTGAGGGCATGCAGCACACCACCGGCCGAATCCTGGATCGCCCAGCGGTAACCCGTGCTCGGGTTGCTCGGCAGGGTCAGGATCAGGTTTTGCCCGCTGTTGAGTTTCACCGGGCATTGGCTTTGTTTTTCCACGGTCACGTTTTGTTTCGGTTGCGTGGCGCAGGCGGCCAGCAAAGAAAGGGCGAGGGGGACAAACAAGCGAGTGGGGGACATAAGGTCAGCGGCTCCGGCGTTCACGACGAACGGCGAGCATAACTGAAGATGAGACAAAGTGTGACGGTGCAGAGTTGTCGGCCATGCCGACGCCTTCGCGAGCAGGCTCGCTCCCACAGGGGGCAGTGATCAACCTGTGGGAGCGAGCCTGCTCGCGAAAGCGGTGGGCCAGGCACTACATTCCAATCAGAACAATATCTTCGCCACATCCGCAAAACGCTTGGCGAAATGCACGGTGATCCCTTCCTTCAGGTAATCCGGCAGCTCCTCAAAACTGCCACGGTTAGGTTCCGGCAAGATCAACTCGAAGATCTTCTGCCGCCGCGCCGCAATCACCTTCTCGCGTACCCCGCCAATCGGCAGTACGTGCCCGGTCAACGTCAATTCGCCGGTCATGGCCACGCCTTTTTTCGGTGGCTGGTTGCGTGCGAGCGAGAGCAGGGCGCTGGCCATGGTCACGCCGGCGCTCGGGCCATCTTTCGGGGTGGCGCCTTCCGGGACATGCAGGTGGACGAAGGCTTCGTCGAAGAACTTCGGATCACCGCCAAACGACTTCAGATTCGAGCTGACGTAGCTGTAGGCGATTTCCGCCGACTCTTTCATCACATCACCCAGTTGACCGGTGAGTTTGAAGCCACGATTCAGCGTGTGGATCCGCGTCGCTTCAATCGGCAAGGTCGCGCCGCCCATGCTGGTCCAGGCCAGACCGGTGATAACGCCGGTGCCGGACAGCACTTGCTCGTTGCGGAAGACCGGATGACCGAGTGAGGCTTCAAGGTCCTTCGGCGCGATTTTGATCACCGCTTTCGGTTCGTCGATCAACTTCACCACGGCTTTGCGCACCAGTTTGCCCAGTTGTTTTTCCAACTGACGCACGCCGGCTTCACGGGCGTACCCGTCGATCAACGCTTTGAGGGCGCTGTCGCTGATGCTCAGGCTGCCTTTGGACACGCCGGCCTTTTCCAGCTGTTTGGGCCACAGGTGACGCTTGGCGATGGCGATTTTTTCTTCGGTGATGTAACCCGACAGGCGAATCACTTCCATCCGGTCGAGCAATGGGCCGGGGATCGAGTCCAGGGTGTTGGCGGTGCACACGAACAGCACTTTCGACAGGTCCAGGCGCAGGTCCAGGTAATGGTCGAGGAATTCGACGTTCTGTTCCGGGTCGAGGGTTTCCAGCAGCGCGGAGGCTGGGTCGCCTTGGTAGCTTTGACCCATCTTGTCGATCTCGTCGAGCATGATCACCGGGTTCATCACTTCGACGTCTTTCAACGCCTGCACGAGTTTGCCCGGTTGCGCACCGATGTAAGTGCGGCGGTGACCCTTGATCTCGGCTTCGTCGCGCATGCCGCCGAGGCTGAAACGGTAGAACGGCCGGCCGAGGGATTCGGCGATGGACTTGCCGACACTGGTTTTACCTACGCCCGGCGGGCCGACCAGCAACACGATGGAGCCGCTGATCTCGCCTTTGTAGGCACCGACCGCGAGGAATTCGAGGATGCGGTCCTTGATGTCGTCGAGGCCGGCGTGGTGCTTGTCGAGCACTTTGCGCGCGTGTTTGAGGTCGAGTTTGTCCTCGCCGTACACGCCCCACGGCACCGAGGTCGCCCAGTCGAGGTAGTTGCGGGTGACCGCGTACTCCGGCGAGCCGGTCTCGAGGATCGACAGTTTGTTCATTTCCTCTTCGATGCGTTTCTGCGCCTGCGGCGAGAGCACTTTGCCGGTCAGGCGTTGCTCGAACTGCTCGATGTCGGCGCTGCGGTCGTCCTTGGTCAGGCCCAGCTCTTGCTGGATGACCTTGAGTTGTTCCTTGAGGAAGAACTCGCGCTGATGCTCGCCGATCTTGCGGTTAACTTCGGCGGAAATCTCTTTTTGCAGGCGCGCAACTTCGACTTCCTTGCGCAGCATCGGCAGGACTTTTTCCATGCGCTTGAGCATGGGCACGCAGTCGAGCACTTCTTGCAGCTCGCCACCGGTGGCGGAAGTCAGGGCGGCGGCGAAGTCGGTCAGCGGCGACGGGTCGTTGGGGCTGAAGCGGTTGAGGTAGTTTTTCAGCTCTTCGCTGTACAGCGGGTTGAGCGGCAGCAGTTCCTTGATCGCGTTGATCAGCGCCATGCCATAGGCCTTGACCTCGTCGGTCGGCTCGGTCGGCTGGTGCGGGTATTCGACTTCCACCAGGTACGGTGGGCGATGGTGTTTGAGCCAGGTCTTGATGCGCACCCGGGTCAGGCCCTGGGCGACGAATTGCAGTTTGCCGTTTTCGCGGCTGGCGTGGTGGACCTTGACCAGCGTGCCGTACTCGGGGAGTGCGCCGGTGTTGAAATGGCGCGGGTCTTCCTGGGGCGTGTCCATGTAGAACAGGGCCAGGGAGTGGTGATCGGCTTTGCTGACCAGGTCGAGGGTTTCGGCCCACGGTTCTTCGTTGACGATGACCGGCAGGACTTGGGCCGGGAAGAACGGGCGGTTGTGGATCGGGATGATGTAGACCTTGTCCGGCAGGTTCTGGCCGGGCAGGGCGAGGCCTTTGCCGGTAGCGTGGTGTTCGATTTGCTCGGCTTCGTCGTACTCGCTCGGGTCTTCGGGGAATTCTTGCTGGTCGCTCATGGGGCACCTGCGCAATGGGGTATGGGTCTTAGATGGGGCAGGTGGGGGGTGGTTTCAATGGCTCCGGATATTTCAGAGTGTGTGTTCAGGGTTTGGACAGGTGCTGGTGACTTGGCGGCCTCTGGGCCGACCATGTTGTTGGTTTGGGTGTACATATCCGTTGCTGCGGTAACGGCTGCTTAGGGTTTCGCCCTTACGGCGACTCACTTTTTTTTTCAAACGCCAAAAAA
>NZ_JBWKNG010000030.1:0-75458 GCF_059415465.1 Pseudomonas sp. GW821-FHT10C09
CCAGCAAAAACAACCCATCAAGCCCTGCCAGGCTCATCCCCCACAGCCAACCACATTCCAATGTGGGAGCGAGCCTGCTCGCGATGAGGCCAGCAAAAACAACCCATCAACCCCTGCCCAGCTCATCCCCCACAGCCAACCACATTCCAATGTGGGAGCGAGCCTGCTCGCGATGAGGCCAGCAAGATCACCCCATCAACCCCTGCCAAGCACACGCGCCAAAAACTGCGCAGTCCGGCTCTTCTTGCTTTTAGCCACGGTCTGCGGCGCACCGGCCACGACGATTTTCCCGCCCTGATCCCCCGCCCCCGGTCCGATGTCGATCACCCAGTCACTCTGCGCCACCACGCGCATTTCATGCTCGACCACGATCACCGTGTGCCCCGCCACCACCAGCGTATTCAACTGCTCCAGCAACCGATCCACATCTCGTGGATGCAAACCGGTCGTGGGCTCATCAAGCACATACAACGTCGCCCCACGCTGATTGCGTTGCAGCTCCGTCGCCAATTTGATCCGCTGCGCTTCACCACCCGACAACTCCGTCGCCGGCTGCCCCAGGCGCAAATAACCCAACCCGATATCCCGCAACACCTCCAGTGAACGACGAATTCCCGGCTGCTCGGCGAACACCTCGACCGCTTCATCCACCGTCAGCTGCAACACCTGCGCGATGTTCAATCCTTGCCAGGTGATCGCCAGTGTCTCGGGGTTGTAGCGGGCGCCGTGACACGTCGGGCATGGCGCATAGACGCTGGGCATGAACAACAATTCGACGCTGACGAAGCCTTCACCTTCACAGGTCGCGCAGCGGCCCTTGGCGACGTTAAAGGAAAACTGCCCGGCGTCGTAGCCTTCGGCCTGCGCCTGCGGCGTGGCGGCGTACAACTTGCGCACGTTGTCGAACAGCCCGGTGTAGGTCGCCAGATTGGAACGCGGTGTGCGGCCGATGGGTTTCTGGTCGACTTGCACCAAACGCTTGATCGACTCCAGCCCCGCCGTGACCTGGCCCCCACTTACCTGCGGCGCATCGTCCTCAAGGCTCAACGCCTCAGCTTCGTTTTCGCTGGCAGACCGTCCTAAATGCGCGCCAACCAGTTCCAGCAAAGCCTGACTGACCAGGCTCGACTTACCGGAACCGGACACGCCCGTCACGGCGGTAAAACAGCCCAGCGGAAACTCGACGCTGAGGTTGTTCAGGTTGTTGCGGGTGATGCCCTCCAGTCTTAGCCAATCCGTAGCCTTGCGGCTGGCACGGGTTTCGGCGACCTGTTCGGCAAACAGGTAGGCGCGGGTCTGTGAGTTCGTCACTGCGGCCAACCCTGGCGGTGGGCCGCTGTAGAGGATCTGGCCACCGTTCTCGCCCGCCGCCGGGCCGACATCGATCAACCAGTCGGCGCGGCGCATGGTTTCCAGATCATGCTCAACCACAAACAGCGTATTGCCAGCGGCCTTCAGGCGTTGCAGCGCTTCAAACAACGCCTCGCCATCTGCTGGGTGCAGGCCGGCCGAAGGCTCATCCAGCACGTAGATCACACCGAACAATTGCGAACCCAATTGCGTCGCCAGCCGCAGGCGCTGCAACTCGCCGGAGGACAGCGTCGGTGTGCTGCGTTCCAGTGCCAGGTAACCGAGGCCCAGGTCCGTCAGGGTGCTGACCCGTTCCAGCAGATCCTGGGCGATGCGTTGCGCGGCCAGGCGTTTCTCTACCGACAGATTCGGCGTGTGACGCACGTCCGGCGCATTGGCATGCCCGCTGGCACCGTGGGCAACCCGCGCTTCCCGGGCCTCGCGGGTTTGCCGGTGGGTCAACACCTCGCCCGCCTCATCGGCCTGTTCCAGGTAACTGTGCGCCGCCACCGGTTTCAGCACCGCGGCCACTTGCAGCAACGGCATCTGCGATAACTCGCCGATGTCGTACCCCGCGAACGTCACCGACAACGCCTCGCGCTTGAGCCGTTTGCCGTCACACAGTGGGCACGGGCTGCCGAGCATGAATTGCGAAACGCGCTTCTTCATCAGCGCACTTTGCGAGTGGGTGAAGGTGTGCAGGATGTAGCGGCGGGCGCCAGTGAACGTGCCCTGATAACTCGGTTCCATTTTGCGCTTGAGCGCGACGCGGGTTTCTTCCGGGGTAAACCCGGCATACACAGGCACCGTCGGTGTTTCTTCGGTGAAGAGGATCCAGTCGCGCTGTTTTTTCGGCAGCTCACGCCACGGGACATCGACGTCGTAGCCCATGGTCACGAGGATGTCGCGCAGGTTCTGCCCTTGCCAGGCCGTGGGCCAGGAAGCGACCGCGCGTTGGCGGATGGTCAGGCTCGGGTCGGGGACCATCAGTGCTTCGGTGACGTCATAAACCCGGCCCAGCCCATGACACTCAGGGCATGCGCCCTGTGGGGTGTTGGGCGAGAAGTCTTCGGCGTACAGCATCGCCTGTCCCGGCGGATAACTGCCGGCCCGCGAGTAGAGCATGCGGATCAGGCTCGACAGCGTCGTCACACTGCCCACCGAAGACCGCGTGCTCGGCGTGCCCCGCTGTTGTTGCAAGGCCACGGCCGGCGGCAGGCCTTCGATGGAATCGACATCCGGTACGCCGACCTGGTCGATCAGCCGCCGCGCATAAGGCGCCACGGATTCGAAATAGCGGCGCTGTGCTTCGGCGTAGAGGGTCGAGAACGCCAACGAAGACTTGCCCGAACCGGAGACACCGGTAAACACCACCAGCGCATCGCGGGGAATGTCGACGTCGATGTTCTTGAGGTTGTGTTCCCGGGCGCCGCGCACCCTGACCATGCCGGAGGGAGGGTTGGAGGTGCGCCTGGATGTCATCGGAAGCCCTTAATGAAATAACTGAAAACACACATCCCCTTGTGGGAGCGTGGTGTGTCAACCATTGAGCACCGTACGCACCATGCGGGTCAGTGACTCAGGCCCGTAAGGCTTGCTCAGCAAATGCGTGTCAGGGCTGAGTTGGTGGTTGCGCGAGATAATGTCACGGGTATGCCCCGAGGTGAACAACACCGCCACCGGCGGATTCTGCACTTTGGCCCATGCGGCCAGGTCCGCACTCTTGATCAGGCCGGGCATGACCACGTCGGTGAAAATCAGCTCCACCGCCGCGCCCTCCAGCAGCATCTGCATCGCCTGGTCGCCGTTGGCCGCCGTCAGCACCTGATAGCCTTCTTCGCGCAGCAACTCCACCGCCGAAGCGCGGACCGCATCGTTGTCTTCGACCACCAAAATCGATTCATGACCACCGCGCTGCTGCGGATCATGCTGCGTGATTTCACTGGGCGCTGCTCGCAGGCTACGCGGAAAGTACAACTTCACCCGAGTGCCCTGCCCCTCGGTACTGGAAATCTCGATGTGCCCGCCGCTCTGTTTGACGAAACCGAACACCATGCTCAACCCCAGCCCCGTGCCCTGGCCGTCGGCCTTGGTGGTGAAAAACGGTTCGAAGGCTTGCGCGAGCACCTGTGGCGGCATGCCGATACCGGTGTCAGCCACCGCGACACACACGTAGTCGCCGGCCACGATGCCCTTGCCTGCGCAAAACTTCTGGTCGAGGGCGATGTGTTCGGCACTCAGGCCGATGGTCCCCTCGCCTTTCATCGCATCACGGGCATTGATCGCCAGGTTGAGAATGGCGTTTTCCAGCTGATTGCGATCGACGAAGATGTGCCAGGGTTCTGCCGGCGCACGCACCTTGATCTGCAGGGTTTCGCCCAGCGCTCGTTGCAACAATTCCGCCAGGCCGTCGAACACCTGCCGCGGATTGCACACCGCTGGCGACAGTGGCTGGCGGCGGGCAAACGCGAGCAATTGCGAAGACAATTTGGCGCCACGCTCAACCGCGGCAATCGAGGCTTTGACCCGGCGCTGCACGTTGGCGTTGTCCGGCTCATGCCGCGCCAGCAAATGCAGGTTGCCGGCGATCACTTGCAACAGGTTATTGAAGTCGTGGGCCACGCCACCGGTGAGGCCGCCAATGGCTTCGAGCTTCTGCGATTGGCGCAATTGTTCTTCAGCGGCCAGCCGCGCTTCCACTTCATCGGCGACGCGCTGTTCCAGATTGCGGGTGAACCTGAGCAAGGATTCTTCGGCGGACTTGCGTTCATGGATGTCAATCAATACGCCGGGAAAGCGGAACGGCTCGCCCTGTTCATTGAACTCGCAGCAACCGCTCGCCTGCACCCACAGGTAAGTGCCGTCCGGGCGCAAAACGCGGTATTCGGCATTGAAAGACTCGCCGGTTTCGACCGACTGATTGACCTGCTCCTGCACCCAACTGAGGTCGTCGGGGTGGATCTTGGCTTCGGCGACATCTGTCGGCAAATCGGCCAGGTCCTGATTGGCGGGATAGGAGAAGGTGCGGGCGAAACGCTCGTCACCGGAGAGCCGGTTGGCCTTGATGTCCCAGACGAACGAGCCGAGCAAGGCGCCGGCATTGAGTGCCAGGCGCACCCGTTCATTGTCGGCGCGGTAGGCGTCTTCGGCAGCCTGGCGGCGGCGTTCGGAAATCACGTGTTCGGTGGTCTCGACCACCATCGCCATGACGCCGGCGGGCTTGCCTTCGTCATTGGCGACCGGGCTGTAATAGAGGTCGAGCCAGACGTCTTCGGGGATGCCGTCGCGCAGCAACACCAGCTCTTTATTGCGGTAGGACAAGGTGCCGCCCGCCAGGCAGGTGTCGACCACATTGCGATTGAATTCGGCGACTTCCGGCCAGCCCAGTTCCACCGGCGAGCCCAATAGGTAAGGATGGCGGCCACCGGCGAATTCGGAGTAGGCATCGTTGTAGATCATGTACCCGGCGTGGCCCCAGAGCATCACCATCGGCAGTGGCGAGGCCAGCATCAATTGCACCGTGCTGCACAGGCTCGCGGGCCAGGTGTCGAGGCTGCCCAGTTCGGTCTGGCCCCAGTCGAACGCACGTATACGCCCGGCCATTTCGCCGTTCCAGCCGGCACACCCGTGGCTTTCGTCTAAAAACTGCATTGACTGGCTCTTAGTCCCTGTAGATGAACTGGCTCAAGGGATCGCGACGGTGTGAAGACGACGCAGCCCGTTTGTTTCGAGCATCGCCGAGGTCAAATGGTTTCATAGAGGTTAGCTGATTCAAACCATCCGGGCTTTTGTGGCGAGTGTCAAACGCTAGCCATCACCCAAAAGGTGGGAGCGAGCCTGCTCGCGAAAGCGGTCCTCCAGTCGACATCAATGTCAGATGACAGGGCCTCTTCGCGAGCAGGCTCGCTCCCACAGGGGGATCTGTGGGAGCCACACATTTCGCATTCAACGGAAATCCCGGCTGCGCACGCTGATGCCGTCGAGCAATGAGCTCAGGTCGCTCAGGCGCCCGGCAATCAGGTGGCGAACCTCGCCTACCTTTTCCCAGCGACCATCGACCTTGAGCAATTGCGAGCCGACCAGCACCTGGCGTTGCCGCTCGGCCAGGTCGCGCCAGACCACCACGTTGACGTTGCCGAACTCGTCTTCCAGGGTCACGAAGGTCACGCCACTGGCGGTGCCCGGCCGTTGCCGCCCCGTCACCAGCCCCGCGACACTGACCGGTCGCCCGTGTTCGACCGTCATCAGTTCTTGCGAACTGCGGCAGCGCCGGGCTTTCAGTTCACCACGCAACAACGCCAGCGGATGTGGGCCGAGGGTGGTGCCGACGCTGGCGTAATCGGCTTGCAGGTCTTCGCCGACGCTGGGTTTGGGCAACGACACGACGTCCTCTTCCTGACGCGGCAGGCCGGCAAACAAACCGAGTTGCTTTTGTACCCCCGCCACCTCCCAGCGCGCCCGATGCCGGTCACCGGCCAGGCCCCGCAACGCACCGGCATCAGCCAGTTGTTCCTGGGCGCGGGCATCCAGTCGCGCACGCTCGCCGAGGTCGGCGATGTCGACAAACACCCCCCGCGCGCGCGCCGCTTCGATGCGCCGGGCATCGTCTTCGCGAAAGCCCTTGATCATCCGCAACCCCATGCGGATCGCCGGTTGCCCGACGGTGACCGGTTCGAGGCTGCAATCCCAGTCACTGGCGCGCACATCCACCGGGCGGATCTGCAAATGATGCCGGCGCGCGTCCTGGAGAATCTGGTCCGGGCTGTAGAAACCCATCGGCCAGCTGTTGATCAGCGCACAGGCAAAAGCCGCCGGCTCGTGGCATTTCAGCCAGCAACTGGCGTACGTCAGCAAGGCGAAACTGGCGGCGTGGGACTCGGGGAAACCGTAGCTGCCGAAGCCTTTGATCTGCTCGAAGATCTGCGCGGCGAACTCGGCCGTGTAGCCGTTTTTCTTCATCCCTGCGGCCAATCGATCCTTGTGCGGCTCCAGCCCGCCATGGCGCTTCCAGGCCGCCATGGAGCGCCGCAACTGGTCGGCCTCGCCGGGGCTGTAGTCGGCGGCGACGATGGCGATCTGCATGACCTGTTCCTGGAACAGCGGCACGCCCAAGGTGCGCTTGAGCACCGCTTCAAGTTCCGGCGAGGGATAGGTTTCCGGCTCTTCCTTGTTTCGACGGCGCAGGTACGGATGGACCATCCCCCCCTGAATCGGGCCCGGACGGACGATGGCCACCTCGATCACCAGGTCATAGAACTTGCGCGGCTTGAGCCTGGGCAGCATCGACATCTGTGCCCGGGACTCGATCTGGAACACGCCGATGGTGTCGGCATGGCCAATCATGTCGTAGGTGGCCGAATCTTCGGGCGGGATCGTCGCCAGGCTCAGGTCAAGGTTGCGGTGACGACGCAGCAGATCAAAACAGCGGCGGATCGCGCTGAGCATGCCCAAGGCCAGAATATCGACTTTGAGCAGACCGACCGCATCGAGGTCGTCCTTGTCCCACTGAATGATCGTGCGCTCGGCCATGGCGGCGTTTTCCACCGGCACCAGGCTGTCCAGCGGCTGCTCGGAAATCACGAAACCACCGGGGTGCTGCGACAAGTGTCGAGGGAAGCCGATCAACTGTTGGGTCAGGCTCAAGACCCGGCGCAATACCGGGCTTTCGGGGTCGAAGCCGCCTTCCAGCAGGCGTTCCACGGGCGGCGCGGTATCACTCCAGTGGCCGCAGCAATCGGCCAGCGCATTGATCTGGTCCGGCGGCAAACCCAACGCCTTGGCCACGTCACGCACCGCGCCCGCCGCGTGATACGTGCTGACCACCGCCGTCAACGCCGCGCGCGTGCGGCCATAACGCTGGAACACGTACTGCAAGACTTCTTCGCGGCGCTCATGTTCGAAATCGACGTCGATGTCCGGCGGCTCGTTGCGCTCCTTGGAGAGAAAACGCTCGAACAGCAACGTGGTGCGGTCCGGGTCGATTTCCGTGATGCCCAAGGCAAAACACACCGCCGAGTTGGCCGCCGACCCCCGGCCCTGACACAGAATATGCTGGCCACGGGCAAACCGCACAATGTCGTGCACCGTCAGGAAATAGCTCTCGTAGCCCAGTTCGGCGATCAGCTGCAGTTCCTTGTCGATCTGCCTCAGCACCGCCGTTTTCGGGCCTTTTGGCCAGCGCCATGCAATGCCCTCATCCGTCAAATGACGTAGCCAGGACGTGGCTGTCTGGCCTTGCGGCACCAACTCCCGTGGGTACTGATAACGCAGCTGCCCAAGGTCGAAGGTGCAGCGCCGGGCAATGGCCAGCGTTTCAGCGAGCAAGGCTTGTGGGTAGATGGTTTGCAAAACCTCCAGGCTGCGCACATGCCGCTCGCCATTGGGGTGAAGGCGCAGCCCGGCTTCGGCCACCGGCAGGTGATGACGGATCGCGGTCATGGTGTCCTGCAAGGCGCGCCGGCCACGGGTGTGCATGTGCACATCGCCGCTGGCCACCGCGGGAATTCGCAGTTCCCGGGCCAGGGTCAGCAGCGCCTCCAGGCGCCGGGTATCGTCCTGGCCGCAATGCAACTGGACGCTCAACCACAGGCGTTCGGCGAAGGTCTGTTGCAGCCAGTGGCCCTGTTCGAAGTCATCGACAGCGTCCGGCACCCACAACACCAACAACCCCGGCGTCGGTTCGCTGAAGTCTTCACGCAGCACCTGATACTGGCCTTTTTGCGTGCGGCGCCGCGCCCGGGTAATCAGCCGGCACAGGGTCTGGTAGCCCTCAAGGTTCTCCACCAGCAGCACCAGTTTCGGGCCGTTCTCGATGCGAATTTCGCTGCCGATGATCAGTGGCAGCTCCACCGATTTGGCCGCTTGCCAGGCGCGGACGATGCCGGCCAAGGTGCATTCATCGGTGATCGCCAGCGCCTGATAGCCGTGCTTTTTTGCCCGTTGAAAGAGTTCGAGGGCGCTGGAGGCGCCACGCTGGAAGCTGAAGTTCGACAGGCAGTGCAACTCGGCGTAGTCGATGCTCATGCGAACCAGCCTTGCAGCCACAACGGCCCGCCCTCACCCACCGCACGATACGCCCAACCCTGCTGGCCGGAGCGGGTTTCGACCAGGTAGTAATCGCGGCGCACGTCGGCGCCGTCCCACCAGCCTGTCTCGATGCGCTCCGGGCCCATGAGGATGCGCGTCGAGCTTTCGTGGATCGCCTGCGGTTCCGTCAGCAACCAACCTGGGCGCTGCACACCCGGCAACCCCGCGCACAGTTGACTGTCGACCCGCGCCTGCCACGCGCACTCCGGCCGGTGATCGGCCTGGAAGCGCAAGCCGTGCACCGCCTCATCGCCGAGCCGCGCGCGCAAGCGTTCGCGCAGTTGCTCCCACGGCAAGGATTGCTGCGGGCGATCGTCGAACAGCTCCTGATACTGCGGGACGAAGCTCGGCAAGTCTTCGGCACGCAGCCGAAAACCGCGCACCGGGGCTTCGACCTGGACCTGTTCCAGTCGTCCCCGGGCCAGTTCGAAGAGCATGGCCGGATCGCGCTCGGCGCTGAGCAAGCCGACCTTGATCACCGAATCCGGCAGGCCGGCGTGTTCCAGGTGCAGGTCGAAACGTTGCACGCCGCTGTCCCGACCGCAGAGAAAGGCCGACAGGTCGCCAGTCAACCGGCGCAACGGAAACAGCAACGCCTGATGCGACTGCACGTCGAAATTGAGTTCGATGCGCACGTCGAAACGGTCTGGTGGCAGGTAGAACGCCAGGGCCAGTCGGCGCGCCCCCGTCAACGCGTCCAGGTGCTTGAGCACCTGGGCTTCGAAACGTCGGGCCAGGCTCTGTCGTGGCAGCGCCTGCACCTGACTCAAGGTGCGCAAACCCATGCGCGATAACGCCGTGGCCACCACGGGCTCCAACGCGATGCGGTCGACGGGCAATTGCCCGAGATGGTGCTGCAAGGCATCGTTGTCCGGCACCACCAGCCCGTCATACACGTTGGCCAGCACCCGCGCGGCCACCGGGTTGGGCGCCGCGACGATCCGATGGCGAAAGCCCAGCTCGCCGAGTTCAGCGCGCAACCGTGCCTCGAAGGTTGGCCACGGCCCGAACAAGCCCAGGCTGGACTCGATTTCAAACACCACGGCACGCGGGTAATGCACGCTGACCTGAGAGCTGAAGCGATAGGCCCAGGCGGCCAGAAACTGCTGCCAGTGTTCGATCTCGGCGGCGTCGTATTCGGCCGTGGCAAAGCCTTTGCTCAAGGCCTGCGCGGCGGTCATCGACTGCCCCGGACGCAAGCCCAGTGCGCGCGCCGATGCGTTGACCGCTTGCAACACCCGGCGCTGCGCCGGGCCGGTCAGCAGCGCCAGCGGCTCATCGGGATCGGGGCGCTGACGCAGCACCGCGTCCAGCGCCAATTGCGGGAAAAGAATACAGACCCAGCGCATGGCAACCTCAATGCCCCACGGGGAAGGCAATCGGCGCCGAACGCGCGAGCCCGCCCCGGCACTTGAGCACACGCAATTGCGCAGGTCTGGCATCGATGGCAATGCGCAGCGCGGCGGGCGAAGGGTTGACGGCTTCATGGATCGAGCGGTAGGCGAACGCCAGGGTCGAGCCGGTTTCCGCCGCCACCTGCAAGCGGCGCAACGCCCGGTCATCGACCTTGTGCGGCCAGCACAGCACGGCGCCGCAACTGCCCGAGCGCAGGCATTGTTCCGCGGCCCACAAGGCATCGCGCTCGCTGGCCTGGATGATCGACAATTGGCGCAGATCGACCCCGGCGTTCTGCCACGCCTGGGGGTACGGCACGTAAGGCGGCGCCACCAGCACGATGCGCTCGCCCGCCGCCGACAACCGCGCCAGTGCCGGCCACACCAGTTGCAACTCGCCGACGCCCTGCCCGGCCAGGAGGATTTCGGTCAGCGCCGCTTCCGGCCAGCCCCCGATGGGCAATGCCGCATCCAGCGCGGCATGCCCGGTGGGTTGTGGGCTGACGGCCGGTGGCGCAGGCCGGCCCTTCCAGACCTGGCCGCCATTGAACAGCGTATCCAGCGCAACGACGGCGCCCATCACCCTTGCCTCACCAGGCCGCAGAACACCCCTTCGATGGCGAGGTCCTGCCCGGGCTGCACGATGATTGGCTGATACGCCGGGTTGCGCGGCAACAGGCGAACCGTGTCACCGGCCCGCTCGAAACGCTTGATGGTGACTTCGCCGTCCAGCCGCGCCACCACGATCTGGCCATTGACCGCTTCCGGGTTGCGCCGCACGCCCACCAGGTCGCCGTCGAGAATGCCGTCCCCGATCATCGAGTCGCCCTGAACCCGCAGCATGTAATCCGGCACCCGCGAGAAGATCGACGGGTCCAGCAGCAAACGGCTGTGCACTTCGGCATCGGCGCCGATCGGCGCACCCGCCGCGACCCGGCCGAGTACCGGGATGTCCAGCAACTCGGGACGCGCCGGTTGCCCGAGCAGACGAATGCCACGGGCCTGATGCGGGTTGACCTCGATGAAACCGGCTTCGGTCAGCGCCATCACGTGCTTGCGCGCCACGCTGCGGGAGGCAAAACCAAAGGCCTCGCTGATTTCAGCGAGGCTCGGAGACTGGCCGTGCTCCGCGATTCGGTCGCGGATAAAGGTCAGGATGGCGGTACGGCGGGGAGTTAAAGTCGTCATGGAGTACATTTGTACTCTTTTGGCTTTTTCCTGGCAAGGACCGTCAATCAGCTCAAACCACGGGACGCCAGAAACCCTGCGATGTAATCAATAAACGCCAACACCTTCGCCGTCGCCCGTCGATGGCTCGGGTACACCGCCAGAATGTGCGGGCCAAAGCTGTCCGGGTCGATGTCGTAGTCGGCCATCAGCTGCACCAACCGGCCATCGGCGATGTACGGCGCGGCGCTCCACAACGGGGTGTGCAACAAGCCGCGCCCGGCCAATGCGTTGGCCAGCAACAGGTCGTAATTGTCGCTGCGCAACCGCGGATTGGGCGGCTGCGGCAGGCTCAGGCGTTGCCCGTCGCGCTCGACCCACCAGAATTCTCGGCTGAGCAGCGGATGGCGATACAGCAGCCATTCGTGGTCATCGAGGGTCTGCGGCGTTACCGGCAAAGTCTTGCGCGCCAGATAGGCCGGGCTGCCGCACAGCGCCAGGCGATTACTGCCGACCACGCGGGCGATCAACCCCGGCAAATCATCATGGCCTTCGCGCAGGGCCAGGTCGTAACCGCTTTCCAGCAGGTTGACGAATTCATCGCACAGGTCCACCTGCAGATTGATCTGCGGGTATTGCTCGAGAAAACCGCCACACACCTGATCGAGAAACGCCTGCCCATAAGCCAGTGGCGCGGTGATTTTCAGATTGCCACGCAGGCCATGCTGCAGCTGTTCAATTTCCTCACCGGCCTCCTCCAGCCGCTGCAACACCTGGCGCGCGGTTTCCAGATAGAGCCGCCCGGATTCGGTCAGCAGAATCCGTCGGGTGCTGCGCTCGAACAAGCGCGCACCCAGCTCGGCTTCCAGGTGGTTGACCGCTTTGGTCAGGGCCGACGGGGTCTTGCCCAGTTGCTCGGCGGCGCGGCTGAAGCTGCCCAGTTGCGCCGTGACCACGAACATTTTCAACGCACCCAACTTGTCCATACTTTTTCCATTCCGGCAAAAACGTTTTTCGTGAGGAAGGCGTTCTGCTGCGCACCAGCAGCCACTAATCTGGCCATCAGACGCAATAACAAGGAAACATTCAATGAAAAGATTCATCCCGAATCTATTGATGGCCGCAGTGAGTTTTGCCTCGATGGAAGCCATGGCAGGCACCGATCTGGTGCTGATCAATGGCAAGATTTTCACCGCCGACCGTGCCCAACCGAAGGCACAGGCGCTGGCGGTACAGGATGGCAAGGTGCTGCAAGTGGGCAGCGATGCGCAGATCAAAGCCTTGATCACGCCCGACACTAAAGTGGTCGACCTCGGCGGCAAAACCTTGATGCCGGGCCTGATCGACACCCATTCCCACGCGATTTTCGGCGGCCTGGAAATGGTCTCGGCCAACATGGAAGACGAGGTGGTCGAGCTCGACGAATTGGAAAAACGCCTGCGCGGCTGGCGTGACGACGGCAAGGCCAAACACGGCGATGTGTTGACCATCGCCGGCATGAGTTCGGTGTATTGGGCCAAGGCCGAAGCACTGGGCAAGAAATTCAACCACGGTGAATGGGCCAACGTGCCCGTGGTGTTCACCGGCAGCGACCACCACACGGCCTGGGCCAACGACTTCATGCTCAAGCGCGCCGGTATTGATGCCGCGTTGCTCAAGACCTTGCCCGCCGCCGAAGCGGACACCATCGGCAAACGCGCCGACGGCACCCCCAATGGTTTCCTGGTGGACGCCGGTTGGGACCGGGTGTCCTCGAAAATACCCGTGCCGAGCACCGCCGACATGCTCAAGGCCGCCCAATCGGCCGTGCGCTACAACAACAGCTTCGGTATCACGGCATGGATGGACCCCGCCGCCAACGCCGCACCCGGGGAACCACTGTTTGCGCTCAAGCCCACGGAAAAAACCGTCGGCGTGCTGCCGGCCTATAAGGCCCTGGCCGAAACCGGCGGCATGAGCGTCCACGTAGCCGCCTTGCTGGTGGCCAACCCGAAAAGCGTACCGGCCGATCTCGATACGCTGGACAAGGTTCGCCAGCAGTTCCAGGGCATCCCCAACCTGACCCTGCCCGGCGTCAAGATCTTCGCTGACGGCGTGATCGAATTCCCGGCCCAGAGCGCGGCGATGATCGACCCTTACAACAACTCGCACAAACAGGGCGAATTGCTGATCGATCCGAAGCATTTCGGCGAACTGGTCAGCGCCATCGACCAGCGCGGCTGGCTGGTGCATATCCATGCCATCGGCGATCGCGCGGTGCGGGAGTCGCTGAACGGCATCGAACAGGCGCGCAAGGATCGCCAGAGCGGCGTGACGCACTCGATCACCCACCTGCAAATCGTCAACCCGAAAGAGTTTGCGCGGTTCAAACCGCTAAACGTCATCGCCTCGATGCAACTGCTGTGGGCCTCGGCTGACGACTACACCACGGACATGATCAAGCCTTACGTCAGCGCCCTCGCCTTCCGCTATCAATACCCGGCGCATTCGCTGCTCAAGCAAGGCGCGACCATCGCGGGCGCCAGTGACTGGCCGGTGTCGTCGCCCAATCCATGGAACGCCATGGCCCAGGCCATCACCCGCGTCGGCCCGCTGGGCGTGCTGAACATCAAGGAAGCCGTGGATCGCGAAACGATGTTCTACGCCTACACCCTGAACGCCGCGCGCACCATTGGGCTGGAAAAGCAGATCGGTTCGCTGACCCCAGGCAAGCAAGCTGACTTCATCGTGCTGGACCGCGACGTCTTCACCGTCGACAACAAGGCCCTGAGCGACACCCAAGTGCTGCAAACCTGGTTCGCCGGGCGCGAAGTCTACGCACCGACCCTCTAATAAAAACCCGCTGTAACCCGCTGCCCGTCCCCGCGTTCAACGCCGGGGGTCGGCGCAGCCTTGCCACAAAAAACTGCCCATAACAATCACAATATCGGGACTGCATTCATGAAAGCTTTCACCCTGTTCGCCCTTGGTTCCTTGAGTCTGCTGCCGTTGAGCAGCCAGGCCATCGTCTTGAATGACGACTTCTCCGTACTGGTGGACCTGACCCTGGCGAGCGATTACCGCACCCGTGGCATTTCGCAGACACTCAATGACCCCGCCGTGCAGGCCAGTGCCACCCTGAACCACAGCTCGGGTTTGTACGTGGGTGCCTGGACCTCGAACGTCGATTTCGGTGGCGGCTTGAACACCCGACAGGAACTCGATTACTACGCCGGTTGGTTCTGGGAAGCCACCGACGCGGTCAATCTGGACATCGGTTACCTCAGGTACACGTACCCGAAAGATAGCGAGTTCAACCAGAGTGAGGTCTACGGCATTCTCAGCGTCTACGGGGTGAAGTTCGGCGCCTATTACTCCGACGATGCGCCGGGCATCGACAGCAAGCAGAACTCGCTGTACAGCTATGTCGGGTACGAAACCCAATTGCCTTATGACACCGGCCTGAAACTGCGCTACGGCAACATGGACTTCAAGGACCCGCGCATGTTCACAAGCTCCGGTCATGGCGAAGAGTCGTACCGCGAATGGGAAGTCAAACTGACCCACGAACTGGCCGGCGTGATGCTGGGCCTGAGTTACATCGACACCGACCTGTCGAAAAGCCAATGCACCAGCAACTGGGGCTACGACGACCTGTGCAGCGCCACCGTGGTGGCGAGCGTCAGCAAGTCCTTCTGACTCACCCACATCCCCCTGTAGGAGTGAGCCTGCTCGCGATAGCGGACTGACATTCAACATCGATGTCGACTGACCCGCCGCTTTCGCGAGCAGGCTCGCTCCCACATTGATTTTCGGGGTGTCAGCAATCTCTCTGAACCACACCGATCCTGTGGGAGCGAGCCTGCTCGCGATGGCGGACTGACTTTCAACATCGATGTCGACTGAACCACCGCTATCGCGAGCAAGCTCGCTCCCACATTGATTTTCGGGGTGTCAGAAATCTCTCTGAACCACACCGATCCTGTGGGAGTGAGCCTGCTCGCGATGGCGGGCTGACATTCAACATCGATGTCGACTGAACCACCGCTATCGCGAGCAAGCTCACTCCCACATTGATTTTCGGGGTGTCAGAAATCTCTCTGAACCACACCGAGCCCCTGTGGGAGCGAGCTTGCTCGCGATGGCGGGCTGACTTTCAACATCGATGTCGACTGACCCGCCGCTTTCGCGAGCAGGCTCGCTCCTACATTAGATATGTGTAGATTCAGAAGTGAGCTGTGCCAGGTAGGGCCACGGGTAGATGCCGCGTTCGTGGCCGTCGCTGAAGATCAGTTGCAGGCCATAACCCTGGGAATTCAACTCCACCACGCGGATGCGCGGGTCAACCTTCACCGTCAGCCCTTGCAGGCGAAACGCCCGGCATTGCGAGCACGGGCACTGACGCCGCAGTTCAGCATGATCCAGCCGCTGCTCACGCCCATCCGGCCAGTTCAATCGCAGCTGCTGTTTACCCTGGGAATTACCCACGGCCACCGGGTTCATTGCAGCTGACTCAAGGCAATGCGTACGGCTTTGCGCACTTCCGGGTCGCCGTCGTCTTGCGCGGCCTGCAAGGGGGCAATCGCGCCTTTGTCGTTCAATTCGCCGAGGGCCAGCGCAGCTTCCTTGCGCAGGTTGCTGATGCGGTGGCCGAGGGTTTCGATCAACGCGTTGAGGGCCGGCACGTAACGCAAGCGACCGAGGCTGCGGGTAGCGCGCAGGCGCACTTGCCAGTAATCGTCGCTCAAGGCTTCGATCAGTGCGCTGCCGGCATCACTGTGGCCGACTTTGCCCAACGTGGTCGCGGCTTCTTCGCGCACTTGCCAGGCGTCATCTTGCAGGGCCTGGCGCAGCGCCGGCAGCACGTGAGCATCGGAGGCCAGACCGAGGGCGCCAGTGGCGGCACGGCGGACTTCCGTGTCGGGATCGGCGCTGGCCAATCTCGCCAACGCCGGCAACGCATCGAGCTGTTTGAGCCAGCCGAGTACGCCCACCGCCTCGCGACGGACGCTGGCGTCGGCATCCGTCAACGCGGCTAAAGCGGCAGCAGCGGCATCGGGGTAACGCAACTCACGCAACGCCCTGAACGCGGCAATGCGCACGCTGGCTTCGACATGCCCGGTCCACGGCAGAATCACTCGCCCCGCGGCTTCGCTTTTGAGCAAACTGAGACTTTGTGCGGCAGCCGATTGCACGGCCGACGAGGGATCGGTCAGCGCCTGGCACAGCGCTTCGACCACGGGTTCGTCCTCCCAGGCTTCGAGCAAGCGGGCAGCTTCGGCGCGGACTTCTTCGGTGGGGTCTTCGGCCAGTCGATTGACCAGCCACAGCAAGCCGTCCGGCTCCTCAAGGTCGGCCAGTTCAATCAGCGCGATGCGGCGCACGCCGGGATCGTCATCGATCAGGCGTGGTTGCAGGGCAAGAATGTCGTCGTTGTCGGTTACATCAAATAGAGAGGTCATAGGGCAAATCGCGGCAGTTTGTTTTCAGGGGGCAGTCCGAGAGGGTTCAGGCGCGGTAGCTGCCGACCGTCTTCGTGACGCAGTAATTCGAGGCAATGGCGCTTCAGGCGGGAAAACTCATGGCTCGTCACCAGCTCGGTGGTGCGTGGCCTCGGGAAGTCGAGACGCAGGTCTTCGATGATCCGGCCGGGGCGCGAACTCATCACCAGCAGGCGATCCGCGAGGAACAACGCTTCGTCGATGTCATGGGTGACAAACACCACGGTGGTGCGAATCCGTGTCCAGATGTCCAGCAACAGTTCCTGCATGTTCAACCGGGTCAGCGCGTCGAGGGCGCCGAAGGGTTCGTCCATCAGCAACAGGCGTGGACGGTTGATCAGCACCCGGGCGATTTCCACCCGTTGTTGCATGCCGCCGGAGAGCTGGTCCGGCCAACGCTCGGCAAAACCTTCGAGGCCGACCAGGGCAAGGATTTCATCGGCGGCTTTGTGGCGTTCAGCCTTGCCGATGCCGCGCATCTTCAGGCCAAAGGCAACGTTGTCGCGCACGGTTCGCCACGGAAACAGCGTGTGATGCTGGAACACCATGCCGCGCTGCGGCGACGGCCCCGAGACATTCGCACCATCGACTTTCAGGCTGCCGGAGCGCGGTTGCAGGTGCCCCGCCAGCGCACCGAGCAAGGTCGATTTACCGCAACCGGATGGCCCGAGAATGCACACGAACTGCCCCGCTTCAATCTGACAATCCAGACCTTGCACAGCTTCGAAGGCTTGCGGGCCTTCGCCGAGGACGATGGACAAGTGGCGAATATCGATCCGCCCTTCCGGGGTTTGCATCACGCTCATCAGGCTTTTCCTCGTGGTCGGTGCCACGGCGTGAACAGCCCGCCGAGACGTTTGATCAGCAGGCTGCTGCCCATCCCGAGCACACCGATCAGCAACATGCCGACCACGATGTCGGCGTAGTTCTGGATGGTGTAGGACTCCCAGGTGTAATAGCCGATGCCGTACTGGCCGGAGATCATCTCCGCCGTCACCAGGCAGAACCACGAAGTGCCCATGCCGATGGCAAGGCCAGTGATGATGCTCGGCGCGGCGCCCGGCAGGATCACCTCCAGCAGAATCGCCCGGCGGCCTGCCCCGAGGCTCTTGGCCGAGGCGATCAGCCGTGGGTCGACGCCTTCGACACCGTGCACGGTGTTCAGCAGGATCGGGAACAACGCGCCGGTGAAGGTGATGAAGACCATCGACAATTCCGAGGACGGGAACATCAGGATCGCCAAGGGAATCCAGGCCACGGCGGGAATTGGACGCAGGACTTCCAAGGGCGGCAACAGCAAGTCTTCGGCCCATTTTGAACGGCCGATGGCCAGACCGAGGGCGATGCCAATGAACAGCGCGGCGAGGTAACCGGCGAAGACCCGGCTGAGGCTGCTGCTCAGGTGCTGGGCAAGTTTGCCGGAATCGCCGAGGCCCAATGCGGCGTGGATGACGGCCACTGGCGTCGGGACGTTGGCGAAGGTGACCAGGCCGAGGTTCCAGTGAGCACTGGCGGCGAGTTGCCAGAACAGCAGGCAGAGCAGCAGTGAAGCGGCCCTTGGAACCCAGCGTGCGTAGGATCGGTACACAATTATCCTCTCAACTCAAAATCCTGTGGGAGCGAGCCTGCTCGCGAAAGCGGTGGGTCAGTCGACAACTGTGTTGAATGTCAGATCGCATTCGCGAGCAGGCTCGCTCCCACAGGGGAAACGCGGTGTGTTTGGGGTTAGCGGATAGCGACGGCCTGGGTGGTGGCTTCGCTGAAGTCGAAGACTTTTCCGCCCTGGGCCGTGGCGAATTGTTGGGCCTGGCCTTTGAGCAGGAACGCGCTGAGCTGTCCTTTTGCATCACTGGCAAACCACGCCTGATCCGCTAGCAGCTTGATCCCGCTGTCGCTGGCCTGGGCGTACACCGCGCGGATGTTTTTGCCTTCCGACTTCAAACCGGCCAACGCGGTGAACGCTGCTTGTGCCGAGGCGTACTGGCGAACTTTCGGTTCGCCGCGCACCCAGATTTCCGCGACATGGCTGAAGTCGGTGATGGCCTGGCCACTCGACGCATCCACCGCTTTCAACGGCGTTTGCCCGTAGTTGGCCAGTTGCGCCGTGTAGTCCAGATTCGATGCCTTGAACGCGGCGCGGATGTACTGATCGTCGATAAAGGTATTGAGATCGAGACCACGATCCGCCTTCTTCAACAGCTTGAGCGTATCGATGGCGGTGCCGACCGCCTGACGGTATTCAGGTTTCCAGCTCAGGTCGCGGGTCTGCACGCCCAGCGGACCGTGGAACAGGTAATTGACCTCGGCATCGACCCCGGTGACTTTGGCGATCAACTCGCTGTACTTCTCCGGCTCAGCCGCGAGCAACTGATTGGCCTCGATGCTCGCTCGAAGATAAGCGACGACGATTTCCGGGTACTTCTTCGCGTACGCCTGATCCACCAATGCCCCGTGGAAGGTCGGCGCGCCGGCCTGGGCGCCGTCGTAAATCTTGCGCGCGAAACCACGGCTCGGGAACAGTTCGGCGAACGGCACGAAGTCGGCGTGCGCGTCGATTTTCCCGGCCTGCAACGCCGAGCCTGCGACTTCTGGCGGCTGGGCGATGATGTTGACGTCTTTGAGCGGGTCCCAACCCTGGGCCGCCACGGCGCGCAGCAACATGCCATGGGCGGTCGAGGCGAACGGTACGGAAATGGTCTTGCCCTTCAACTCCGACAACGACTGCACACCCGAAGCACTCGGTACCACAATGCCGTTGCCGCTGCCCTTGATGCTGCCCGAGAGCACGCTGATGAACAGGCTGTGCTTGCCGGCGGTTTCGAACGCCACGCCGTTGAACGCGCCGGGGAAATCGGCCATGGCGCCAAAGTCGAGTTTGCCGGCGACCATTTCGTTGGTCAGCGGTGCGCCGCTGGTGAAGTTTTTCCACTCCACGTCATATTTGGCGTCTTTGTATTGGCCGTCGTGGGGCAGGTATTTGTCGAGCAGGCCGAGTTCACGAATCAGCAATCCGCCGGCAGCGCAATTGATGGTGGTGTCCTGGGTGCCGATGGCAATGCGGATGGTTTCGGCGGAGGCCGACAGGGTGAATGAGGCCAGTACCAGACCGGCGAATGCTGCACGCAACATGGGTGTATCCCCTCGAATCGTTTATTGGATGTTCGTCTCCGCCACGATCAGGGCGTGGTGGGAAACGAGGGGTGGTTTGAAGCTTGCGTCCGGTGTTGCCGGATGGCTTTTGTGTTGTCTGGGCTGGCCTCTTCGCGAGCAGGCTCGCTCCCACATTTAGATTTCATTTCCCTGTTGGAATGCATTTCCCTGTGGGAGCGAGCCTGCTCGCGAAGGCGTCCTGTGAGTCAGCGCAACAGGTAAGGGATTTCTACTTTCACCGCCCCGGTCGGGCAGTCCTTTTCACAGGGCATGCAGTACCAGCATTCGTCGAACGCCATGTAGGCTTTTTGCGTGGCCGGGTTGATCGCCAGCAGGTCCATCGGGCAGACGTCGACGCATACGGTGCAGCCTTTATGGGCGATGCAAAGATCCTCGTCGACCGTGACCGGCGCGTTGGAGCGGAAGAAGATTTCCTGGGGTTGATAAGCCATCGGGCAGTCTCTCTGTTAGTGATGCTCAGGCGGCAAAGGCACCGACCCGCAACCGGTCGTAGGCCTGCATTTCTTCGGCATCGAGCGGGATGATGTAAGGCTCGACGGCTTTCTTGAAACTGGTCATCTGCCCGTCGTCCCCCTTCTTCAGGTGGCAATGGCAGAACCAGTCGCTGTCGTTGCGTTGCGGGTGATCGACCCGATAGTGGTAAAGCCCCCAGCGGCTTTCGGCGCGGAACAGTGAGGCGCGGGCGGCCATTTCGGCGCAGTCGCGGATCATGCTGACTTCCATGGCGCGCATCAGTTCGTGGGCGTTGTGGGCCTTGATCTGATCGAGATCACGCTGGATGTCGCTGAAGCGCTGCAGGCCGATTTGCATCTTCTTGGTCACTTTCGGCGGTTGCAGGTAGTCGTTCACAAAACGCCGCAGCTTGTACTCGACTTGCGCAGGTGGCAGGCCGTGTTCGCGGTCCAGCGGTGCGTAAACCCGGGCCTTTTCCGTTTCGATCTGTTTGGTATCGACCGCCGAGAACTCGCGCCCGGCGACGAAATCCGCCGCGTTGGTGCCGGCAAACCAGCCATAAGTAAACGCGCCGAGCATGTAGTTGTGCGGCACCGCCGCCATGTCACCGGCCGAATACAAGCCCTTGACCGAGGTTTCCGCCCGCTCGTTGACCCACACCCCCGACGCCGAATGCCCGCTGCAAAAGCCGATCTCGGAAATGTGCATCTCGACCATCTGCGTGCGGTAATCGGTGCCGCGATTGGCATGGAACTGTCCGCGACTGGGGCGTTCGTTGCTGTGCAGGATCTCTTCGATGTTCTGGATGGTTTCCTCGGCCAGGTGATCGAGCTTGAGGAACACCGGGCCGTTGCCGCTTTCGAGTTCCTGGTGGAACTCCCACATCATCTGGCCGCTCCAGTAGTCGCACTCGATGAAGCGTTCGCCCTTGTTATTGGCGGTGTAGCCGCCCAAGGGGCCGGTGACGTAGGCGCAGGCCGGGCCGTTGTAATCCTTGATCAACGGGTTGATCTGGAAGCATTCCAGGTTCGCCAGTTCGGCCCCGGCGTGATACGCCATGGCGTAACCGTCGCCGGCATTGGTCGGGTTTTCGTAGGTGCCCATCAGGTAACCCGAAGACGGCAATCCCAGGCGCCCGGCGGCGCCGCAGCACAGGATGACCGCTTTGGCCTTGATCACATGGAAGTCGGCGGTGCGGCAATCGAAGCCCATCACACCGTTGACCGCGCCCTCTTCGTCCGTCAGCAAGCGTGTGCACACCAGCCGATTGGTGATGCTCACCCGCGCCCGTTTCAACTGGCGATACAGGACTTTTTTGATGTCGTGCCCTTCCGGCATCGGCAGCACGTAGGCGCCCATGTGGTGGACCTTTTTCACCGCGTAGTCGCCGGTTTCGTCCTTCTCGAACTTCACGCCCCAGCGGTCCAGTTGCTCGATGGTTTCGAAGCTATGAGTGGCGTAGGCATACACCGCGGCCTGATTGACGATGCCGTCGTTGGCGATGGTGATTTCCTTGGTGTACTGCTCCGGCGTCGAGTGGCCGGGGATGATCGCGTTGTTCAGGCCATCCATGCCCATGCTGATCGCGCCGCTGCGCTTGACGTTGGCCTTGTCGATCAACAACACGCGCAGATCGCGGTTGCGCTCCTTGGCCTTGATCGCAGCCATCGGTCCTGCGGTGCCGCCGCCGATCACGACGATGTCGTATTCCTGCTCAATAGTGTTTCGGCTCATGCCTGCGCCCCTTTTTGCCGGTCGATCCGCAGGCGGTACTGGAAGGCATCGCCACGGTAGTAAAGGTGTTCGAAGTCCACCGGCTGGCCGTTGGCGTCGTGGGTCAGGCGTTCGATGCGCATGATCGGCGAGCCCGGTTCGACATTGAGTGCCTGGGTCAGGTCGCTGTCAGCCAGCACCGCGTCGATGGCCAGGTCGGCGTGGCCGAGGGCGATGCCGCAGTCGTTTTCGAGGATCAGGAAGATGTCGCGAGTGACCAGATCAGCCTTCTCCAGCCGTTCGCCGATGGCTTTGGGCAGGTAGGTGATTTCCAGCGAAATCGGCTCGCGATTGATCAGCCGCACCCGTTTGATCTGGGCCACGGTTTCACCTTCAGCAACCTGCAAGCGTTCGGCGACGAGTTTGTCGGCGGCGATGAATTTGAAGCTGCGCAAGCGGTTGATCACCTCGTAGCCGCGACCGGTCATGGACTCGGCCAGGCCTTGCAGGGTGCTGACGTTCTGGAAGGTTTTCGGCTTGGCAACGAAGGTGCCCTTGCCGTGAATCTTGAAGATCAGCCCTTCTTTCTGCAGATCGCCCAGGGCTTGGCGCACGGTGATGCGGCTGACTTTGAACAGCGCGCCGAGTTCGCTTTCGGAAGGCATCTGGCTGTCTTGCGGGTATTCACCGTCGAGGATGCGGGCGCGTAGTACGTCGCGCAATTGGGTGTGCAGCGGGATACTGCTGTTGGAAAGCGGGCTGAGGGATAGAACGTTATCAGTCATTGGAGATCACTTGTTATAACGAGTTATGACGTGATCTTAGAGAGACAGTGTGATGATTGAGAAATACTGTTTGAGCATAAGGTTAGAGCTGAGTGAGGATGCACACATTGCTGAGAGGCTGCGACAGCTTTTGTGGCGAGGGAGCTGTGAACTCAGGTGCGCTTGAGGATCTGGTCCATCACCCAGTCGGTTTTCATCGCCTCCCCGGCCACCGCCGGGTGCTGCGCTTGACCGCGAATGTGCGCGTTCATGCCCAGCACGTGATGCCACTGGATGTGCTCGTGATGGTCGATGTGCAGGCTGAGCTGTTCATCCGCTTGAAGCTGCAGCGGGTGCTCATCGAACACCGAAAAACTGATTCGTCCTTGGCTGCCAATCACCTCGACCCGATCCTCGCGGCGATCCGCCACGAAGTTCCAACAGCCCATGCCCGTCGCCCCCGAAGCAAAGCGCCAGGTGGCACTGACCGCATCTTCGGCGGCATACAGCCCGGCCTGTCGCGCGGTAAAACCGGCGACTTCAGTGATGTCGCCGAGCAGGTACTGGAACAGGTCAAACCCGTGGCTGGCAAGGTCGGCGAAGTAGCCGCCACCGGCAATGCCAGGGTCCGTGCGCCAGTTGTGCGCGCCGCCCAGATCGACGGGCGATGGGGCTTTGGTGAGGGTCCAGGTCAGGTGCCGAACCTCGCCGATCCGCCCCGCTTCCAGCCACTGTCGCACTTGCTGGAAGCGCGGCAGCGAGCGTCGGTAGTAGGAAACGAACAGGTGCAATCCGGCGTCGGCAAAGACCTGTTGCATCTCGCGGCTTTGCCCGGCATTCAGCGACATCGGTTTTTCGACGCAGCAATGTTTGCCGGCGGCGGCCACCATCAGGCTGTAGGCGTGGTGACTGTCGGGCGGCGTGGCGATGTACACCGCGTCCACTTCTGGGTCATTGATCAGGGCTTGCGCGTCGGTGTAGACCCGGGCGATGCCATGGCGCGTGGCGTAATCCGTCACCGCCTCCAGACGCCGTCCCATCACCGCCACCAATGCCGAACCGGGGGCCTTGTAAAAGGCTGGCCCGCTCTTGCGCTCGGCGACGCTGCCACAACCGATCATGCCCCACCGCACAACGCCCATGTTCAACTCCTGTTGGTCAGCCGATGCGCAAGGCGCGCAGGTCCAGATGACCGTCCTTGAGCGGCGGGCACCAGTAGTAGCCACCGGTGATCGGACGGCTGATGCGGTACAAACCGTCGGTGATGCCGTCTTCCAGACCGCTCATGCGCCGCAGTTGCGCTTCGAAAGCGTCGAGGGAAAAACCGAACGCAAGGAACATCAGGCCGGCGCGATCACCTTCGATCCACGGCATCGAACGACGGACCACGAACGCCTCGGGGGCGAAGCTTTCCTGGGCGGTGCGCTTGACGTGGGCCGAGACCGGCGCGTCGTCGAGTTCTTCGTTGTCGCTCAAACGACGGCCCATGATGTTGTCCTTCTCATGGGGCGGCATCGCGTGGAAGCCCTTGAGGTCGTGCTGCCACTGCTGGATCGCGGCAAAGCTGCCACCGACCAGGCCGTCCGAGCCTTCGCTCAACAGTGCGGCGGCGACAGCAGCGTCATCGTGCGGGTTTTCGGTGCCGTCTTCGTAGCCGGTCAGGTCGTGGCCGGTCATGTGGCGGAAGGTTTCGTTCATCTGCACCAGGCGCAGGGCCGGTGCCAGTGCGGCTTCGATGGCCTGGCTGCGGTTGAGCAATTCACCGCGGTCGACGCCGTGCAACCAACACCAGAGTGCGTGTTGCGTCGACGGGTTGTCGACGCCCACACCGGTCAGTGCCGGAAAGGCACGCAGGCCATCGATCTGGGCGTGCAACGCCTTGACCAGCGACTCCCCGAAACCGACGACAGCCGACTTCCCGTCCACCAGCTGCATCAAGTTATCGAGCGCAACCGGCAAGGCTTCGGCGGATTCGAGGGCGAAGAACATATGGCGGGCTTGAGGCGGAACAGGGGTGGCGAGAATGCCCGGCTGGTAATAACTCATATGAACTCCTTGAAAAAGAGCACCGAGTTTAACCGGAGGATGATGTTTTGTGTGGCTTCAAAGGCCTGCTCACCATAAGCAACCAGGTCAGGCCGGGGTTTCATTGCGGAATGCGCTCGGGCTCATGCCGGTCCAGCGTTTGAAGGCGCGGCGGAAGCTGCGTACGTCGCTGTAGCCGACTTCTTCGGTGATGCGCTCGATAGACATGTCCGGGTTGGCCAGCAGGCTCATGGTGCGGGCCTGGCGCACTTGTTCCAGCAGGGTTTCGAAGGTCAGCGCATGTTCGGTGAGGCGGCGGCGCAAGGTGCGGCTGCTCATGTTCAGGTCGCCGGCAATTTTCTCGATGTGGCTGCCCTCGGTCAGGTCCCGGGCAATCGCCCGTTCCACCGCCTGGATCAAGTCCATTTTCTGGTGCACTTGCGCGGCTTCCAGCTCCAGCAGTTTCACTGCCTGACGCAAGGCCAGGGAATGGTGATTGGGCAAATGAACATCCAGCCAATGCGCCGCGATCACCATGCGATTCTGCAAGCATCCAAAGCGTACGTCCGGCCCCAGCACCCGCGAATATTCGCCGAGATAATCCGGCGCCGCGTGCATGAACTCCACCGCCATCGGCTTGAAATCCGCCCCGACCAACGCCCGGCCATACACCAGCAGACTGGCGAAAAACTCCTCGACCGCAAACAGTTGCACATCGGCGAACGGCAAGCGGCATTCGACGTCGACGAACACCCGATCCCCCACCTCCTCCACGCTCGACACCACGATCCCGCCGGAGGTGTGCTGATGCCGAATGCCCAGCTCGAAAGCATCACGCAGGGTCTTGCACAGCGACAACACATGCCCCAGCAACCCCAGCGTGCCGAGCACATTCTGCGCCCCGACCCACAAGCCCAGGCCCTGATTGGGCAAGGCTTTAAGCGCGCGCTGAATCATCGCCACGGCCTGCCGATAGGAAATACGCTGCGCCGGGTCCTGAAGATCTTCAAAGGTGAAGCCCAGCCCTCGGCACAGGCTGTCAGGGTTGACGCCTTTTTGCTCGGCGACTTCGGCGAGGGTTTGCAGGAGAAACGGCGACACCAGCGCCAGTTCAAAGGTGGGATCAATCACTTTCATTTGCATGGGGCTATACATTCCGGGGCGAACTGCATTCTTATTTTTGTTACCGGTTATGTCGAAAGAAGTTAGCACAGGGTTCAAAGGCTGTCCGCAGAAGTCCCCCTAAATGGCCGCCAATACCCTGCCTTGCACGGCGCAGACAGCTTATTTCTATGTGGCGGCCCTCGTATGGACGCTGGAAAGCCCGCTAACAATAATAATGAGTACACCCATGATCCCGACCCGCACGAGATTCCCCCTACTGGTCATCAGCCTGGCCGGCGTCTGCGCCACTCATTCGGCGCTGGCCACCGAGGCTGGCGTGGACAACATCGGCACCGGCACCGACGGCTTTTTCATGTTGCCGCTGTCACCCGACAGCCTTCCGGACAACATGGTTGCGTTCAACCTCTACTACAACCACTACAAGGCCACGGAGCTGAACATCAGCTCACTCGGCGGCAAGGTGCCGAATGTCGAGATCGAATCCACGGCCGTGATTCCACGCCTGGATTACCTCAGCCCCCTGCGGGTTTTCGGTGGCCGGTTGGCGGGCTACATCGCGCAGCCGTGGCTCAAGCAGGAAGTCTCGGTGTTCGGCCTGCCACAGGACACCCGCGAAGGCATGGGTGACACAACGTTCGCGCCGATCATTCTCTGGGACATGGGCCCCAACCTGACCCTCGGTGCCGCCATTGAAGTCACCGTTCCCACCGGCGAATACAGCGTTGATCGCCTGGCCAACACCAGCAACAACTTCTACACCTACAAACCGCTGTTCTCCTTCACCTGGCTGCCGACGGATAAAACCGAGGTGTCGATGAAGACCACGTACAGCTTCAACGAGAAGAACAAAGACACCGATTACAAGTCGGGGCAGATTTTCCACTTCGACTATTCGGCCAGTTACAAAATCACCGACAACCTGATGCTCGGGTTGAACGGCTACTACCTCAAGCAAACCACCGACGACAAACAGTTCGGCCATACCGTGCAGTTCAATGGTCAGGACGTGAACGACGGGGTGCGCGGCCAGGTGTTTGCGATTGGTCCGGCGTTGCACCTGACCTTTTTGCAGTACGCCACGGCGGAGATTCGCTGGGCCAAGGAGTTTGATGTGGAAAACCGGCCTGAAGGGGAAATGCTGTGGGCCAAGGTCAGTATCCCGTATGCGTTTTGACTGAACAGACGCCTTCGTCGGAACGCCGCCCGGAGCAAGCCCGCTCCCACATTTGGAATGCATTCCCCTGTGGGAGCGAGCCTGCTCGCGAAGGCGATATACCAGACACCAGAAACCTTCAGGAGTACACCGGCCAGGTCTCAACAATCCTCCCCCCTCGAACCGCCAGCAAATCCCCAAACTGCAACAACACCGACTCCGTCTGGGTCGGCCGCAAAAACACCTGGTCCTCGACCCCCAGCCCCACCGCCGCCGAACCATTGACCATTTCCTGATTCGAGCTGCGGCCATACACCCCGTTACTCTGCAACCCCGATGGCGACTCAAACTCCGCCATCCAGTTACCGCCATAGATGAAAAACGTCTCGCGCTGATTGGTGTCCCACCACGAAAACAACCGGGACTTGTCATCCAGCGCCGGAATGTTCACCGCCCCGGTACTTTTCAACACCGGCGTGGCGATGTAAGCCGCCGGCACATGGTCCACCAGCGACGGCAAATCATAGTGCGTCGGCTTGAGCATCGCGGTTCCCACAGAGACTTCACTGCTGAGCTGTTCATGCTCATGCATGCGATAACTCGGGCTGCCAGCGGTGTTGAGGGTCAGCCCTTCATGCCACAGGCCGGGATATTGCTGACGGGTGAAGTCGACGCAACGGTTGTAAATCACCATCACCTTGGCGAACAGTTCTTCGGGCGAACCCAGTATCCCCGGCACGCCCATGCCCACGAACGGGTCGTAGCCCATGAACCCGGCGAACTCCAGGTGCTGAGGGTTTTTGCTGATCAGCGCCAGCATCGGCCCGAGCGCAGCTGCATCGCTGACACCGCCGCGATGCAACCCGACATCCAGTTCGATATTCACCCGCAATCGCGTGCCCAATCCCTGCGCCAGCGCGAGGTATTGTTGAAGTCGCTCAGGCGTATCCAGCAGCCATTGCAATTGCTTCGAAGGGTCAAAAGGCCCTTTATGCGACTGATAAAACAACTCGGCCGAACGCACCGGCAGCGGCTTGCCCAACAGGATGTCGGATTCGGGAAACTGCACGGCATCATGATTGAGAAACGGCTGATGAAACGACATCAAGCGCTGCGTGCCGGCGCGCTTGGCGATGTAGGCCAGCAGCCCCGGCGCCGGCAGCGATTTCTCCACCAGGCGCAGATGCTTGCCGCCGCGCTTTACCGACAGCATGACCACATCGATGTTGTGATCCAGTCGATCAAGATCAATCAGCATCACCGGCCGCATCGGCCCGTGTTCCTTGAGTTCGCGGTTCAGCGTCTGGAAATAATCGCTGTACGGCGCACCTCGATCACCCGGCCGCAACCACGCCCCGCCCCCCGCCATCAACACGCCGACGCCGGCGGCGCCCATCAGGAAATTACGTCGATTGACCGCCATCAGCTCACCCCCAGAATCGATGACAAATGCGCATTGAGGAACTTGCCGCTGGGGTCCAGTGCTTGCCGCACCTCAATGAACTCCTGCCAGCGCGGGTACAGCGGCTGCAGGTTTTTCGCGTTGAGTGTGTGCAACTTGCCCCAGTGCGGCCGGCCGTTGTACTTCCAGAAAATCGGCTCGACGGCGGCGAAGAAGTTGTGATGGTCCATCTGATAATGCTGGTGGACCGAGATCGAGCAACTGTCGCGGCCTTCGAACATGCTCAGGGGGATGTCGTCGGCTTTGACGTAGCGGTATTCAATCGGAAACCAGGTACGCAGGTCTTTGTCCTGAATCAGCTTGAGGATTTCGCGCAGGCACGCCGGGCCGTGCTCGGCCGGCACTGAATATTCCATTTCGTTGAAACGCACCGTGCGCACGTTGGCATAGATGTCGAACGAGTCACCCACCCGGTCATCGAAACTGGCGAGGTGGCGCAGACTGTTGAGCATCGTGCGGCGCAGGTCCGGGAAGTCGCTGCCGTACTTGTCGATCTTCTCGATCAAGGTGACGAATTCGTTGCCGCCCTCCTCATCCGCCGGAATCGGCGGTGTCGCCGGGTCGCTGGTTTCGTTGAGGGCGATCGACAGGGCGTAGTCGGAATGGGTCACCACGAGCATTTCCCAGTGCTGGTTTTCCCGGGTGTTCTTGTCGAGGTCTTCCAGCAATTCTTCGGTCTTGGCGATCCACTGCCGTTCCCTCAAGCGATACGCCGGGCGGTTTTGCAGACGGATTTTCGTCGCCACCCCAAGCGCGCCGAGGGACACTCGCGCCGCGCTGAACACTTCAGGATGAAGTGTGCTGTCGCAGTCCAGCACCTCGCCCGTGGCGGTCACTAATTGCAGGCCGCAGACGTGGGCCGAATAGGACTGGAAGTTCTTGCCGGTGCCGTGGGTCGAGGTGGAGATCGCGCCGGCGAGGGTCTGGTAATCGATGTCGGCCATGTTTTGCAGGGCCTGGCCGACGTCCTTGAGCGATGTGCCCATGCGCGACATCGGCGTGCCGGCGGCGAACTCGGCTTGCAGGGTTTTCCCGTCGTGATCGAGTAATCCGGTGAAATAGCTCAGCGACAGCAACGTGCCGTCGGTGGGCACCAGCGCGCTGAAGGAATGCGCCGAACCCACCGGGCGAATCTTGCCCGGGGCCTGGCGCACAACCTGGGTCAATTCATCCAGATTCTTCGGTGCCAGCCGCGCCGCCGGCAGGCAACTCTGGCCCCCCGACCAATTGCGCCAAGGGATCAGCCGTGGCGCGCGCAGCAGTTCCGCCAGCGCCGGTGTGGAGCCGAGCGCGGTAAAGGCGCCAATGACACTCGCCCGTTGCAACAACTGACGCCGTGTTAAGTCCATCGTCATGAATCGCACCCTGTCGTTCTTATTGTGGGATGTGCTGGCCGGACATGAAGCTGATCAGCGCCAGGAACTGCTCCTCTGAACACTGCACGCACTGGCCCATCGGCGGCATGCCGTTGTAGCCGTTGATCGCGTGATCGAGCAGCGTGTCGGCGCCCTGCATCACCCGAGGCTCCCAGGCTTTGCTGTCGCCGGTCAGCGGTGCCCCGGCCGCCGGATTGGCGTGGCAGAGCTTGCAACTGTTGTCGTAGACCTGCGCCAGCTCGGTGTCGGCGGGCCTGGCGGTGGCCGCATCAATGTGCGTCGCCGGGCTTTTCGGCTCTTCGCCACACCCTGCGAGTAACACCGCTAATCCCACCAGGGCAAAACAAAGGCTAGGCTTTTCACTGAATCGGCGTGCCCGCATGGCGTTCCTCTCATGGGGTGCCCGGTCAGCCGGGTGCACCGTTTATTGTTGTGATCAAGGAGAACTCCACACTAAGGCACGCGCCGTGGGCGGGTTGAGGGCATTGGGGGCCAACAAGGGGGGCTTCTGAGGCCATGACCGATGCGCCGTGAAATCCGCGTGCCATCACCCACCGGCACAAAACGCTGAGATGAGTCATGACAAGCGAGGCCGAGGTCTGCTAAAACGATTCATCAGTGCATGACCCAATCCAGAGGGGGTAGCGACATGACCACAGCCAACATTCTCGACAACCTGTTTCCGAGCCTCGCCGACATCCCGGAAAAGTACCGCCTCGACGGCCAGACCGAGCAGCGCGAATACCTGGTCGATGGCGAACTGAAAACCTGGTCCGGGCCGCTCGCCCAGGTCCGCAGCCCGGTGTACCTGACCGGCGCCAATGGCGACGAGCAAGTGATCCTCGGCAGCACACCGCTGCTCGATGCCGAGACGGCTTTGACCGCGCTGGACGCCGCCGTCCGCGCTTACGACCGTGGTCAAGGCTTGTGGCCGACCATGCGCGTGGCCGAACGCATCCAGCACGTCGAAGCCTTTCTGGGGCGCATGCGTCAACAGCGTGAGGCCGTGGTCAAGCTGCTGATGTGGGAGATCGGCAAGAACCTCAAGGACTCGGAAAAAGAGTTCGACCGCACCTGCGATTACATCGTCGACACCATCAATGCCTTGAAGGAACTCGACCGCCGCTCCAGCCGCTTCGAGCTGGAACAGGACACTCTCGGCCAGATCCGCCGCGTTCCGCTTGGTGTGGCCCTGTGCATGGGTCCCTACAACTACCCGTTGAACGAAACCTTCACCACGCTGATTCCGGCGCTGATCATGGGCAACACCGTGGTGTTCAAACCGGCCAAGCTCGGCGTGCTGTTGATTCGCCCGCTGCTCGAAGCGTTCCGCGACAGCTTCCCGGCTGGTGTCATCAACGTGATCTACGGCAGCGGCCGCGAGACCGTCAGCGCATTAATGGCCAGCGGCAAGATCGACATCTTCGCGTTTATCGGCACCAACAAAGCCGCCAGCGACCTGAAGAAACTCCACCCAAAACCTCACCGCTTGCGCGCGGCGCTGGGCCTTGATGCGAAGAACCCCGGCATCGTCTTGCCGGAGGTTGATCTGGACAATGCGGTGAGCGAAGCGGTGACCGGCTCGCTGTCGTTCAACGGCCAGCGCTGCACTGCGCTGAAGATCCTCTTCGTGCATGAAGACGTGGTCGAAGCGTTCATCGAGAAATTCAACGCCAAACTCGCCAGCCTCAAACCCGGCATGCCGTGGGACAGCGGCGTGGCACTGACGCCGCTGCCGGAGTCGGGCAAGGTCGATTACCTGCATTCGCTGGTGGCCGATGCCGAAAGCAAAGGCGCCAAGGTGGTCAACCCCAACGGCGGCGTGGCCCGCGCCTCGTTCTTCTACCCGGCGGTGCTGTACCCGGTGACCACGCAAATGCGTGTCTATCAGGAAGAACAGTTCGGCCCGGTCATCCCGATCGTGCCGTACCGCCATCTGGACACGGTGATCGATTACGTCCTGGAATCGGACTTCGGTCAGCAATTGAGTATTTTCGGCACCAACCCGGTGGCGGTCGGCCGGCTGGTGGATACGTTTGCCAACCAGGTGGGGCGCATCAACCTCAACGCCCAATGCCAGCGCGGCCCGGACACCTTCCCGTTCAACGGGCGCAAGAACTCGGCCGAGGGCACGTTGTCGGTGCATGATGCGTTGCGGGTGTTTTCGATCCGCACGTTGGTCGCCACCAAGTTCCAGGAAACCAACAAGGACCTCATCAGCGAGATCATCAGTGGGCGCAGTTCGAGCTTCCTGACCACCGATTACATTTTCTGAGGACACCGAGCCTGAGTACCTTCAGCCATCGACTGCCACCCTTGCTGCGCCGGCTACTGCGTCCGTTGCTGGACCCGTACCGGCGCTATCGTCACGCCAAGCTGATCCACGCGGTGCGGGTCTCGCTTGGGTTGCTGGCGACGATCCTGCTGACTACCGGCATCCATTTACCGCACGGCGAATGGGCGTCGGTGACGATGCTGGTGGTGATTGGTGGCTTGCAGCACCACGGCAACATCGGCAAAAAGGCTGCCGAACGGGCCATTGGCACGTTGATCGGGGCCGGCGTCGGTCTGCTGCTGGTCGCGCAACAGGCCTGGCTGGGGATGCCTTGGCTGACCTATTTCGCCATGTCGGTGGTGTGCGGGTTTTTCTCGTATCACGCCATTGGCAAGGGTGGCTATACGGCGCTGCTCGCGGCGATCACCGTGTTTATTGTCGCGGGGCACGGTGACAATCCGGTCACGGACGGCTTGTGGCGCGGGGTAGACATTCTGATCGGCATCGCCCTGGCGCTGGCGTTTTCCTTCGCACTGCCGCTGTACGCGGTGTTTTCCTGGCGCTACAACCTGGCCGATGCGCTGCGCGATTGCGCGACAATCTACGGGCGCATCATCAATGGCCAGCCGGTCAGCGATGACGAACACCTCAAGCTCATGGGGCGCCTGAACACCGTGATGGTGCAATTGCGTTCACTGATGCCGTCGGTGTCCAAGGAAGTGAAAATCTCCATGACCGAACTGGATGCCATTCAACGCAATTTGCGCATGTGTATCAGCACCCTGGAAATCCTCGCCAACACTCGCCCGGATGCCAGCGATCCGAAGGCCATGGCGCAACTTCAGTCCGCAATGACCGCAGAGCATCGGCTGATCCGCGTGCAACTGATCGGGATGGCGCGGGCGCTGAAAACCGGCGCTTCGCAACGGCTGAGTCGGCCTGTCGACCTGCCACCCGCCTCAAGTCTTGAAACACCGGTCTACAGCCCGCTGGATGGCTATCGTTTGTTGACCCGCCAATTCGCCGCCAACATCGGCGAGATGCGCCAGCGACTGGCCAAGACTGCGCCGCGCTGGAACATCTGACATTTACTGTGCCGCCAACTTGCGCGTCTTGAAGCCCCAACCCTGCTGCATACCGGCGGCGGCCAGCAGAATCGCCGCGACACCAAGCCATTGCAGCGGCTCCAGGCGATGGCCGAAGGCAAACCAGTCGACAAAAATCGCCGCAATCGGGTAAATAAACGACAACGCCCCGGTCAGTGCCGTCGGCAGTTTCTGAATCGCGCCGTACAACAACACGTACATCACGCCAGTGTGGACAATGCCGAGCGTCACCAGGCTGGCCCAGGCACTCGGCGCTTGTGGCAGCGCCGAAAAATGCGCGAACGGCGCGAGCAACAGCACCCCCGTGCAGACCTGGATCAAGGCGATCAGATGCGGCGGCGTACCGGTCAGGCGCTTGATGATCAGCGCGGCAATCGCGTATAGAAAGGCCGCACCCAGCGCCAGACCGATCCCCATCAAGTAATCATTGCCGCTCTCGCCCTGCCCGCCATGGGCACTGACAATGGCGAGCATCCCGAGAAAGGAAATGCCCAGCCAGAACAGTTTCTGCAGGGTGATCTTTTCATTGAGGAACAACGCGGCCAGGCCCACCAGCATGAACGGCTGCACGTTATAGACCGCCGTGCCAATGGCAATCGAGGCGCGCGAATAGGACGCAAACAACAGCACCCAGTTGCCGACAATCGCCATGCCGCTGAGCACCGCCAGCAGGAAGGTGGTACGGGTCAGAATGCCGGGACGGAGGAAGCCGAACGCCGCGCAAATCAGCAGCAAGGTGCCGGCCCCGAACAAGCAGCGCCAGAACACCACGTCCAGCACCGGTTGCCCGGACACCAGCACAAACCAGCCGATGGTCCCGGAGATCAGCATGGCGGCGCTCATCTCGAATGAGCCGCGACGTATTGATGTGTCCATCTTCAGACTCCTGTGTTTGAGCGCAAAGTATGCCAATCCACCCGGGGGCTTCTCCAGCGCAAAAAGCAGGCTAAACTCGGTTTCTGCCTTTTTTATCAAGGCAGTTTCAATTTATTGCCTTACAGGGGTTTCGCCATGACTGACGACATCGACCAAGTGCTGATCAGCGCCTTGATGGAAGACTCACGACGCTCGCTCAAGGCGCTGGCGCACCTCAGCGGCCTGTCCTCGCCCAGTGTTGCCGAGCGCCTGCGTCGCCTTGAAGAACGCGGTGTGCTCAAGGGCTACACGGTGGAAATCGACCCGAAGTGCTTTGGCTATCAACTCCAGGCCATCGTGCGGATTCGTCCGTTGCCGGGTCAGTTGCAGGAAGTGGAGCGGCAGATTCAGGCGATCCCCGAATTCACCGAGTGCGACAAAGTCACGGGCGACGACTGCTTCATCGCGCGTCTGCACGTGCGCTCCATGGAACAACTGGACACCCTGCTCGACCGCCTCAATACCCACGCCGAAACCAACACGGCAATCGTCAAGAAGACCCCGGTCAAACGCCGCTTGCCACCCATGGCGTGAGTGATGTTTGCAACCGACTGGCGTAGATTGAGGTTTTCCGGCGAAGGATTGGCGGTATGAAAACTCAGGCAATGCTACTGGCGACGCTGATGCTGGCGGGCTGCGGCACGATACAAACGGCCGTGCGCGGTGACCAAGTAGCGTCCAAAAGTCTCAAGGATCAGAAATCCTATTGCGGCGCCATTCCGCGCATCTACAGCGGGGTGACCTATGATTTTTGCAGTTTGAATGCACCGCTGCAAAATGGACTGGATGCACAAACCCACACAGATGCACCAGCCATTGTGCTGATTGATGTGGTGATGTCCGGCGCGCTCGACACCTTGCTGCTGCCCTACACCATTTACCGCCAGCAGGCCGACGGCAACATCGTCATCTCTGAGTAATCCTGAATTTCAGACAATAAAAAACCCGCCTAAGCGGGTTTTTTACTCAAGGCCTTCGATCAATCATCGCGGCTCATGATGCCAAACAGCTGCAACAAGCTGATGAACAGGTTGTAGATCGATACATACAGGCTGATGGTCGCCATGATGTAGTTGCGCTCGCCGCCGTGAATAATGGCGCTGGTCTGGAACAGAATGCAGACCGAGGAAAACAGCACGAAACCTGCGCTGATCGCCAGTTGCAGGCCGCTGATCTGGAAGAAGAAGCTCGCCAGCGTCGCACCCAGCAGCACGAAGAAGCCTGCAGTGATGAAACCGCCGAGGAAGCTCATGTCCTTGCGGGTAATCAGCACGTAGGCCGACAGACCACCAAACACCAGCGCCGTCATCGCGAACGCCGAACTGACCACTTCAGCACCGCCCTGCATTCCCAGGTAACGGTTGAGGATCGGGCCGAGCAGGAAACCCATGAAACCGGTCAGGGCAAAAGCAGACACCAGGCCCCAGGCCGAATCACGAAGTTTGTTGGTGAGGAAGAAAAGGCCATAGAAGCCGATCAGCACCACGAACACGTTCGGGTACCCGACACGCATCTGCTGAGCGACAAACGCCATCACGCCGCTGAATGCGAGGGTGAGAGCGAGTAAGCCGTAAGTGTTGCGCAGGACGCGGCTAACCTCTAGCTGCTCAGCCTGCACGCTGTTATTAACTGCGTAATCCTGTTCGCGCATGGCGACACTCCTGTTGGTATGAAACGTTCAGTCGCAAAGATCATAACAGACGCTCTGTAACAAGCTATGCAGAGAGTTTGACAGTGTGTTTCATTCAGGTATTATGGCGCCCGCAACGCAAACGGAGGTGTGGCCGAGTGGTTTAAGGCAACGGTCTTGAAAACCGTCGACTGTAACAGGTCCATGAGTTCGAATCCCATCGCCTCCGCCATCTTTATATGACAAAGCCCTGATTATTCAGGGCTTTGTCGTTTCTGGCTTTTGACAAAACGTCGCAGCCCATACTCCCATACTTCAGCCCATTCCTTGGAAAAAGTAGCTACGCGAGCGAGCGCGTTGGTGTACACAAAAATCCAGGAATAAAGTCTGCATATTTGGCTTCGAACTGAACGATCCGATTCAGGCAACCATCTGATACTGACGAACAGCTTGTTTTTCGTGAGCAAAACCAGTGTCAGGAGGTTTTATGAGCGCTCAGCAGATTGAGTACTATTTCGAAGTCTACAAAGAGTCTTTCACGAATGCCCCCGTTTGGAGCATTGAAGCAATCACGCCCTTCCCGGCTGTGTCGATAGGTGACCGTTTCAATCATCAAGGCCTTGACGCTGCATGGGGAGAAACGGCCTCCGAAGAAGAGGAATATCGAGTCGTAGACATCGACCACGTTTTTTCGGATACCGGGGGCAAGATTGCTTACAAAACCAGAGTGAAACTGATGCTGACGCACCGCAACCAGGTTTATTGAATAACCTGATCAAACGGGTGGCAGGACGATCGCGCTGACCAGTGGGGATTTTGGTCAAAGCCTCATGGTGGGATTTGCCACTAGTCGACATGCGCTTCAAACGAGTTGCTGCTCGTTGCACGTTCTATCAGCTGGATGGGTCGACGACCTTGATCTGCGTCAGCCCTACCCGCTCCGCCTGCTCTAAAATCTTCTCTGGCGTCGCATCCGCAGGGGGCATGATCAAGCCGTTCTCTGCGTCCCCAAAATGAAGCTGTAGCAAATGCATCGCCGCTTCATGCTATTTACTCGAGCCTTCCCGCTAAAGACATCGCGAACATCAAAATAATTTGAACCGCTTTTGGGCGCGCTCGCCTAATGATCAGCTTGTGAATAATCGCGCAGGCAGTGCCAATACCGGCATACCCGAGAGGTGATCAACGTGGCTAAAGACGAGAAAAAAAGCAAAGGTGAAGCTTCTAACGCCAGCAAGGAATTGAAAGGCAAAAAGTCATCACCGGCGAAGAAATCAGCGACGGCCTCGGCTCTTTCGAAACCTTCCGAAAAGAAAGGCAAGAAAAAAGACGCCGAGCCAAAGAAATCTGCAAAAAAAGCTGATAGCAAGCCAGTAACGGCCAAGAAATCAGAGAAGTCAGACAAGCCAGCGAAAAAGAAAAAGTGACATCTGCGATTTGCTAGGGCTTTACGCCCTAGCTGTCTCAGGGCGTTTAACCTTACATTCCATGCAATTTGCCACGCTTGGTTTGGCTCATTGCCCCCGGCTATGTTCTAGCGGCGCTCTTCATGACGTTGGGCCTGGCTACTTCCGGAGACGCGCTAATGGTCAAGTCAGAAACTGTGCATTCTCCAATACAACCCCTCCTGCTCGAACGCAACGGTTGGGTGCCGAACAACGCTCGCCTGCCAGTGCTCATTTACATCAAAGCAATAGCAATTAAAGGCAGCGATCCTGCAGTTTTATTCGAGCAAACCTTCAGCGCCAATGGTTGGCCGCCTCAATGGCGGTATGGGGTTTATGACTTTCACCACTACCATACCGAAGGCCATGAGGTGCTTGGCGTTGCCAGCGGCTTTGCTCGTTTGATGCTTGGCGGCCCGGACAGTCGGGTGCTGGAAGTTAGCGCTGGCGACGTCTTGCTCTTACCCGCCGGCACCGGCCACTGCAATATAGGCTCCAGTGACGACTTTATGGTTGTAGGTGCTTACCCTCCAGGGCAGAACGGCAACATTTGTCGCGAAGCGCCGAGTCCGCAGCAACTGGTGAGCATTGCGACTTTGCCGTTTCCCAATCTAGACCCAGTACTTGGCGTTAATGGCGCGCTACATCGGTATTGGAGCTATCAGGTCTAAGCCCCTGATTGGGAATGTAGCCACTCATAAAACTGTCCTTGTTCGCCGACAGGGCCGCGCGCTTAAAACAACTGCTTACACAATAGAAATACATAAAGTCCGATCTTGTACTACCGAGTGTTAGCTTGTGCGCCTTTCGGGCCATGAGATGCCAACGCCTTCATCATGCACATAAAGCTCCCCAGCATTCCTGCCTTAGGTGTTTACCTCGCCCTCACTGTTCTCTTTACGGGCGCATGGCTCACCCACCCTGCCCCCACGCATTCTCCCTTTGCCCGCACAAGTCCGGCTTTACCTGTGGCGGACGACGTGGCCAAGCCCGTTTATACCAGCCGTTTCGCCTCCTCCGGGCTGGTGGACTTCGTGCATTCTTCGGCAGTAACAGCCCTGCCTGACGGTAGCTTGATGGCGGTCTGGTTCGCCGGCACCCGCGAAGGCGCCGCCGATGTGCAGGTGCGCTCCGCTCGTTTCAACGTGAGCACTGGCGAGTGGGGTGAAGAACAGGTCATGGCGACCCGGGAATCGACCCAGCAAAGCACTCGAAAATACATTCGAAAACTGGGCAACCCGGTCATTGCACTGGCGCCGGACAATCGCCTGTGGCTGTTCTTCGTCTCCGTGTCCATGGGCGGCTGGGCCGGCAGCGCGGTCAATGTGATGGTTTCAGACGACTTGGGTATGAATTGGTCGGCACCGCGCCAATTGATCACTTCCCCCTTTCTGAACATCAGCACCCTGGTCCGCTCGGCACCGGTGTTCCATGCCGACGGCTCCATCGGCTTGCCGGTCTACCACGAATTCCTGGGCAAGTTTGCCGAGTACCTGTACTTGAGCGCAGACGGTGAAGTGATCGATAAATACCGCATCAGCCACGGCAATAACTCATTGCAACCCGCGGTCGTTCCGCTGGACGGTCAGCGTGGCATCGCCTTGTTGCGCTATGCCGGCGACACGCACCACCGGGTCCTGGCTAGCCGCACCGAGGATGCCGGCCAAACCTGGAGCGAACCTTATCCGCTCGATCCATCGAACCCCAATTCCTCGTTGGCGGCCGTTGCGACGCCCGAGCACGGATTGCTGGTAGCGCTCAATGACCTGCAAGAGGGGCGCTTCAAGCTGAGCCTTTATCTCACCGATGCGAAAATGGACGACTGGCGCCTGGTGCGCGATCTGGATAAATCACCGGATCCCGAGGGCGATCCGTATTCGCCCCTCGCCTACAAGGCAATCATCGGGAAAGAGTTTCGAGATTCCAGTGGCAAGCTCCGCCAACCGCTGGAGGCGCAATTCCTCGACAACCTCGACAAACGCGTCTGTAAAAGCGAAGGGTGTGAGTTTGAATACGAATACCCGTACTTCATCCGCAGCCCCGACGGGATGTATCACTTGGTTTATACCTGGAACAACACGTTCATCAAACACGTGTCCTTCAACGATGCCTGGCTGTCCGAGCGTCTCAAATGATTAGCCTGTGGCAAGCCCATCTCAGCTTCGCGATGATCATCTTCCTGGTAATGCCGTCTTTTGGCCTGAACAGGGTCTGGCGCATCGCGCTGTTGTTTGCATTGCTGGCCGGCAGCTTCATACCACTGGACGGGATTTCGCTGGCCGCTTACTTGCGCAGCCACATGGATGACCTCGCGATCACCTCATTGGTGTTCATGGGCTGGGGCTGTCTGCGTCGACTGAATGTGTTGCCACCCGCGCAGCGTGATCAAACCGGCGTACTGATCCTCTTCGCCGTAATGGCGCTGGTGTTATACCCGGCCACTCTGGGCTTGAGTGATCTGGATCCTTACCGTCGGGGTTTCAGCCCACGCCCCCTGTTGTTTGTCGTTGCACTGCTGACCTTAGGCCTGTTTTACCTGCGCAATTACCTGGCCGTCGTGCTCTTGACCAGCGCGACCCTGGCCTTTATCGCCGGGATCAAACCTTCCCACAACTATTGGGACTACCTGATTGATCCGCTGTTGGGACTGTATTGCTGCCTGACGCTGCTGGTGCTGGGGACGCGCTGGACGTATCGCCGGTTCATCACGCTGCGCGGCCCAATACGAAACAGATCCGTTTGAAATTCAACGAAATTTTTAATAGGGAAACATCGATGGGCTGGCTGAAATCGAGACGTTTGCATTACTGGCTGGGCGCAACAGCGATCGCGTTTGTGCTGTTTGCACTGCTGCGGGTGGTGTTCTTTTTCGGCTTTTCCGGTTTCGACGCAAAAGCCCTGAGCGACGACAATGCCGTCCTGGAAACCCTGGGCATCGGCTTTCGTTTCGACTTGCGCCTGGCCATTCTGGTCATGCTGCCGTTGGCGTTATTGGCTTGGATTCCTCGCTGGAACCTGATCAGTAGCCGCCTCGTTCGCCGCATCGCCCGCGTGTATCTGGTCCTTATCCTCAGCGCCATTCTGCTGATCTACATCATCGATTTTGGCCATTACGCGTACCTTGGCGTGAGGATCAACGCCACGGTGTTGCGCTTCATCGAGGATGCGCAAATATCCCGGGATATGGTCTGGCAAACCTACCCGGTTATCTGGATTTCATTGGGTTGGCTGGCAACCGTCGCGTTCGTGACATTGGCGTTGGTGCGCCTGGAGCGCGTCACGCTGGACCGCCCCCGCAAAGTCATTCATCGGCTCTCCACAACATGGGGCAGCGCGTTGATGGTCGTGCTGGTGCTGCTGGGTATTTTGGGTCGTGTCGAACACTTGAACCTTGAAAACCCGGTGCCGTTGCGCTGGAGTGATGCGTTCTTCTCGGGCAATAACCAGATCGCCGCCTTGGGCCTGAACCCGGTGATTTTCCTCTACGACACACTCAAGGTCGGCCAGTCGCGTTATGACGAAGCGAAAGTGCGCGAACTTTACGCGGTCATGGCCAACTACCTGGGCGTCGACCAACCCGACCCGCAGGCCCTTGATTTCGTCCGCCACCAATCGCCACAACCCTACAAAGTGCCGGGCTCGCGGCCACCGAACGTGGTGTTCGTGATGCTTGAGTCGCTGGGCACCAGCGCCGTCGGGGCCTATGGCAACCCGATTAATCCAACACCCAATATCGATCGCCTGGCCACGCAGAGCTGGTTCTTCAAGCACTTCTATGTGCCGGTGACGGGGACCGCAAAAACCGTCTGGGCCAGCATTAGCGGGGTACCTGACGTTACTCGCCAGGATACCGCGACGCGTAATCCACTGATCACCAACCAAAACACGCTGGTCAATGCCTTCACCGGCTACGAGAAGATCTACACCATTGGTGGCAACTCCGGTTGGGCCAATATGAATGCCTTGATCAAGCAAAGTATCGACGGCATTCGCCTGTTCGACGAGCGCGACTGGAAATCCCCGGTGGTGGATGTCTGGGGCATTTCGGATCTGGACCTGTTCAAGGAGACCGACCAGATCCTGCAAACGCTGCCCAAGGACAAACCGTTCTTCGCCTATATACAAACGGCCGGCAACCATCGCCCCTTCACAATTCCAAAGAGCAACGACGGTTTCGAGGTCAAGCACCCTACCCTGGAGCAAGTCCAGGCCGCAGGTTCGCGCAGTGTCGAACAATACAACGCCGTGCGTTTGCTGGACTTCAACATCGGCCGCTTGATGGAAATTGCCAAGGCCGGCGGCTGGTACGAAAACACTATTTTCGTGCTGTTTGGCGACCACAACACCCGTATCGCCCAGATCCCTTTCCTGGCACCGGCCTATGAGCAACTGGGTCTGGAAAGCAACGCGGTACCGATGATCATCCACGCGCCAGCCCTGATCGGCACGCGCAAGGTCGAGGAAGCCGTCGGCCTGGTGGACTTGCTGCCGACCGTGGTGGGCATGGCCGGCCTTGAGTTTCGTAACAGCGGCATGGGCCGTGATATCCAGCAGCCCGCGCCCGAAGGCGAACGCGTGGTGCCATTGGTGTTGCGTGAAGGCACGTTCCCGCTGATTGCCGGCGTGACTCAGCATTACTTGTTACAGATGGAACACGACGGCAGCTCGCCAAGTCTCCATGACCTCGCCTCACCGACGCCGCTGGATAACGTCGCCGAGCAACACCCCGAAGAGTTCAAGCGACTGTCAGAGTTGACCCGCGCCATGCATGAAACCTCACGGTTGATGCTGTACCAGAACGTGCGGAAATAACGCCGGGATTTTTGCCAACCATGGGAAGGAAAAGAGCTAGATTGTTAGCTCTTTGTTCAGGTTGCCCATCACAAATGTATAAGCGTCTGGTGATGTGAAAAAAGAGTGCCACGCATAGGGTGCTCTGAAGTAAGTGCGATCCTCCGAGCGCCAGATAACGACGACATGCCCCGCGAGACCTGCGCCGGCAGCCGCTAAATGAAACGTCCTCATAAGTGCTTCTTGCGCATGGTTTGACTGACCGCCGAATGAAGCGTCCAGCGGGAAAATGATCATGTTTTGCCCACCCTGACGCACATGTGCAATGAGGTACTTCGCCATCTCCTTCTCCTTGAATTGCTACCGCTACTGTTAGTTGACCCTGGGCGCACAGGAAAATGATTGAACTTGCAATCTGGGACCGGGAGGCAGGCCATGGCCCTATTATTAAAACCGCACGTTGTATTTATTGCTGGCGACATTCAGTGTTGCCATAACCCTTACAGGGTTATCACCGAAAAACTTCTGAATAACGCCGTCATAGACACAGAGCACAGCCCCTTCACCCGATACATATGAACTACCGTCATTCACCAGTTCCAAGTTGTAAACGCCGTGACTACGGGTGATATCTGGCTTTAGCCCATTGCAAATGACAAGGTGATCAGGTTCGCCAGCGCTCGCCATAACGGGTGCAAACAGGGCCAGCAGGATGAATAACTTTTTCACTTTGGCTCGCCTTTAACGCACATTTAGTTTCAGCCTGACATGTTCGGATTCAGCAATACTGCAAACACAAAACATACATAAATATATGCTTCCATACTGTCGATGCAAACTCTGAGCACCGGTAATCGAACACCTTAAAGACCAATGGCGCCGGATGGTAATTTGGGCTTGATTACCTGTCAATATGCGATATCTGCTAGCTTTTTTTCCGCATTAGATCTCATAAAATACAAAAAATGATTATTCAACCATTGGACAATTAATAATAAGTCCGACAAACCAGCTAGGTTAATACAGCGTTTCAATCGTCAGAATCAGTGGAGTCTCTAAACAACGCGAGGGAATAAATGGCAGCCCCTCATATAATAAGCTCAACAGGTCCAAGAATTAGAAACCCCATCGTCTCCGCCATCTTATGTACGACAAAGCCCTGATTATTCAGGGCTTTGTCGTTTCTGGGGTTTGGCGGATTCTTCGCCGTTTGGCATCAACCAGTCATTTCAACGGGCCACCTATGACCAACGTCTTCGGCTCCAGAAACGCGCTCATTCCCCACTTGCCCATTTCGCGCCCAAGGCCTGAATGCTTGAACCCACCAAAGGGCGCACGCGGTTCGTGGGCCAGGGTGTTGATGAGCACGCGTCCCGAATCGATCTGACGAGCGATGTTCATACAGCGTTCGGCACTCTTTCCCAGCACCAGGGCGCTTAGCCCATAGTCCGTATCGTTGGCAATGCTGATCGCATCGGCATCATCCTCGTAGGGGATAATCGTCAGCACGGGGCCGAAGATTTCCTCACGCGCGATGCGCATCCGGTTATTGGCATCCGTGAAGAGCGTGGGCTTCACGAACCATCCGGCTTGCAAGCCTTCCGGCCGACCTTCCCCACCCGCCAGCAACCTCGCGCCTTCTTCCTGGCCGATACGGATATAGCGCTGCACCCGCTCCCATTGTTTCTGGCTCACCATCGGGCCGATGTCGGTGTTGGCATTGCGCGGATCGCCCGATTGAATCTGTGAGACGCCCTCCTTCGCAATCTGCTCGAACTCTGCCAACCGACTGCGCGGCACAAGGATGCGAGTGCCCGCGATGCAAGCCTGGCCGCTGTTGAGAAATCCGGCTTGCAGCACCAACGGCATGACCGCCTGGAAATCCGCATCGTCAAGCACCACGGTGGGCGACTTGCCGCCGAGTTCGAGCGTTACGCGCTTCATGGTGTCGGCACCGGTTCTTACCAGATGTTGGCCGACAGCGGATGAACCCGTGAACGAGATCTTGGCAACGTCGGGATGACGGACGATTTCCTCGCCCACCACATCGCCCCGTCCGTTGACGATATTGAATACACCCGGTGGCAGCCCCGCTTCGTGCAACGCACTGACCACGACCTGCGTCTGCAACGCGCTCATCTCGCTGGGCTTGATGACGGCGGTGCAGCCTGCCGCCAGCGCGGTGGCCAGTTTGTTGCAGATGAAGCCCGCATTGCTGTTCCAGGGTGTGATCAGACCGGTAACGCCCACGGGCGTCAGAATCACCTTGGCCACGCCGACCTGCTCCTCGAAATCGAACGCCTCCAGTGCATCGATTGCTTGCGCAATTACGTCAGCCGGATAAGTCGCCATCCAGCGCCCACGGACCGCAGGTGCGCCATATTCCACGAGGATCGCTTCCAGCAACTCGTCCTCCCGGGCCGCCACGGCCCGGTGCATGCGTTGCAGTGCCGCAATGCGCTCCTCCCGGCTGGTACGAGACCAGGCCGGGAACGCAGCCTTGGCGGCGGCGATGGCACGTTGTGCGTCCAGCGCATCGCCCAGCCGAACCTGACCGATGACTTCCTCGGTGCTCGGGTTATGGAGGTCGAACCATTCCTGACCGTGCGTAACGACGAACTCGCCGTTGATATAGATGTGTTCAATGCGGTGCATGGCGACTCCTCGCTCAAAATGACTCGCCTGAATCGAGCCTCTGTGAAGCGAAGTCTAAGAGGGGTTCATTGTTCCGATAAGCTATGCTTTGGCTTATGAAGCATCCGCATTTTCAGGACAATCCATGCACAGAACAGGAATGACCGAACTGGAAGTGGTTCTGGCCGTTGCGCGCCGCTGCAGTTTTCGAGGCGCTGCACAGGAGTTGGGCATGTCCACCACCGCCGTGAGCAGCGCGGTGGCTGGCCTGGAAGCGCGTCTGAAAGTACGCCTGTTCAATCGCTCCACGCGCAGCGTTGCCCTTACCGACATCGGGCAACGCTATGTGGAACGCATCGCCCCCGCGTTGGCGCAGATCAAGAGTGCCGATGAAGAGGTCAGCGTCGGCCCCGATGAACCCAGCGGCACACTGCGCATCAATGCCCCACACGGCGCGGCTTACCTGCTGCTGGATCCGCTGCTCAAGCAGTACGCTGAGCGCTATCCCGAAGTGCGCATCGACATCCTCAGCGAATCAAGCATGGTCGACATCGTCGCGGGGGGCTTTGACGCCGGGATTCGCCTGGCAGAGTCCGTGCCGCAAGACATGATTGCCGTGGCACTGTCAGGTGATATCCGGATGCTCGTGGTGGCAACGCCCGAGTACCTCGAGCGCCACGGCGTGCCCGAGCACCCGCGAGACCTGCTCACCCACCAGAGCATCGGCATGCGCATGGCCCATGGTGGCCTCTATCATTGGGAACTGGAGCGCGACGGCCAGAAACTACAGATGGACCTGCCGGTGCGCTTCGCCTCCAACGAGTTGCTGGCCATCAAACAGGCCGTGTTGTCGGGCCTTGGCATCGGTTTCATTTCCGAGTGGTTCATCCAGGAAGAACTGGCCAGCGGCGCCCTGGTGCCGGTGCTGATCCCGTGGTGTCCGTCGTTTGGCGGGTTGAGGCTTTATTACTCGGGCCATCGCTTCGTGCCAGCGCGATTGCGCGCGCTGATTGAACTGGTGCAGGAGTTGCGGCCCACTGCTTCTTTTTGACGTTTTTTTCCCAAACGGCCTCGTAAGGTGCGTTATCCGGCCAAACAGGTAGCAGTCAATGAATCCACCCAGTTCTTGCGACATGGACGAAGCAATCCTCAGCCAAGCCGCTCATTGGTGTATGCGTCTACAGGAAAACACCTGCACTCAGGCGGAAAAGCTGGCCTTCAAGGAGTGGATTCAGATGGATCCTCGCCACGCCTTTGAATACGCAAAAATGCTGGAAATCTGGGACATCAGCGACCAGTTGCCAAACCATAAAAACACTTCGAAAAAGCTGCTGACTGACCTGTCGACGCGGCAACACGCCGAGCAAAAAATATGATGCGCTGAAACTGGCGCACCATTGCAGTGCAATCCGTTGGCGAAAACCGAATTCCTCAACTAGGGTCTCTACGCAATCAAATGCCCTCGCTCATGGGTGGGGGGCGCCTGATCAAGGAGAGATAAATGCCGTCCGTTCGCACTGTCGAAAAAACCTATCGCGCCTGGTCGAGCCCGATCCTGCTGGAGCTCAAGGAGCGAGAACACCAACTGGACCCCGTCGCGCGCCAGGCGCTCGAAAACATCCTGGTAGAAAGACGTCTGATCAATCTCGGCAATCCTTCAGGCAGTGAGCGGCGCAACGCCGGGCAAGACAAACATCGGTAACCCGCATGCCCATGACCGGGGTAAAGATCTGCCTTTTGCTCATGCATACAGAAGTCCGAAATCCAAAGGAACTGGCACTACGCCATTAATGTCGTAGCGGTAGCACCTGGAGAATCGGATGACTCGCACTCGCTATTTTCAAATCACCTATCGTTTTAATGACCAACGACACGTTTTTGTACAGCCAGACACGCACATGAATCACGCGGACGCATGGTATTACGCCTGCCTGCATTCAGGGTTGGGCCTTTCATATGGACACGATCACGATCAACAAAACGACGAGGCACTTCGAAGTCACGCGCAAGCTGGCGGCCTGAACGACGTCAGCTGGGAAGAATTACCCAGTTGAAATGGCCGGCCCGCTTCTTTACAGACAATCCTTCACGGCTTTGCGCATGGCGCCGGACTTGGCCCACGGCGGCCCCTGATACAACGAAACCCGGCTGCCGTCCTTGTATTTGACGATATCGAGAATTTCATCCGCCGTGATGATGCTCGGCGCATTCAGCCGGTAGCCGTTTGAAATGCCGACCTGAGTGGTTTTCGGAATCTCTTTCTGCCATGCCGGCAAAATGCACGCAGCCAGCTCTTTGGGTGGTTTGTTGCTGTATTTACTGACGTTGGGTTCACCCGGCACCACAGACGCCGGCAACGAACAACCCGCCAGCATCGCCAGCGTTACTCCCCCAATCCACATCCGCATGATGCATCCTTATCCCGTAAAAACGCGAAATGTAACGCTTCGCCGGCCGGACATCCATCTATTGAATACAACTCAATGTGGAGCATTGTTTCCAGGAGGCTCTGGATAAGTTCTTTCGTTGAGATAAGCCATCCACCGTTCATAGGCTTCATGCTGCCATTGCGTGACCCGCTCCCACTCCGGGCCGCTCAGTTGATGCGCTGAAATCAGCTTCATCATCTCTGTGGTGGCGGCATCCAGGTCAACAATCAACTCATGGGCATGAAATCTGAAGTCATCGGTATTGCTCATGGGGGTGGCCTCGCCCTGACGAAATTGATTGACCTTCGTACGACATCCACGAAGGCCACTCGCCCTCAACTTCCCGACCAACGGAAGCACCTTCTATCCCCCAGGGATCTGACGAACAAACGTTCCGCCGTTCTAAATGGAACTACTCTTTCTAATCGAGACATTGCCGGAGGTCGACATGTGGCTTAACGAAGATGAAAACGAACTTCGCCGTGACCTGCAAAGCGTTGCGTCAGATTTGAGATGGTCGGCGGTCGAGTTGCTGCGCATTGAGCAACAGCTACGTCAGGCGGGTAATGAGGCGGATGCACAGGCCGTGCGCAGGTTGTGCGAGTTGTTCCAAGGCGATGAAGCGAGACTGGCGGGTTATTCAGAGGAAGTGAAAGCCAAGGTGATCACTCGGACGAAAGCTCACTAACGGGAGCACTGTCATGAACAAGTCGCTGTTCACGCTGGCTATCGTGCTGGCGGTGGGTGGCTGCAGCACCGAGGAACACATTTACGGTACCCAGCCCCTGGTCGCCAAAGTCCAGACCGGGATGAACAAGGATCAAGTGCAGCAGATCGGCGGTCAACCGGTGTCGATCACCGACCGTACGGTGCAGCCTGGCAGTTGTTTTGACTACAAATTGACGCAGGCGGACCAGCATCAGTCGTACAACATCAGCTTCGATGGCAACGGCAAGGTCGACCATAAAAGCTTCATGACCTGCGCCGAATGGAGCCATGTACAAGAGAAAGCCCGGGAACCCTCACGTACAAGCGGTGGTGGAGGCTACTGAGCGGGCTAGCCGGAAACAGGCGTATTGCAGGTATCCCGCCATTTATCGGCGAACGTATTGATCGCCTGGCTTTTCTGCTCCTGGGAATCGCGTACGGGCTGGTTGTACGCTTCGTTGATCAGCATTGCCCCCAACTTGTCGTGGTCGGGATTGCCCGACTTTATGGCTAGCAAACTGGCTTTCGATTCACCATTTTGACGAGACTGCATGATCGACCCGGCCAGTACACGGAACGCTTCGCAGACCTGCGGGTTGGTTTGAATTTCGCCCAACACCTGAGCTTGAGCCGGGCTTGCGCAAGCCCAGCTTATTGCAGACACCACGGCCAGTGACATCCAGCGCCCTTTCAACATGGGTTCTTCCTTGAATTAAAAACGGCCACCCTATCACTCCAATGTCACGTTTAAAATCCTCCGCCCCCCGCTTCTGCAACAAAAAAAACCCCGGCATACCGGGGCTTCAAGCGTACTGTCATTCTGACTTCTGCGCGGACGGGCGAACCGTCCTCGCTCTATAGGCAGGAAGCGATGCGGCATAGGCCAGTGCTTCCTCTCTGCTGCTGAAAGACCCCAACCGGTCACCTTGGGTGCAAACCCGCCAGGGGCCGTTGTTTACGCTCAGTACGTCATAACCGTTCATGTGCATTTTATTCAGCATCGGAACACTCATGGTCACCTCCTGCTCGGTAGTGGGACCGACGATTGACTTCAATACCTTACACCCGACCTTTGCCCAGGTGCCGACCAGACGTCGCGTCAGTAATCCAGCGTTCAATTGCACTTTTCGCTGAGCGCATCGCTCTAACCCCTGAAATAGAGGTCACGGCCCGAATGTTGCATTTTTATTTCGTTTTTGTAACAAGCGATTGTCAGGTAACCAATGAAAGTACGTGCAACGGTCATTTGTGAACTGGACCGACATGTTCTCCTGGTGCGCAAGCCCAGGTGTCGCTGGAGCTTGCCCGGCGGAAAAGTCGAGCCCGGTGAAACCACGGCGGGCGCTGCGTTGCGTGAGCTTCAAGAAGAAACCGGTCTGGGCGCCGACAGCCTGCTGTACCTCATGGAGCTGGAATCGGGCGGCACCCGCCACCATGTGTACGAAGCGTCGGTGCCGAACCTTGAGCAGGCCCGGCCACAAAACGAAATCATCGACTGCATCTGGCATCCACTGGAGACGGTCGACAACCTGAGTACCAGCGACGCCACGCGCCAGATCGTCAAGGCGTTTCGGCGGCGCCTGTAAGCGTCAGCCCTGGTCGCCGCCGCCCACCGGCATGATCATGCCGGTGATGTAAGACGCTTCGTCGCTGGCCAGAAACAGTATCGCGCCTGCCTGCTCATCCAGCGTGCCGTAGCGCTTCATCAAACTGCTGTCGAGTGTCTGGTCGACGATCTGCTGATACCAGACTTTTTCCTCAGGACTTTGCTCGGCACTGTTGCGCGCAATGACCCGGGGCGGCGCTTCGGTGCCACCGGGCGCGGTGGCATTGACCCGCACCCCGCGGCCGGCAGTTTCGAAGGCCAAGCAGGCGGTCAGTGCGTTCACCCCGCCCTTCGCCGCGCCATACGGCACGCGATTGATACTGCGTGTGGCGATGGACGAGACATTGACGATGGCGCCACTGCCCTGCTCCAGCATGAACGGCAGCGCCGCATGACAGCACCACAACGTCGGGAACAGCGAGCGGCGGACTTCAGCTTCGATCTGCTCCTCGGCATAGTGCTCGAACGGCATGGTCCAGATCGTGCCGCCGACGTTGTTGACCAACACGTCGAGACGCCCGAAGCGTTCAATGGCGGTACGCATCACGCGACTGCATTCGCTGTATTGCTCAAGGTCGGCGGTCAGGGCCAGTACTTGATTACGTTGACCCAACTGCTGCTGCACCTCGAACACATGCTCGGAACGGTCCACCAGAATCAACCGCGCGCCCTCAGCGGCCATACGCTCAGCCACCCGCCGCCCGATGCCTTGCGCGGCCCCGGTAATCAGCACCACTTTTTCCTGGAATCTGTTCATACCCACCTCGTGAAAAAACACTGACCTGTAGGAGTGAGCCTGCTCGCGATAGCGATCTCACAAGCAACATCTCCGTTGAATGTTCCGCCCTCTTCGCGAGCAGGCTCGCTCCCACACTGGATCGTTGCCGAGCACACATTTTGCGTACGCACCCGATTACCTGTGGGAGCGAGCCTGCTCGCGAAAGCGATCTCACAGGCGGCATCAGCGTTGAATGTCTCGCCCTCTTCGCGAGCAGGCTCGCTCCCACAGGGATTGCGTATCCGACTCAGGCCGCGCTGGCGGCGAATTTCTCGTAGTAGAAATTCGCAGGCTGGACGCCTTGCTCGCGAATGAACTGGCTGACCGCCTCGACCATCGGCGGCGGGCCGCACAGGTAGACGTCGACGTCGCCCTCGTTCAGATGCCGGGGCTCGATGTGCTGGGTCACGTAGCCCTTGAGCGGATGTTGACTGTCGGGGTTGGCCACGCAGGCGCTGAAGCTGAAATTGGGGATGCGCGCGGCGAGGATTTCGAGGCGATCGAGTTCCACCAGGTCGAAATCGTTGGTCACGCCGTAGATCAAATGCAGCGGATGTTCGCTGCCCTGCTCGGCGATTTTTTCCAGCATCGCGGTGAACGGCGCCAGCCCCGTGCCACCGGCCAGCAGCAACAACGGACGGCGAATATCGCGCAGATAGAAACTGCCCAACGGACCGGCCAGATTCATGCGATCACCCGCCTTCGCCATGCCGGTCAAAAAGCTGCTCATCAAGCCGCCAGGCACATTGCGAATCAGGAAACTGACCTCGCCATCGCGCTGCAACGAGCTGAACGAATACGCGCGGGTCTGCTCGCTACCCGGAACTCCGAGGTTCACATATTGCCCCGGCAAAAACGCCAGCGAGCTCAACGCTTCACCCTTGATCGACAGCGCAATGGTGCTGTCGGACAACTGCTGCACCGCGCTGATCGTGGCGTCGTAACTGGCCTGCCGCGTGCGGCAAACATCAGAAGACACCGGCACCCGCACGACGCAATCGCTCTGGGCGCGCATCTGGCACGTCAGGACAAAACCCTGCTCGGCTTCTTGTGCGCTGAGCGCGTCTTCGATGTACTCCTCGCCCAAATCATAACGACCGGCCTCGGCGAAGCATTTGCAGGTGCCGCATGCGCCGTCGCGGCAGTCCAGCGGGATGTTGATGCCCTGGCGATACGCGGCATCGGCCACAGTCTCACCGACATTCGCATCGATGAACCGGGTAACGCCATCTTCAAAATTAAATGCAATGGAATGGGTCATGACGGCCGCCTTACAAGTGGTAGACATCGATGACCTGACGAACGTAATCGTTCTTCAGGATCACTTTCTTGGCCTTGATCAGCGGGTTTTCGCCGCGCACATCCAGGGTGTAGAAACTGCTGCCGAAATAGCTGTCGACGGTCTTGTAGCGAAAGCTCAGCGTGTGCCAGTTGAAGCGCACCTTGCACAGACCGTCCGCCTGTTCGAGCAGCTCGATGTTGCTGAGGTTGTGCGAGGTTCGCGTGTCCGGAATGCTCGCGCTGGAACGCTCGGTCTTGATGCGGAAGATGCGGTCTTCCAGCCCCGTGCGGTTGCCGTACCAGATCAGCGAGATTTCCCGCTGCGGGTCCTCGGTCAATTCGTCGTTGTCGTCCCAGGACGGCATCCAGAAAGACGCATCGGCGGCGTACAGCTCCAGCCAGTCGTCCCACTGCTTGTCGTCGAGGTAGCGTGCTTCGCGGTACAGAAAATCACGCACGGCATCGTAGGTGATGGTCATTGCACGGCCTCCACGGCAATCAATTCGGACTGCTCGGCGGCCAGCGCCTTGAGCATCGTCTGTTGCCAATATTTGTGTTGCAGCACGAACAGGCCTTCGTCCTCGGTGCGCACGCCACTGAGCAGCGGGTGCAGGTCGATCTCCTTGGCCGCCTCGTCCGCGCCTTCGATCCAGTGCTCGGCGCCCCGGGACATGTCATTCCAGGTGGTGACGCTGCCCTGATAGCTGGTCTGGCACGAGCGAAACTCTTCCAGATCATCCGGGGTGGCCATGCCGCTGACGTTGAAGAAATCCTCGTACTGGCGAATCCGGCTGGAACGGGCGTGGTCGCTTTCGCCTTTGGGGGCGATGCAGTAAATGGTGATTTCCGTGCGATTGACCGAGATCGGCCGGGCGATACGGATTTGCGAGCTGAACTGATCCATCAGGTACACGTTCGGGTACAGGCACAGGTTGCGCGAGTTCTCGATCATCCAGTCGGCGCGGGCCTTGCCGAAATCCCGGGCCAACTCGTCGCGACGTTCATACAACGGGCGATCTTCGGGATTGGACCAGCGCGTCCAGAGCAGCATGTGGCCCTTGTCGAAGGAGTAAAAACCACCGCCCTGCTTGGCCCAGGTGCCGGCACTCATGGTCGGGTTGCTGTCACCGGCGTCGCGTTGCTTGCGCTGGTTCTGGGTGGCGGCGTAGTTCCAGTGCACCGAGCTGACGTGGTAACCGTCGGCGCCGTTTTCGGCAGTGAGTTTCCAGTTGCCTTCGTAGATATAACTCGAAGAACCGCGCAACACTTCCAGGCCATCGGCGGACTGGTCGACGATCATGTCGATGATCTTTGCCGACTCGCCGAGGTGTTCAACCAAAGGCACCACGTCGGCCTTGAGGCTGCCGAACAGGAAGCCGCGATAGGACTCGAATCGCGCGACTTTGGTCAGGTCATGGGAGCCTTCGCAGTTGAAGCTCGCCGGGTAACCGGCCGCGGCCGGATCCTTGACCTTGAGCAGCTTGCCGGAGTTGTTGAACGTCCAGCCGTGGAAGGGACAGGTGTAGGAGCTTTTGTTGCCGGTCTTGTGCCGGCACAGCGTCGCGCCGCGATGGCTGCAGGCGTTGATGAAGGCGTTGAGCACACCGTCCTTGTTGCGCGCGATGAAGATCGACTGGCGCCCCATGGTGGTGGTGTAGAAATCGTTGACGTTGGGGATCTGGCTTTCGTGGGCCAGGTACAGCCAGTTGCCTTCGAAGATGTGTTGCATCTCCAGATCGAACAACCGTGGATCGGTGAACATCTCGCGCTTGCAGCGGTAGATGCCGGTTTCCTTGTCATCTTCAAGCAGGGAGTGAAGGTATTCGGGTCGCAGGGACATGGCCGCCGCCTCCATTGTTTTTATTCAGGCAGGGCCATGCTAGGACGGGGGGACGGGGCGAACTATCCGCTGGGTGCAGATGTGTATCCGTTTACTGCAACCGAAAATGCGACGACGACTTTGTGGCGAGGGAGCTTGCTCCCTCGCCACAGGAGGAATCGCCCGCGCTCAGTGCCGGCGCTTGAGGGTGTCGGAGGGCAGTTCGCCGAACTGTTTGCGGTAGTTGTCGGAGAACCGTCCAAGGTGCAGGAAGCCGTAATCCATGGCCACTTCCGTGACGTTGCGCACGTTGCACGTCGGGTCGCTGAGGCACTGGTTGATGCGTTCGAGTTTCTTCTGCCGGATGTAGTGTTGTGGCGACGTTCCCGCGTTGCGCTCGAACAACCCGTACAGCGAACGCAGGCTCATCCGCGCCTGGCGTGCCAGTTCTTCACTGTCGATATCGTGCTTGAGGTTGCGTGCGATGTAATCGGTAATCACCTCGAAAGCAGGCGAACCCAGGCTGCCACGGATCACGTTGGTTTTCATCAGGCTGAGCATCTTGCTGACGATGATCTGCGCGTAGTGCTCCTGCACACGCGGGATCTGCTCGGTGGCCTCGGCTTCCTGGCAAATCATCGCGAGCAAACTGACAAACCCCTCCAGTTCATCGAGCTGATAACGGTTCTCCAGGAACCGCACGCCCTGCCCCGGATACCGCCAGCGCTGTTCATCGCACACCGACTCGAACAACCGGGTAGGCACCTTGAGGATGAATTTTTCGCAATCGTCGGAATAGGTCAGGTCGACCGGTTCATCGGGGTTGATCAGCAGCAACTCACCGGGCGCGAAGTAATGTTCCTGACCCCGCCCACGCGACAGGCAGTTGCCCCGCAGCAGCACTTGCAGGTGATAGATGCTGTCGAGTGCGCCGGAGGTCACCCGCACACTGGCGCCGTAGCTGATGCGGCACAGGTCCAGGCTGGCGAATTTGCGGTGATCGAGGCTGGCCAGCGGCCGGCCGACATTGGGCATCAGGATGCAATGGTTGCCGACATGCTGATTGACGTAACCCGATACCGCGTAAGGGTCGGCATGGTCGAATACTCTGCTGCGCTGACTCAACAGTTGCGCGTGCATCATCGGGTCACTCTCGTTGTTGTTATTGGCGGTGTCAGGTCAAGTCTAGAACATTGACTGAAAACCCCTGTGGGAGCGAGTCTGCTCGCGAAGGCGGCGTCAGCTTCAACTTCAACGTTGACTGACACTCCGCTTTCGCGAGCAGGCTCGCTCCCACAGGGTTGATCGCGCTATCAGTCCTCGAGTGCGCGAACCCGCTCGTGGCGTTGTTGCTCTTCGGGCTGGGCAGTTGACTGCAGCGTGAAATCAAATTCAATTTCGGCAAACCGCCCGCTCACACCGTGCGCCGCGGCGCGTTGTTGGTCGTCGCTGAAGCTGATGTGGGCGATCAATTCGTCGCGGGTGGCGTAGGCGAAATCGTCGTGCAGGTACTGATCGCCGTCGAGGTTGATCTGGGTGGTCAGGTGACGATGATCCGGTGCCGAGATAAAGAAGTGCACGTGCGCCGGACGCTGGCCGTGACGCCCCAGTTGATCGAGCAATTGCTGGGTCGGACCGTCCGGCGGGCAGCCGTAACCCGACGGCACGATGCTGCGGAAACGGTAGCGACCTTCGGCATCGGTGACGATGCGGCGACGCAGGTTGAACTCCGACTGCGTGGCATCGAAGTACGAGTAAGTGCCGCCGGTGTTGGCGTGCCAGACGTCGACCACGGCGCCGGCCAGCGGTTCGCCGGCAGTGTTGAACACGCGCCCTTGCATGAACAGCGTCACACCCGGATCGAGCCCATCATCGAGTCGTGCTTCGCCTTCGGACAGCGGTGCGCCGGCTACGTACAGCGGGCCTTCGATGGTACGTGGCGTGCCGCCGGATTTGCCGGACTGCTCGTCTTCAGCGTCCATCAGCAAGTCGAGGTAATGCTCCAGACCCAACCCGGCCACCAGCAATCCGGCTTCCTGACGCGCGCCCAGCACGTTGAGGTAGTTGACGGCTTTCCAGAATTCTTCCGGGGTCACGGCCAGGTCTTCGATGATGTTCACCGAATCACGCAGAATGCGGTAGATCAAAGCTTTGACGCGCGGGTTGCCGGCATCATTGAGCAGACCGCTGGCGTCTTCGAGAAACTTTTGTGCGCTGGCAGTGTGGGAAATCTTGACGTTCATGGTGGTTCCTCATCTTGTAATTATTAGCGTAGCGAACTGAACAGGCTGGGTTCAGCGGTCATCCGCGCGGATGGAAGACGGATGCCGGCACATCGCGTCGATCTCGATCGCCATGTAGGGAAACAGCGGCAGTTGCATCAGCAGGTCATGCAGTTCCTGGACGCTGTCGACATCGAAAACGCTGTAGTTGGCATAGTGCCCGGCGATGCGCCACAGGTGGCGCCACTTGCCCTGCTCTTGCAGGCGCTGGGCCAGGGCTTTCTCGTCAGCCTTCAGCTTGGTGGCGGCTTCGGGGTTCATGTCGACCGGTAGATTCACGGTCATTTTTACGTGGAATAGCATGATCTCTCCTCAGGCTTGATGAACGGAAGTGGATGTTTTGTCGCGACGGAAAAACGCCAGGCGCTCTTCATCCAGGCTCAGGCCCAGGCCCGGTGTTTGCGGGACATGCAGTTCGAAATCGCGATACACCAGCGGCTCGCTGAGAATGTCTTCGGTCAGCAGCAACGGGCCGAACAGTTCAGTGTCCCAGGCCAGTTTGTTCAAGGTGATAAAGGCATGGGCCGAGGCCATCGTGCCGAGCCCGCCTTCGAGCATAGTGCCGCCGTACAGGGCGATACCGGCGGCTTCAGCAATGGCTGCAGTACGCAGCACGGCGCGTGGGCCACCGTTCTTGGCGATCTTCAAGGCAAACACCGACGCTGCACCTTCGCGCGCCAGGTTGAAGGCGTCTTCCACGCATTCGATGGATTCGTCGGCCATGATCGGCGCCGGGCTCATCGCATTCAGGCGCGCCATGCCGGCGCGGTTGTTGCGCGAGATCGGCTGTTCGATCAGGTCGATGCCGTTGGTGCCGAGGATCCGGCACGCGCGCAATGCGACTGCTTCGTCCCACGCCTGATTGACGTCGACCCGCACGCTGGCGCGGTCACCCAGGGCTTTTTTGATGGCGATGACGTGGGCCAGGTCGCGGTTGACTTCACCGGCACCGATTTTCAGTTTGAAGATGCGATGGCGGCGCAGGTCGAGCATTTTTTCCGCTTCGGCGATGTCTTTGTCGGTGTCGCCGCTGGCCAGAGTCCAGGCCACCGGCAAGGCATCACGCACACGCCCGCCGAGCAACTCGCTGACCGGCAGGCCGAGGCGCTTGCCCTGGGCGTCGAGCAAGGCGGTTTCGATCCCGGATTTGGCAAAGGTATTGCCGCGAATGCTGCGTTCCAGGCGCAACATCGCGGCGTTCACATTGCCGCTGTCCTGGCCGATCAGCAGCGGCGCAAAGTGGGTGTCGATGTTGGTCTTGATGCTGTCCGGGCTTTCGTTGCCATAGGCCAGGCCACCGATGGTGGTGGACTCACCGATCCCTTCGATGCCGTCGGCGCAGCGCACACGGATGATCACCAGGGTCTGATTCTGCATGGTGTGCATCGCCAGCTTGTGCGGGCGGATGGTCGGCAGATCGACGATGATCGTCTCGATGGATTCAATGGCTGTTGCACGCATGTCGATACCCGTCAGGTTCTTAAAGTTCTGGAACCGATTCTCGTACGGCTTTTTTCGCGATGCCAATATAGAATTGGTCTGACTTGATACCTTTAAGGTATGCAAACGACTGACGTTCGGAGGCTCCATGGAACTGCGTCACCTGCGGTATTTTCAGGTGTTGGCTCAAACCCTCAACTTCACCCGCGCCGCCGAGCTGCTGCACATCGCTCAACCGCCCCTGAGCCGGCAGATCCAGCAATTGGAAGACGAACTGGGCGTGTTGTTGATGGAGCGTGGCCGACCGCTGAAACTGACGGAAGCCGGGCGGTTTTTCCATGAGCATTCCACTGCCCTGCTAGAACAACTGAACAAGGTCTGCGACAACACACGGCGGATCGGCCTGGGGGAAAAGACCTGGCTGGGCATCGGTTTCGCGCCTTCGACCCTGTACGGCGTGCTGCCGGAATTGATCCGCCGCCTGCGCAGCGGCGAGCCGTTGGAGCTTGAACTGGGGTTGTCGGAAATGACCACGCTGCAACAAGTTCACGCGCTCAAGGCCGGGCGGATCGATATTGGCTTCGGGCGTATTCGCATCGACGATCCGGCGATCGTCCAGACGGTGCTCACCGAAGATCGCCTGGTCGCCGCCCTGCCCGCCGGCCATCCACTGCTGGCCAGGCCGATCAGCCTGCGCGAATTGGCCAAGGAACCCTTTGTCCTGTACCCCGGCAATCCGCGCCCGAGCTACGCCGACCATGTGATTGCACTGTTCGAGTCCTATGGCGTGAGCATTCACGTGGCGCAATGGACCAACGAACTGCAAACGGCCATAGGGCTGGTGGGGGCCGGGATCGGCGTTACGCTGGTGCCGGCGTCGGTGCAATTGCTGCACCGCGACGACATCGGCTTTACCCCGTTGCTGGAAGACAACGCCACTTCGCCGATCATTCTCAGTCGGCGCGTGGGCGATGTGTCACCGGGGTTGAATCACTGCTTGAAGATGATCGAAGAGCTGCAACCCCGGGCCTGACCGTCAGCCGGCAAACGCTCGGCGGCCGGCGCTCAGTTCGACGCGCAACTCGCCCACCAGGCCGGAGATCGCGCGGATCGTGGTCAACTCGGCAGGCGATACGCCGTTGATCAACAAATCAATACGCCCAGTGGCGCGGTCGAATATTTTGATGCGCAGTAACCCGTCGGCACTCACCGTGCAATCGCAAGAAAGTGGCTCGAAGCCAGATTCCACAATGCTGCAAAGGACTGAAATGGGAACCATCGCTGTCGCCTCCGTGGCGGTTGGTCGAAATCATCCTGATCAGAATAGATGGCCTTTTTACTTTCCGCCCCAGCCAATGCTCAACAAAAGTGATACCTGCCTCGCATCTTGGCGAGGTTTTAATGGGCATTGTGGTCCCAGAACCAGTTCCAGAACCCCGGCAGTTCCACTGGCTGTGAACTGTCCTTGACGGTGCGCGCCATGGCCGCGCGCAGCACGGCGTCGTGATCGTCGTAAAACGCTTTTTGCGCCAGCGGCACACCCGTGGCCTTGGCGCTGTCGATCAGGATTTGCAGGTATTCGCGGGCGTGCCGGGCGGTGTAGCGGTTGAGGTCGTGGAAGGTCACCACCACCGGAATCACCCCATCCACGGTCGGAAACTCGCCCTGGGCGATGCGCTCACGCACTTCAGACATTGAACGCAGCATATGCGAGCGACGCCGGGGGCTGGCGTTGAAACCCCAGATCTTGCCGTCGTTGGCGCTCAAATCGGTCAGCAGCACATGCATGCCGTGCTGCTGATACGCCGCGAAAACCCGTTTGTCGTAGTTCCAGAATGGCGGACGAACCAGGGTTGGCGGCGCGCCGGTAATGGCTGCGATGTCGGCACTGCCCTTGCTCAGCGACTGTTCCAGTTCTTCCGGACTCAGCGAGCGGTGATTGGTGTGCCAGTGAGTGGCGGTGTGAAAACCCAGCACCTGCCCTTCTGCATGTTCGCGATGCATGAGCTCGCGCCCGATATCACTGTCGCCGGCGCGTGGCGCACCGGTCTGCACGAAAAACACCGCTTTGATGTCGGGCTGCAGCGGGTTGTCTTTCAGGCTGTCGAGCACCGTCGCGGTGGGGTTCCAGAAACTCGACGCGCTGGGGCCGTCGTCGAAAGTCAGCAAAAAACGAATCGGTGCCTGGGCCTGTAGACGTTGTTCAGTCTGTGGGGTCAGTTCGATGGGTGCCGAAATGCAGCCTGCCAGCCCGAAGGCAATGACGAGTGCAGAGAGAACCTTGAACAGCTGTTTCATGTTTTGCCTTGGGCCAGACCATGACGGTCAACACTTAGAATGGCAAAAATCCTTCGCCCGCTCTTCCTTCGCCGACCCGCCAGTTACGCGGGCCGAGCTTGGAACAGCGTACACAGTGTTTGGTTCCTCCGCCCCCCTCCTCGTTTACTGCGCCAGGGCCTGCTGGAACGAGTGGTCGATGATCGGTGCGGTCGCCAGTTCGGTTGGCAGCGCCTTGACCTTGAACAGGAAGTCCGCGGTGCTTTGCAGATCCGCTGCGGCTTGCTGATCCACCGGGCCGACGGTCATGTGGGCCTGACGCAACCAGTGGCGCGACACGTCCTGATCGAGGTTGGCCTTCTTCGCCCACAGATCGGCGTATTCATCGGTGTGGCTGTCGACCCAGGCCCGGGCCTTTTTCAGGCGCCCCAGGAAGTCGGCGATGGCTTCGCGTTTGGTGTCGATGGCCGGTGTCGACGCGGCGATGGCGCTAAGGCCCGGCATCAGGTTTTTAGCGGTGAGAATCGGTCGCGCACCGGAAAACAGAATCTGTTGGGAAATGTACGGTTCCCACACCGGGAACGCGTCGATGCTGCCTTGAGGCAATGCCGCGGCAGCATCGATCGGCATCAGTTTGATGAAGTCGACGTAGTCTTCCGGCAGGTCGGCTTTCTCCAGTGCGCGCAGGGTCAATTGCTGGCTCCAGGCGCCGGGCCAGTAAGCGACTTTCTTGCCTTTGAGATCGGCAATGCTGTGCACTGGTGAATCCTTGGGCACGAGCAAGGCGATGGTGTCGGGGTTCTGCCGCGACACACCGATCAGCTTCACCGGCGCCTGCTTGGCCGCCAGGAACAGGAACCCGGAATCCCCGAGAAAGCCCACGTCCAGCGCGCCGGTGTTCAGCGCTTCGGCCAGCGGTGCAGCGGCCTGGAAGTGTTTCCAGTCGACGGTATAGGACGCGCCTTCCAGCACCCCCGACGCCTCCACCGAGGCGCGCACGTTGTAGTAATTCTGATCGCCGACATGCAGGACCACGGGGTCGGCAGCGTAGGTGATCGGGGTGGCGAACAGGGCACTGGTCAACAGACCGCGCATGAATCGAGACAGGTTCATCGGAGGCTCCGGGGCGTTATTTATATAGACCCTAACGCTCTTACAAAACGCTTTGTAAATTCTATTTATGCATAAGCTCATGACCTGAAACAGGCAGTGTTGCCCGGGCAACAGCGACCCAACACTGTGTCGGCCCCGGAACAGCTCAAACGTCCCTGATCAGCGAAAACGTTCGATAAACCGGCGAATTCCGAACATGGCACAGAGCCTGCAATATTCCATTTATGCAGGAAGCACTCAGACGAAATAATTTTTCGGATATAAAAATCTCGCCGCCTTGCCCGGAGCCCGCCCATGAAATCCACCTTCCGCTTTTCCAACGTCAGGTACCTGCTCAGTGCGTGCGCACTGGCCCTGAGTCTGCAACCGCTGGCCCAGGCAGCCGAAGCGCCACCGGCCGAAGTGCATCTGGATTACGCCTATTACTCCCCGGTGAGTCTGGTGCTCAAGCACTTCGGTTTTCTCGAGAAGGCCCTGCCACAGACCAAGGTCAGTTGGGTCCTGAGCCAGGGCAGTAACCGTTCGCTGGAGTACCTCAACAGCGGCGGCGTCGATTTCGCTTCATCCGCCAGCCTGGCCGCCGTGCTCAGCCGCGCCAACGGCAGCCCGATCAAATCGGTTTACGTGTACAGCCGTGCCGAATGGACTGCGCTGGTGGTACGCAAGGATTCGCCGTACAAAACCGTAGCCGATCTGAAAGGCAAGAAAATCGCCGCCACCAAAGGCACCGATCCCTATCTGTTCACCTTGCGCAGCCTGCAACAGGCCGGCTTGAGCAAAGACGATGTCGAGCTGGTGCATCTGCAGCACCCGGACGGTCGCATCGCCCTGGAAAAAGGTGACGTCGACGCATGGGCCGGGCTTGATCCGCACATGGCGGCCAGTCAGGTGCAGGCCGGTTCGCGTCTGCTGTATCGCAACACTCAGTTCAACAGTTATGGCGTGGTCAGCGTGACGGACACCTACGCCAAAGAGCATCCGCAGACCATCGACACCGTGCTGAAGGCCTATGAGCAGGCCCGTCAGTGGGCGGTGAAAAACCCTGATGAATTGGCGAAATTGCTCGCCAGCGAATCCGGCTTGCCGCTTGAAGTGGCCACGCTGCAATTGTCGCGCACCGACCTGAGCAGCCCGCAGTTAACCGCCAAGGATGTGATCGCCTCGAAAGCCGCCGCCCCGATCCTCGTGTCCGAGGAGTTGGTTCGTCGCGGGGTGAATGTCGATCAGGTCATCGATCAACTGCTCGATACCGGCTTCAAAGAAACCGTGGCCCGTCAGTAACGGGGGACTCATGACCAGCAAAAGCAAAAACCTGCCACTCGAATTGCCCGCACCGCGCCGCGCCAGCGTGTCCTTGCACAACGCCTGGCGCCTGCGCCTCAAGGGCCTGGTGTTGCCGGTGCTGATTGTTCTGTTGCTGGAGTTCGTCGTGCGTATCGGCTGGCTGCCTTCCTACCAGATGCCGGCCCCGAGCGAAGTCGCGCTGACCCTCAGAGACCTGGCCGAAGGGGCGCTGTGGAAGCACATCAGCGCCAGCCTGCTGCGGGTGCTGATCGGTTTCGCCATCGGCGCCAGCCTCGCGCTGGCCTTCGCCGCGTGGGTGGGGTTGAGCCGTGAAGCCGAGGCGTATCTGGAACCGACGTTTGCCGGTTTGCGCTCGATCCCGAGCCTGGCCTGGGTGCCACTGTTGTTGCTGTGGCTGGGCATCGACGAGACCTCGAAAATCGTCCTGATCGTCATCGGCGCGTTCTTTCCGGTGTACCTCAACGGCGTCGCGGCGATCCGTGACATTGACCGCAAGCTGGTCGAAGTCGGGCAAATGTACGGCTTCAGTCGACGTCGACTGGTCCGGCGGATTCTGCTGCCCGCCGCCCTGCCCGGCCTGTTCACCGGGTTGCGCAGCGGCATGAGCCTGGCCTGGATGTTTCTGGTGGCTGCTGAACTGATCGCCGCGACCAAAGGCCTTGGCTATCTGCTGAGTGACGGTCGCGAGACGTCGCGTCCGGACATCGTGCTGGCCGCCATCATCGTCTTGGCGCTGCTGGGCAAGCTCAGCGACGGCCTCCTCGCCGGCCTGGAGAAACGCTTCCTGGCGTGGCGCGACACCTTTAACGGCCAGAGTGCCGAAGATATAGCGCCGAGGACTGAGCCATGACCGCACACCTGCTGGACATCCGCGTCGAGCGCAAAACCTTTGCCGCCACCACGGTCCTGAAAAACATTCACCTGCAATTGCAGCCGAGGGAAACCGTCAGCCTGCTCGGCCCCAGCGGTTGCGGTAAAAGCACCTTGCTGCGCATCGTCGCCGGGCTGGAAAAGGACTTCCAGGGCGAACTGCGCAACACCGCCGGGGAAGTGGCCTTCGTCTTTCAGGAACCGCGGCTGATGCCCTGGCTGACGGTCGAACAAAACATCGGTTTCAGTGCCGACAACCACTACGACAAAGCCTGGGTCACGCAACTCATTGAGGAAGTCGGCCTTGGCGGTTTCGCCCAGGCACTGCCCAAAGCCCTGTCCGGCGGCATGGCGCAGCGCGTCGCGATAGCGCGGGGGCTGTACTCGCGGCCGCAGGTTTTGCTGTTGGACGAACCTTTCAGTGCGGTGGACGCCTTTACCCGCATGAAGCTGCAGGATCTGCTGCTGCAACTCGCGGAGCGTCACGCCATCGCCCTGTTGCTGGTGACCCACGATGTCGATGAAGCGCTGTACCTCAGCGACCGGGTGCTGGTGATGGACAACCGGCCCAGCAGCATCCGTCAGGAACTGGCCGTGGAGCTGCCGCATCCACGGGATCGGCGCGATCCACGGCTGGCCAGTTTGAAGGCGTTGTCGTTGACCGAACTGCAGCGTGCCCATGTGATCTGAAGGCTAAGCTGAAGATTCTCGTCAGCGCTTTCCAACCGCAGGGTCAGCCGATGTGTGGACGTCTGTCGCAGTACCGTGGCATTCACGATTTCGTTGCCGTGCTGAGCATTCCCGACGCGATGATCAATCACGTCGGGGATGAACCCCTGGCCCGCTATAACGCGGCGCCCACCACTCAACTCGCCCTGTTGCATCTTGAGCTGGACGGGCTGCACGCCGATCCGGTGCGCTGGGGTTGGCGCCCGCACTGGGCGAAGGACCGCGCAGCGCCGATCAACGCGCGGGTTGAAAAAGTCGCGCACGGCCCGTTCTTCCGGGGGATCTGGCCGCACCGGGCGATTGTGCCGATCGACAACTGGTTCGAATGGGTTGATGCGGGCGATTCGACGCGAGCACCATGGCTGATTCGCCGACAGGATGGCGCGCCGAGTTACTGCGCCGCCATTGGCCAGTTCCCGAGCGCTGGCAATGAACCGCGCAGCGACGACGGTTTTGTCATCATCACGGCGGACAGCGCCGGCGGCATGCTCGACATTCATGACCGGCGACCGGTGGTGTTGTCGCCGGAACTGGCGCGGGAATGGCTCGATCCGGCCACGCCTAAAGAACGTGCCGAACAGATGGTGCTGCTGCAGGGGGAAACCAGTGACAGGTTCGAGTGGTACAGGGTCGACAAAGCGGTCGGCAACGTCAGAAACCAGTCTTGTACCTTGATTAATAAGCTTATTCAGGACTGACCAGTTGGACGGTTCTGTATATACAAGAAAGTTATCGCTCAAAAACTTCAACGCATAAGCGTTACACAGACTGTTTCATCTCAGAAACACATGCCGCGTGTATTTGAGATCGGGCCTCAACCGCTTGTCTGACAATGTCTTTATCGTACATACATTCAGTAACACTAAAGTTAGGATGCGCGCCGCATTTCCCGTGGCATCGCCCAGTTGACCAAAGAGTCAACAAAGAAGGAAATCCTTATAAATCAACAAGCCTTGCAGAGAACTAAGTTGCGCGACGATCTTGTAATTAATCAAGTCAGCAGCCTGGAGTGTGTGTACCTGTCTATGACAGAACGCTATCAACTTGACTGCTTTATCGGGCAATACATAAAGACCCGAAACCTGCGCTCTATCCCCAATATCAACGAAATCCTGCGTTCGACCCTCGCCACCTACGCCGGCACCCCGCCGGTCATGGTCAACGAGCTGAATGCATGGATCGACAGGAAATTGGGCTATCGGGCTTCCCACCCGGATTTTCCGTCGTTGGAAGACCTTTGAAATGAGGCCCGGTGCCGTTCAGCACAAGAACTGAACGAACCGGACTTCGTTGCACTCTCAGTAGTAGAGGCCTGCGGGCCTCGTTCTTTTCAGCCTTCTCATTTCTGCGCACTTATTTCTGCACACTGCCTGCACCGCAGATCTGCCTGAATTCCCCATTCCACTGCTGAGCTCAAGCCCAAGGCTGACCTCAGGAGCAAGACATGAGCGAACTCGTCCCCTACGCCGTGCACTATTTGTTCGAAGGCGTTCGTCAGCACTTTTTCAAACTGGCCGAACAGTTTTCGGATGTCGACGCGATTCATTCGGCGTCCGCCCATGCCTATCCGCAGTCCGGGCGAAAGATCGCCGCACACGCCACACTCGACGCCGCGCGGTTGACCGCCACGCAACTGGGCATCACCCAGATACGCTGGAACGAGGCTATCTGACTTATCCCGACGTTTACTCAAGAAAATCTCGAGACAAACGAAAACTTGTGGCGAGGGAGCAAGCTCCCTCGCCACAGGTACAGTGTCGCGTTTAAGTGGTCAGGGCTTCAGCGGACGCTCTTCGTCGCGGTCTGACAGTTCCCGACTGTCGTCATGTTTCCAGTCCTGCCGCGAACTTTCCTGCCGCTTGATCTCTTCCTTCGTGGGTTCATCCTCATCTTCAAAATCCGGATGTTTTTGATCGTTGGCCATGCGCACCTCTCTTCCAGTGAAGGGACCCATTAAGCGTAGATCACATTCGAGCGCTCGACTCAGAGCCACCAACGCAGCAAAAAGAAAAAACCCATGCTCAGGAGCATGCTCAGCAAGGTGTTGCGGGTGTAGAGCACCAGCCCCACCGCCACCAGCGAACTGATCAGGTACGGGTTGTCCCAGTGCAAATTCAGCTGTTTGTCAGGCATGAATACGATCGGCCCGCAGATCGCGGTCAGCATGCCCGGCACGGCGAAACCGAGGAACTGCCGGGCGTTGCTGCTCAAGCGCACCGGCAACCGCGGTTCGAGAAACACGTAGCGGTTGAGAAACACCAACACACCCATTCCGAAAATCACCGCCCACACCATCATGCTGTACGCCCCAGGTAGAGTTTGTTGCAGATAAAACCGGCAGTCATGCCCGCCAACCCGGACAGCACCAGCGCCGAGCCCCATTGCCAGTAGCTGAACAGCACCGAACAGAACAGCGACACCGCGACGCACACCACCGTGGGCACGTTGCGCACCACCGGCGTAATCAAGGCGATGAAGGTGGCGGCGATGGAGAAGTCCAGGCCCAGATGTTCCAACCCCGGAATGCTGCTGCCCAGCACGATGCCCGCCAGCGTGAACAGGTTCCAGGCGATGTAAAACGTCAGCCCGACGCCCAGCGCGTACCAGCGATTGAATTGCTGTTTGTCGTGCTGGCTGGTCAAGGCAAACAACTCGTCAGTGAGCAAAAAGCCCAACCCCACCCGCCAGCGCCCCGGCAATGGCGAAATCACCGAACGCATGCTCATGCCATACAGCAGATGCTGCGAAGTCAGTAACAAAGTGGTCAGCAGAATCGAAAAGACCCCGGCACCGCCCTTGAGCATGCCAATGGCAACCAACTGTGCGGCCCCGGCAAACACAATGCTCGACAAGCCCTGCCCTTGCAGCGGCGTGAGGTTGGCCTCGATGGCCATGGACCCGGCCAACAATCCCCAAGGCGCGGTGGCCAGGGACAGCGGCATGATCGCCGCGGCGCCGCGCAGAAAGGCACTGCGCGGCATGATTGAATTCGTCATAACGCCCTACAACCGGTGGAAGACCCGAGACTGTGCCAGCAGTCGCGGCGGATGGCTTGAACAATCTTGCGCACTTTTGCCGTGAGCGAGTCTAGTGAAGGTGCTCCGTTCATCGGCCGGGCGCTTGATTCGCCTCGATAGTAGCAACATGATGGCGCTGCATATTTCCTTGAGGCCAGGCCCTGCATGAGCTCAGTCGAACCCGATAGCGATGTCTATAAAACCCTGCTTGAGTCGACCAATGCGATTCCCTGGCGGATCAACTGGAAAACCATGACCTTCAGCTACATCGGCCCGCAGATCGAGGCGTTACTGGGCTGGAAGCAGGACAGTTGGGTCACGGTCAACGACTGGGTCGAGCGCATGCACCCGGACGATCGGGATTACGTGGTGGAATTCTGCGTCTCGCAATCGCGCGCCGGGGTCGATCATGAGGCGGATTATCGGGCACTGACCCAACAGGGCGACTACGTGTGGATTCGCGACGTGGTGCACGTGGTGCGCAAGGACGATGAAGTGGAAGCCCTGGTGGGCTTCATGTTCGACATCAGCGAACGCAAGAAAACCGAAGAACACCTGAGCCGGCTGCAGAAGCAACTCGAAGAGTATTCGTTCCAGGACGGCCTCACCGGTATCGCCAACCGACGCATGTTCGACACCGTCATGGAGCGCGAATGGGGCAATGCCCAACGCACCGGTTTGCCGTTGTCGTTGCTGATCCTCGACATCGACTACTTCAAGCAATTCAACGACCACTACGGCCACATCAAGGGTGACGAATGCCTGCGCCAGGTGGCCCAGACGTTGTCGCTGGCGGCCAATCGACCGCGTGATTTCATCGCCCGGATCGGCGGCGAAGAATTCGTCTGGCTGCTCCCGGAAACCGACGCCGAGTCCGCACGGCTGGTGGCGCGCAAATGCCTGCACCTGATTCGTCAGCAGCAGATTGTCCATGAGTTTTCCCCGGTATCGCCGCTGTTGAGCGTGAGCCTGGGTGTCGGCACCACGGTCGCGCCGCTGCAAGCGACGGCTGTCGACTTCATCGAGCAGGTCGACAAGTTGCTCTATCGCGCCAAACACAACGGGCGGATGCGCGCCGAGTTCGCAGATTTGCGCTGAACACCGGGAGACGTCCGAGTACCATGAGGCGATCCACCTAATCAGGTCAGGGAGTCGACATGCTTTACCGGATCGCCGCCGACGGGCTGGTGCTGTTTCATCTGCTGTTCATTCTGTTCGTGCTGTTCGGCGGGCTGCTGGTGCTCAAATGGGGGCCGCTGATCTGGGCGCACCTGCCTGCTGCTGCGTGGGGCGTGATGGTCGAAGTCTTGCACCTGACCTGCCCGCTGACCCAGTGGGAAAACCTCATGCGCCAGGCCGCCGGGCAAACCGGCTACGGCGGCGGCTTTATCGAACACTACGTCTGGCCGGTGATTTACCCCGCCGGTTTGACACCCGCGATTCAATGGGCGCTGGGCAGCGTGGTGCTGGCGATCAACGTGCTGGTCTATCTTCGGTTGTTCAGGCAGTGGAAACTGCGCCGGGCCACTTGAAACAAACGCCGAGGATGGACCCATGCTGTCGATTGAAGACCTGTCATTGCTCCAGGCCATCCGCGAAACCGGCAGCCTGTCGCGTGCCGCTGCGCACTTGGGCAAGGCGCCGTCAACCGTGTCCTACGCCGCGCGGCAACTGGAAGAGCGCTTCGACGCGCTGCTCTTCGACCGTCGTCGCTACCGCTTGCAGCTCACCCCGGCCGGTGAGTTGCTGGTGAACGAGGCGGCGCGGTTGATGCAGGACGTGTCCCGCCTGACCCAGCGGGTGCAGCAAGTGGCCAACGGCTGGGAAAGCCGACTCTGGATAGTCACCGACGAACTGCTCGAATTCGAAGCCTTGATTCCGGTGATCCACGAGTTCGATGCCCTGGAATCCGGCGTGCCGCTGCGCATAACTCAAGAGGTCCTCAAAGGCGTCTGGGAAGCCCTGCGTGAAGGCCGTGCGGACCTGATCATCGGCGCCACCAACGAACCACCGGCAATCCCGACCCTGCGCTGGATGCAGTTGGGGGAAATGGAGTGGGTGTTCGCAGTTTCACCGAAACACCCGCTGGCCAAGGCCAAAGAACCGATTTCCCGGGCCATGGTTGCGCAGCATCGGGCGATTGTCGTGGCAGATTCATCGCGGGTCACCGAGGGCAGCACTTACGGTGTGTCGGGCGGCCAACCGGTGCTTGCCGTGCCGACCATGCGCGCCAAAGTGCTCGCTCAATGCGATGGCCTGGGCGTTGGCTGGCTGCCCCGGCACCGGGTGAGCTCATTGCTGAAAAACGGCACGCTGGTCGAAAAACAAATGGCTGACCCACGCGAGCCAAACATTCTCTACGCCGGCTGGCGCGGCGATCATGACGGCCGCGCTTTGGGCTGGTGGCTGGAAAAACTCAAGCAATCGTACCTGTCCACCAAACTGGTGCAGGGCAGCGACCGGTTTGTCTGACCTCAGTTGGCAATCACGCTCATGTTGCGCCCGCTGGACTTGGCCACATATAAGGCTTTGTCCGCTGCGGTGACCACGTCGTCAGGCTGGTCCTGCGAGGCGGTGTTGTAGGCGCAAACGCCGACGCTGACCGTCACCCTGCCCTCCGCGCTGTCGAGGTGTTCGATGTCATCCAGCAGGACGGCGTGACGAATTTTTTCCGCCACCAGGAACGCGCCGACATAGTCCGTGCCGGGCAGCACCACCGTGAACTCTTCGCCGCCATAACGGGCGGCAAGGTCGCCGGGGCGCTTGATGTTGTCCTTGATGATCGCGCTGATCCGGCGCAAACACTCGTCACCGGCGACATGACCGTAGCGGTCGTTGAAGCTCTTGAAGTGATCGACATCGATCATCAGCATCGCGAGGTGGGTCTGGGTGCGCCGGGCGCGACCCATTTCCGCGAGGATAAACAGGTCGAACTGACGCCGGTTGGACAGGCCGGTCAGCGCGTCCTCCAGGGCCAGCAGCTCTAGGCTGCGATTGACCTCGATGAGTTTTTCCTGACCATCGAGCAACACGCGCTGGAAGTGATGTTGCTGCTTCATGAAGTGAATGAGGCGGTAACCGAGCGCGCCCAGAAACAGCAGCAGCGACAACACGATCCCCGCGCTCAGCGCCGTCTCTTTGCGCCAACTGGCCAGGACTTCCTCCTTGTCCAGCGCGGCAAAGATGATCAGCGGATAGCCGCTGACCCGCCGAAACCCGACCACCCGCTCCACACCGTCGACAAACGACTTGACGGTGGCCGTGCCGGAATCGCCTTTGGGCAACAGTTGGGTAAACAACGGCCCCTTGGCCACGCTGCTGCCAATGTCCGCCTCTTTGAACGGCCGACGCACAACAATGCTGGCGTCATCGGCAATCAGGTTGATCACCCCGTTCTGGCCCATGTCGATGCTGTCGTACAGCTCAAGGAAATGACTGAGATAGATCGTGGCCAGCGCCACCCCGGCAAACCGGCCATCCGGATAATTGATCCGGCGTGACACGGTCATGATCCATTCACCGCTCGAGCGACTTTTTATCGAGCGACCGATATGCGGACCACGGTCGGGATGGTCACGATGGAAGATGAAATATTCACGGTCGGAATTGTTGGCGTTGGGCACCTCTGCGCCATTGGAGTTGGCGATCCAGCGCCCTTGTTCGTCGTAGACAAACAAACCATGCAGTTGCTTGAGCTCGTCGCGTTCAGTGCGGAGCAAACGCTGCAACCGCGGCAGTTGCTGCGGGCCGGCACCCTCGTTTTCGAGGCGGTCCACCAAGGCAAACAGCAGCGTATCGGCCTGTTTGATCGACGCCTGCGCCTGCGAGGCCAGGGTCTGCGCCAGGTTGGACATCGCTACTTCTTTGTCCTGCAGATGGTACTGGCGCGAGTTCCAGGCTTCCCAGAACACGATCGCCGTCATCGACAGGCACACTGCGACGAGCAGCACCACCGCATAGCGAACCTTGAGCCTTGACTCGATCTGGCCGGGCACCCAAGGCGTGGCAGGACGCGGGTTTGCAATCGGATCTTTGATGGACGGATTCCCCATGACAGTCCCTGATTCGTTATGACAGGGCGATTTTTCCTGTTCGCCCTTTAGATGTCGCATCAGAAACACAATAGGTGATTTGCCGGTCCCGTGACGGGTTTGTGTCGGGAAACCTTACTTCGACGCCTGTTTCACCGCCTCAAGCCAGGCCGGGTCCAGGCGGGTCTGGTCGGTGTCGATGCCCAGTTCCTCCATTCGCGCCTTGTGCTGATCCATCTCGCGAACCAGTTGACTGTGGTCGCTGGAGTTGGCGTCCAGCTCGTGCATCTGGTGCAGGCCCAGGTGGTAGAAACGCAGCAGTTTCATGGCCACTGGATCACCGGTCGCCACCGCTGCGGTGACCTGATGCATGATGTTGGTGACGCTCATCAGGCTGCGTTTGAGCTGCCAGCCGTAGACTGCCGCAGCCATCCAGGGCTGGCTCCAGAACTTGCCGCGCATCAGCGCCACCATCAGCAACACCGCAACAAACACGCCGCCGACGTTATAGCGCAGGTTATCGCCGCCGGGCTCACCGAACAACGCCACCGCCGCCGTGGACAGCACCATCGCCAGCGCGAGGAACATCAGGGCAATAATCACCGTACTGCGGCGCGTCTGTTGTCGATAGGTTTGAGCGTTCTGCGGCTGGATTTCGAACATCGCGACAGGTTTCCTTGGGAGCAGAGACAAAAAGAAAGCCAGGCATTATCGCCTCTGCGAGGGATTTAGCTATGCTGGGGCTCCTTTTCATCTTTTCATCGTCAAACGGGGGACATGGCGGTATAGCCCAGTTCGTGCCATCTTCATCCATGGATACACACTATTCGGATGCCCTTCGCGCGGTTCGGCGAGTGACATCGTTTTAAGGATCATTGAATGACCCAACGACAAGTAATCAACGCCTCGGTCAGCCCAAAAGGCAGCCTGGAAACCCTTTCCCAACGCGAAGTCCAACAACTGAGCGAAGCCGGTTCCGGCAGCACCTACAACATCTTCCGCCAGTGCGCCCTGGCCATCCTCAACACCGGCGCCCATGTCGATAACGCCAAGACCATCCTCGAAGCCTACAAAGATTTTGAAATCCGCATCCACCAGCAAGACCGCGGCGTGCGCCTGGAACTGCTGAACGCCCCGGCCGACGCCTTCGTCGACGGCGAAATGATCGCCAGCACCCGTGAAATGCTGTTCAGCGCCCTGCGTGACATCGTCTACACCGAAAACGAACTCGACAGCCAGCGCATCGACCTGAGCACCTCCCAGGGCATCAGCGACTACGTGTTCCACCTGCTGCGCAACGCCCGCACCCTGCGCCCCGGCGTCGAGCCGAAGATCGTGGTCTGCTGGGGCGGTCACTCGATCAACACCGAAGAATACAAATACACCAAGAAAGTCGGCCACGAACTGGGCCTGCGCAGCCTCGACATCTGCACCGGTTGCGGCCCCGGCGTGATGAAAGGCCCGATGAAAGGCGCGACCATCGCCCACGCCAAGCAGCGTATCCATGGCGGTCGTTACCTCGGTTTGACCGAACCCGGGATCATCGCCGCCGAAGCGCCGAACCCGATCGTCAATGAGCTGGTGATCCTGCCGGACATCGAAAAACGCCTGGAAGCGTTCGTGCGCGTCGGCCACGGCATCATCATTTTCCCCGGTGGCGCGGGCACGGCTGAAGAGTTCCTGTACCTGCTCGGCATCTTGATGCACCCGGACAATGCCGGCCTGCCCTTCCCGGTCGTCCTCACCGGGCCCAAGCATGCCGCACCGTACCTGGAACAACTGGACGCATTCGTCGGCGCCACGCTGGGCGACGCGGCGAAGAAACATTACGAGATCATCATCGACGATCCGGCGGAAGTCGCACGGCAGATGACCCAAGGGCTGAAAGCGGTCAAACAGTTCCGCCGCGAACGCAATGACGCGTTTCACTTCAACTGGCTGCTGAAGATCGACGAAGGCTTCCAGCGTCCATTCGATCCGACCCACGAAAACATGGCCAACCTGAAGCTGAGCCGGACACTGCCAGCCCACGAACTGGCGGCCAACCTGCGCCGTGCGTTCTCCGGCATTGTCGCCGGCAACGTCAAGGACAAGGGCATTCGCCTGATTGAGCAGCACGGGCCGTATCAGATCCGCGGCGATGCCGAGATCATGCGTCCGCTGGATCAACTGCTCAAAGCGTTCGTCGCCCAGCACCGGATGAAACTGCCGGGTGGCGCGGCGTATGTGCCGTGTTATCAGGTTGTGGCATAACCCACGACCCGACTAACACCAAAAATCCCTGTGGGAGCGAGCCTGCTCGCGAAGGCGGTGTGTCGTTCAACATCTATGTTGACTGACATGGCCTCTTCGCGAGCAGGCTCGCTCCCACATGGGCTAGTTTGGGTTATTACAGGTGATCAGCGTCGATCACTGCCTTGGCAAACGCCTGCGGATCTTCCTGCGGCAGGTTGTGGCCGATACCGCCATTGATCAAGCGGTACTCATACTTACCGGTAAAACGCTTGGCATAATCCTCGGCCGCCGGATGCGGTGCGCCGTTGGCGTCCCCTTCCATCGTGATGGTCGGCACCGTAATCGACGGCGCCGTGGCCAGTTTCTGTTCCAGCGCTTCGTATTGCGGTTCGCCCTGCACGATGCCCAACCGCCAGCGGTAGTTGAAAACGGTGATCGCGACATGGTCCGGGTTGTTCAACGCGGCGGCACTGCGGTCATAGGTTGCGTCATCAAAAGACCATTTCGGTGACGCCGTCTGCCAGATCAACTTGGCGAAGTCATGACGGTTTTTTTCGTAGCCGGCCTGGCCACGATCGGTCGCGAAATAGAACTGATACCACCACTGTAATTCAGCCTTGGGCGGCAACGGGTTCTTGCCTGCGGCCTGGTTGCCGATCAGGTAACCACTCACCGACACCAGCGCCTTGACCCGCTCCGGCCACAACGCCGAGACGATGTCCGCCGAACGCGCGCCCCAATCATAACCACCGAGTACGGCCTGTTTGATTTTCAGCGCATCCATGAAGTCGATCACGTCACTGGCCAGTGCGGCAGGCTGGCCGTTGCGCAGGGTCTTGTCCGACAGGAACTGCGTGTCACCGTAACCCCGTGCATACGGAATCAGCACCCGGTAACCCTTGGCCGCCAGCAACGGCGCGACTTCGCTGTAGCTGTGAATGTCGTAGGGCCAACCGTGCAGGAGAATCACCACCGGACCGTCGGCGGGCCCCACCTCGGCGTAAGCCACATTCAGCAAACCAGCCTTGACGTGCTTCAGTGGACCAAACGAGTCGTGCGACTCCGCTTTCGCCGCCACCGGCTCCGCAGTCGGGGTCGCGGCTTGCGCAGTGGCAGCGCCCAAGGCACCGAACTGCAGCAACGCAACAGCCAGCATCGTTGGCGCCAGGAAGCGGCGGCGTGATTCGGTTTTACGGCTCAACACATTCATCGTCATAGTGAGTTCCCTGCCAGTCATTTGTCTGTTGTTTTGCACGACGTAGTGGATGGATCAACTACCCTGATTGCCGCAATCCGCGAACTTGCTGTAGTCGAGCACTTTGTGCGAACCGCTGGAATCAAGGTAGCTCAGGCGGGCATTGACGAGGCCGCAACCGCTGCCGGTGTCTTCGATGGAAATCACTTTCTTGATATCCAGATGAGTGCCGTGAGCAGAGACCGGCTGTGTGGTTTGATCAGCGGCATGGGCCGAGAACGCGGCAACGTTCAGGACGGCGAAGAGGCTGGCGGCAATGAGTGTGTTCCAGTTCATGATCAGTTCCTCAGGGTGGCGATAGTCAGTGGCGGTGAGGCAAGTTGTCTTGTCTCGATGGAAGCCATTTAATCGCCCGGAGGTATCTGCCATGTGTCGTCAACACCGCGTTATTAAGGCGTAAGGTGTCAAACAGCGCCTGCGATACACTGCGATACAATTCCCACAGCGAATAACAAGAGGGTTGAGCAATGGATCACGTGAACCACATCCTGATCGTCGATGACGATCGCGAGATCCGCGAGCTGGTGGGTAATTACCTGAAGAAGAATGGCCTGCGCACCACGGTGGTTGCGGATGGCCGGCAGATGCGCCATTTCCTGGAAACCAATCAGGTCGACCTGATCGTGCTGGACCTGATGATGCCCGGCGATGACGGCCTGGTGCTGTGCCGGGAATTGCGCGCCGGCAAACACAAAGCCACGCCGATCCTGATGCTCACCGCCCGCAACGACGAAACCGATCGCATCCTCGGCCTGGAAATGGGCGCCGACGATTACCTGACCAAACCCTTCGCCGCCCGCGAGTTGCTCGCGCGGATCAACGCGGTATTGCGCCGCACGCGGATGCTGCCGCCGAACCTGCTGATCACCGAAACCGGTCGCCTGCTCGGATTCGGCCGCTGGCGACTCGACACCACCGCTCGCCACTTATTGGATGACGAAGGCACCATGGTCGCCCTCAGTGGCGCGGAATACCGTTTGCTGCGCGTGTTTCTCGATCACCCGCAACGGGTGCTGAGCCGCGATCAGTTGCTCAACCTGACCCAGGGCCGCGATGCCGACCTGTTCGACCGCTCCATTGATTTGCTGGTGAGCCGCTTGCGCCAACGCTTGCTCGATGACTCACGCGAGCCGACCTATATAAAGACCGTGCGCAGCGAAGGCTACGTGTTCTCCTACCCGGTGGAGCTGCTTGGCGCCGAATCCTGATCGGGTTTTGTATCCGTCTGTATAAGAACCCGCGACAGATACGCAAACCCCGATTTCGACGGGTTCGCGCACACATCACCGATACACCCGAGCGTTTAACTGTGTTCACCGGATAGCAGCTGCTACCGACCCACTCAAACTAAACGCACGGAGTATCACCCATGTTCAACTTCTCGAAAGTCTCGTCCCTGGCACTCGGTCTGGCACTGGTCGGTGGTCTCGGTCTGTCTAACCTGGCATCGGCGAACACCGCCAGCGCCGTGTCCCACAGCCAACATCAGCAACTGCTCGTGGAAGGTGGTTCGGATCGCCTGATCCAGAATCGTGTCGCTGAAGGTGGCGCGGATCGTCTGCAAGAACTGCGTGAACGTGTGGCGCTGATCAGCCCGAGCAACGCCGTGCGCGGTGGCGTGGTGGTGGCAGAGAACCGTCCTGAGTTCGGTTCGAAATATCAGCGGTACTGATCACAATCCACACCACAACGAAGATCCCCTGTGGGAGCGAGCCTGCTCGCGAAGGCGGTGTATCAGTCAGCATTGATGTTGAATGACACACCGCCT
>NZ_JBWKNG010000031.1:0-65349 GCF_059415465.1 Pseudomonas sp. GW821-FHT10C09
CGATGCCAGAGGTCTGGCATCGGATTTTCGATGAAGCCTTGCTGAGACTCAAATACTTAAGTGAACAGCATTACGCCCTTGCAGCGGGGCTTTTTATTGCCTGCAAAAATCAGGAAATCGAAGGATGCAGCGCCGCGATCATGTCCACTTCCACCGGCGCGTTTTTCGGCAACTGGTAAACACCCACCGTCGTGCGCGTATGTTTGCCGGCATCACCCAACACATGGGTGAAGACATCCGAGGCGCCGTTGGCCACCTCACTGAGGTCGACGAAATCGAACGTGGATTTCACATAAACGGTGACACGAAGCAGTGCCTTGACGTTATCCAGTGAACCAACGGCCTCGCGGATCAATGCCAGACCGCGTATCGCGCTGATGCTCGCGGCCTCTTGCGCATCGGCCAGATTGAGCTCCAGGCCCACCCGGCCCGGGTACTGGATTTTGCCGTTCATGCGCGGCACCAGGCCACTGACATACAGCTCATCGTCATGCCGAAGCAGTGGCGCGTAATGCCCCCCGGCCGCGTTCTCGTCGTAGATATCGAAGCCGTGCTCTTTCGCCATCTCGAGGAAACGTTCGTCGCGGGTTATTTGCTTAATCATCACTTGTTCCTCTTGATCCACCATGCAAACGCGATTTTGATGGTAGAGACAGACGCTTCTCTTGATCAGGGCAAGTTCGTATAGAATCCAGCGAACTTTACTGCCAGGGAGACCAGTAAAATGCAGGCTCAGCGCGCTGTGATCGCCGCCATCGAGTTCCAGCCGGGAGTGCCGCTGGTGCAGCAGATTGTCGATCAGCTGTCCGAGGCAATCCGCCAGGGAGGCCTGCCGCACGGGGCCAAGTTGCCGCCGATTCGCGAGCTCTCCGAGTTGATGAACGTCGGAAAATCCACCGTTGTGGACGCCCTCGACCGATTGCGGGCCAAGGGGCTGGTGGTCTCACGCCAGGGCTCGGGACATTACGTCCACCGGGCAAGCACCCAGCCCCCAACCGCTATTGCCCCGGATCTGCAACCGCAAGACACCCTCAGCCGTGTCCGCCGTGCGATTCTTTTGGATAACGGCGCGCTACGTCCCGGCTGTGGATTTCTGCCCGGTTCCTGGCTGCCCGCCGAAGATCTGCTCAAAGCCGTGCGCGGCACCCTTCGCGCGACATCGCTGCGCATGGGCGAATACGGTGAGGTCGGTGGTTATCGGCCGCTGCGCGAGGCATTGCGGGTCAAGTTATCGGGCTTTGGCATCGAAGTGCCGGTGGAACAAATCATCACCACCGCCAATACCATGCAGGCCATCGACCAACTGATGCGCCTGTTGATAAAACCCGGCGATACGGTGCTGCTCGACGATCCGTGCTACTTCAACCTGCACACCAATCTGGCGTTGCACGGCGCCAAGGTCATCACCGTTCCCCGCGATTGCAACGGGCTGGATCTGGAGGCGTTCGAGCACAGGCTGATCGCCCATCGCCCTGTGCTCTACATGACCAACAGCACCCTGCATAACCCGACCGGGCACTCGTTTTCGGCGGCGCAGGTGTATCGCCTGCTGGAGTTGAGTCACCGCTACGGTTTGCACATTGTTGAAGATGACCTGTATGGCGATCTCCAGCAACGACGCACCCCGCGCCTGGCTGCGAGCGGGCTGGACAATGTCAGTTACGTGTCCGGTTTCTCCAAGACCCTGACCGCCAACAGCCGGGTCAGCTACGCCGTGTTGTCACCGCAACTGGCGGCCCGGATGATCAACCTGAAGATGAGCATCGGCGGCGTGACCTCGGAACTGGCGGAACAGATCATCTGCACCATGCTCAGCAATGGCAGCTACGCCAAACACATCCGGCGCACGGTGGATCGCTTGTATGAATCGAGCAGTCGCGTGGCGCGCTGGCTGGTGGAGGCTGGGTGCTCGGTGTCGTCGGTGCCGGGTGAAGGGCTGTTCATCTGGGCTCGTTTGCCCAACGGGTTGAATGCCGAAACCCTTGCCGACAAAGGCCTCAAGAATGATCTGGTGCTGGCGCCCGGGGGTATGTTGAGCAAAGCGGCCGACGCCAATGGTTTTCTGCGCTTCAATGTTGCGCATAGTGATGATCCGCAGATGCGGGAGCGGTTTTTCCGGTTGCTTGATAGATGAGGTTCCCGACAGACCGAGGTGCGGCCTTCGCGAGCAGGCTCGCTCCCACATTGGACCGCGTTTCCCCAGCTGGAATGCGGTCTAGTGTGGGAGCGAGCCTGCTCGCGAAGGGGGCGACACGGACCAAAAGAAGCCCCCAACAAAAAGCCCCGCACTTCTCTCGAAGGCGGGGCTTTTGTTTACAGCATCCGACGCTTACGGCGCGTACGTCAGCAGCAGCTCGGTCGGCACTTTGAAGTCCAGGGACATCATCACGCTCAACGCGGTAATGGTGAAGATCGAGAACACGAACAGCTTGCGTGCCCAGACCGTATCATCCACTGCCTTGTAACCGGTCCAGGCCATGTACAACCAGTACATGCCCATGGCCGCGGCGACGGCGAGGTAGCTCATGCCGGCATAACCGCTGAAGGTCAGCATCAAGGTCGCCACGAGGAAGGCCAGGATGTAGATCAGGATGTGCTTCTTGGCCACCTGGATCCCGCGCTTCACTGGCAGCACCGGAATCGATGCGGCCAGGTAATCGTTGAAGCGGAAGATCGCGATGGCGTAGGAATGCGGCATCTGCCACAGGCTGAACATCACCAGCAACGTCAGTGCGGCCATGTCGAAGCTGTTGGTCACAGCGACATAGCCAATCACCGGCGGCATGGCGCCCGACAGACTGCCCACCAGCGTGCCGTGAACCGACTTGCGCTTGAGGTACAGGCTGTAGAAGCCGACGTAGATGACGAAACCGATCACTGCGAACAGCGCGGCCAACGGGTTGGCCACCTTGTACAACAACGCAACGCCGGCAACACCCAGGACGGTCGCAAAGGCCAGGGCCAGTTTCAGGGAGATCAAGCCCTGGACCAGCACCCGGTTCTTGGTGCGCTCCATCTTCAGGTCGATGTCGCGGTCGATGCAGTTGTTGAACACGCAACCGGAAGCCACCACCAGGGACGTGCCGATCATGGCGGCCAGGAAAATGGCCAGATCGACATGCCCTTTCGAGGCCAGGAAAAATCCGCCCGCCACAGAAAGCACGTTACCGAAAATGATCCCCGGTTTGGTGATTTGGATAAAGTGCTTAAAGGACATCCGGACTTTCCTCAGTGCGCCATCATGACGGTGTGGATGCTGAACATGATCCACAGCGACAGGCCTACCAACAGGACGATTACCAGTGCAGCGAAGACAAACGCGATCACGTTGTTACGCTGGGCAGCGGAGCGGTCCAGGTGGAGGAAGTACACCAGGTGCACGAGCACCTGGATCACTGCGAAGGCCAGTACGATCCACAGGGTCATGGCTTTCGGCAGCGACGGGTACATCACCAGGCCGAAAGGAATGATCGTCAGGATCACAGACAGGATGAAGCCGATGGCGTAGGACTTGACGCTGCCGTGGCTGTCGTCGTGGCCGTGGCCATCGTGGGAGTGTGCGTTAGCCATTACAGGGTCCCCATCAGGTAAACAACGGTGAATACGCAGATCCACACCACGTCCAGGAAGTGCCAGAACAGGCTCAGGCAGCTCAGACGGGTCTTGTTGGTCGCCGTCAGGCCGTTTTTCTGCACCTGATACATCATGATCGCCATCCAGATCAGACCGCTGGTCACGTGCAGACCGTGGGTACCGACCAGGGTGAAGAACCCGGACAGGAAGCCGCTGCGGTTAGGACCGTAGCCTTCGGAGATCAGCATGTGGAACTCGTTGATCTCCATGCCGATGAAGCCCAGGCCGAACAGGAAGGTGATGGCCAACCAGCCCAATACCGCCTTCTTGTTGCCCTTGAACAACGCCAGCATGGCGAAGCCGTAGGTGATCGAACTGAACAACAGGCAGGCGGTTTCGCCCAGCACGTATGGCAGCTCGAAGATGTCGTGGCCCGACGGGCCACCCGCTACGTTGTTAACCAGTACCGCGTACACCGCGAAGATCGACGCAAACAGAATGCAGTCGGTCATCAGGTAGAGCCAGAAACCGAATACGGTCATCTCGCCCGAGTCGTGGTGATGGTCATCGTGCCCATGTCCATCGACATGGGTGTGTCCAGCATTGGTCACTAAGTTCGACATGGTTTAAGCCTGTTCCAACGAGGTTTCAACACGGGTGGCAGTGGCCGGGATTTTCCCTGCGGCTACCAGACGTTTGCGCTGCTCGGCTTCGGTGCGCTCGATCACGTCGACCGGCACCATGTAGCCCTGGTCATCACGGGCAGCGTGGATCACGAAGTAGATCACGGCGCCGGCGAGGCCGAAGATGGCCATCCACCAGATGTGCCAGATCATCGCGAAACCGAACACGGTCAACAGAGCACCCATGACCAGGCCGGTCGCGGTGTTGTTTGGCATGTGGATCGGCTCGTACTTGACCGAAGTCTGGTACGCAGTACCGTCTTCCTTGGCTTCAGTGAACGGGTCGATGCAGTCGGCTTTTGGCAGTACGGCAAAGTTGTAGAACGGTGGTGGCGACGAGGTCGACCATTCCAGCGTGTGGGCATTCCACGGGTCACCGTGTTCGCACATGTTTTCCGGCTTGTTACGGTCACGAACACTGACGTACAGCTGGATCAACTGGCAGGCAATCCCGCAGGCGATCATGACCGCACCGAACATTGCAACGTACAGGTACGGCACCCACTCAGGGTTGGTGGTGGCGTTCAGACGACGGGTCATGCCCATGAAGCCCAATGCATAGAGCGGCATGAACGCGACGAAGAAGCCCGAGATCCAGAACCAGAACGCTGCCTTGCCCCAACCTTCGTGCAGCTTGAAGCCGAACGCTTTAGGGAAGTAGAAGCCGAAACCAGCGATGTAGCCGAATACGGCGCCGCCGATGATCACGTTGTGGAAGTGAGCAATTACAAACAGGCTGTTGTGCAGAACGAAGTCAGCACCCGGGATGGCCAGCAGTACGCCGGTCATGCCGCCGATGGCGAAGGTCACCATGAAGCCCAGGGTCCACAGAACCTGGCTGGTCATGCGCAGACGGCCCTGGTAGATGGTGAACAGCCAGTTGAATAGCTTCACCCCCGTCGGGATCGAGATCAGCATCGTCGCCAGACCGAAGAAGGCGTTGACGTTGGCACCCGAACCCATGGTGAAGAAGTGGTGCAGCCAAACCATGAAGCCCAGGATCGAGATCGCGCCCGAGGCGTAGATCATCGAGTGGTGGCCGAACAGTTTCTTGCCCGAGAACGCCGAGATGACTTCGGAGAAGATCCCGAACGCCGGCAGAATCAGGATGTAAACCTCGGGGTGACCCCACGCCCAGAACAGGTTGACGTACATCATTGGATTGCCACCAAGTTCATTGGTGAAAATGTGGAAATCCATGTAACGGTCAAGCGTCAGCAAAGCCAGGGTAGCGGTCAGGATCGGGAAGGAAGCGACGATCAGCACGTTGGCCCAGGTGCAGGTCCAGGTGAAGATCGGCATGTCCATCAGTTTCATGCCCGGGGTACGCATTTTCAGCACGGTGGCCAGGAAGTTGACCCCGGTCAGCGTCGTACCTAGCCCGGATAGCTGTAGCGCCCAGATGTAGTAGTCCACACCCACGCCAGGGCTGTAGCCCAGTTCCGACAGCGGTGGATACGCAACCCAACCGGTACGGGCGAATTCGCCGACACCCAGGGACACGTTCACCAGCACGACGCCAGACATCAGCAGCCAGAAGCTCAGGGAGTTCAGGAACGGGTAGGCAACGTCACGCGCGCCGATCTGCAGCGGCACTGCAAGGTTCATCAGGCCGGTGAAGAATGGCATCGCCATGAAGATGATCATGATCACACCGTGAGCGGTGAAGATCTGGTCATAGTGTTCAGGCGGCAGGTAGCCAGGCGAACCCTCGGTGGACAAGGCCAACTGGGTACGCATCATGATGGCGTCGGCAAAACCGCGCAGCAGCATGACCATGGCGACGATGATGTACATCACGCCGATTTTCTTATGGTCGACCGAAGTCAGCCACTCGGACCACAGGTAGGTCCATTTCTTGAAATAGGTGATTGCAGCGAATACGCCCAGACCGCCGAGGGCGATCATGGCGATGGTCACCATCACGATCGGCTCGTGGAACGGGACCGCTTCCCAACTTAATTTACCAAACATCGTTTACTCCTCTGCCCCGGCAGCTGAATGCGAACTCATGTCCATCCCTTCCATCTGGGCCACTTCTTTCTCTTTCTTCTCGTGGTCCACTTTCGGACCCGGTTTCATGCCTTCGTACTTGTCGACGATGGTCTGGAACAGGTTCGGCGTGAACGAGGAGTAGAGCGCTACTGGATTGTTCTGGCTTGGTTTGGAAAGGGCTTCGTATTCAGCTTTTTCAAGCTGTTTAGGTGCCTTCTTGACATCACTGACCCAGGCATCGAAGTCCGCCTGAGAGGTGGCGATTGCTTTGAACTTCATGCCGGTGAAACCCGCGCCGCTGTAGTTGGCGGAGATCCCGTCGAATTCAGCATTCTGATTGGCGATCAGGTGCAGCTTGGTCTGCATGCCCGCCATCGCGTAGATCTGACCGCCCAGGCCCGGAATGAAGAACGAGTTCATCACGGTGTCGGAGGTGATCTGGAAGTTGATTGGCGTGTTGGCCGGGAAGACGATCTTGTTGACCGTGGCAATGCCTTGTTCCGGGTAGATGAACAGCCACTTCCAGTCCATCGATACCACTTGGATGGTGATCGGCTTGACGTCGGATTCCAGAGGTTTGTACGGATCCAGAGCGTGGGTCGACTTGTAGGTGACGTAACCCAGGGCAATGATGATCAGGACTGGAATGGCCCACACCGCGATTTCAATCTTGGTGGAGTGCGACCACTTCGGCGTGTAGACGGCGTCAGTGTTGGAGGCGCGATATTTCCAGGCGAACAGGAAGGTCATGACGATGACCGGTACCACGACAAGAAGCATCAGCAGCGTTGCGGTGATGATCAGGTTTCGCTCGTCCAGGCCAACCTGGCCCTTGGGATCGAGCAAGGTCATGTTGCAGCCTGACAGCAACAATGTGCCAATCAGCGGCAATAAGCCTAGTAGTCTGGGGTACCTGTTTTTACTCATCTCACGACCTCTAAAGCAGCTTGCGCAATGCAGTTGGGTTTTGATCGCCAACACTTCACCCTGCCAAGGGTTGGCATTTTTCTTGGATTGAATAAGGGCCGCCCGTCGCGCGTCAGACGCTGCTCGACAAATCCTGGGACAGCGGTAAGTTCTTATTCGAATTCGTGGTCAAAGGCCTTGTTACAGACCAATTCCATTTGGTGCGGATAGTTGGAAGGCTCCGACACCTGGGAGTCGCATGAGGCGTTCAAGCCTCTCGACGCCCTACTTTCTGCTCATGCTGAGCAGTGCCGGGAATTCAGTGCGGGCGATTGTAGATATGTAACGATTCATAAACCATGTCTCATCCCGAAATAATTTTTATCCATTCCAGCAACAATCATTAACGGATTTCGCAAAAGTCCGGCATGGTATCGAAATCGATTCTCAACAAAAACACCAAAATTAGTAGGTCTACCTTGCGCAGTTCAGACAGCTTCGGGGCTGCTGCGCCCTCCCACGACACTGCTCAACCCCCTATGAGACAAGGGCTAGGGCAATTCGCCAGCCCCTGTTAAAACTGCCTGTTCCTGCATTGCCGGGGCCAGATGATGAGCCGCCGCAACAGACCAATTTTGTTGCCCGCCCCCATGCCAATTCAGCGCCTTGAAATGCCTTGCGACACTCGCGCTGTGACAACATGTCGCACACGTGTCGCACCCGTGCTTGTCACGCATCACGGTCTTTTTACCTGGCCTCTGAAAATGCAAAACGCCCCGGCCCCCTCAACGAGGGCCGGGGCGTTTTCATGGACTACCCAGCAGTGCGGCGAAGCGCCTCAGCGCAGCGCTTTACGGTTACGCGAGGTGAGCAACGGCACCAGAATCACGATCAGCACGAACGCTACCAGCGCCCATTGTGCCAGCGACAGACCGAGGATCGGCGGGTACGGCGTGGAGCAGAAGCCATCCACCTGGAAGCCCAGCGGGAAGATCTTCGCCAGCGGCAGACCATCGACAATCGGCTGCAGCACATCAATGCCGCAGCTGACCGCCGGGTAGAACTGGGTGTAGACGTGATGCCCGGCCACCGCTGTGCCTGCCAGGGCACTGATGACCACCAGCGTCTCGAACACGGTAATGCTGCGACGGGTGCGCGTGGCCGCGCCGATGAAGGCAAACACTGCGATAAACAACAACGCGTAGCGCTGGAGAATGCACAGCGGGCATGGCGCCTCGCCCAGCACAATTTGCATGTACAGCGCGCCGCCGATCAGCGCCAGGCAGATGATGCCCAGTAACACCAGATAGCGCCGTTCGCGCCCCAATCGCATTGTTTCCTCGCTCATCGCGTTTCCCTTTTAGATAGCAGTTGCCGCCAGTCTACACGCAGGCCCCGACGTTTGAGAGCCTGGCGCGTGCCGGTGGATTTGGGGGAATAAACGATAAGCCGGTTAAGAAGGGATTAACTTTGGAAGCAGTTTTTAAGAATTAAGACCGAGGTGCGGCCATTCGCGAGCAGGCTCGCTCCCACAGTTGACCGCATTCCTCTGAGAGAACTCGGTCAAGTGTGGGAGCGGGCTTGCTCGCGAAGCAGGCGACTCGGTCTCCCGAGTCGCCCCAATGAATTACTCCAACGCCGAAGCCGGCCCGAAGAACTCATAACGGCTCTGCTTCTCCGGAACCCCCAACGCCTTGAGGTGGCGCTTGATCGCCGCCATGAACCCTTTCGGCCCCAGGAAGTAAGCATCCAGGTCTCGCTGCTCGGGCAACCACTCGCCCAGTTGCTCCCGGCTCAACAACCCGACCTTGTCCGCTGCCGGACTCACACCATCATCTTCGGCGTAGCAATAGAAGCGCTTGAGTTGCGGATGACGCTCAGCCATCCCGTCGATCCAGTCACGGAAGGCATGCACGCTGCCGTTGCGCGCGCAGTGGATAAAATGCACCGGGCGCTCAGTGGCCAACGCGGCTTCGAGCATCGCCAGTGTCGGAGTAATGCCGACACCGCCGCTGATCAGCACCAGCGGCTTATCGCTGGCCGTCAGGGTGAATTCACCCGATGGCGGGAACAACTGGATGCTCGACCCGACATGCAGCTGATCGTGCAAATGGTTGGACGCCCGCCCACCGGTTTCACGCTTGACGCTGATGCGGTACTCGCCTTTGTTGGCCAGCGCCGACAGTGAGTAGTTGCGACGGATCTCTTCGCCGTCGAGGATCAGTTTCATGCCGATGTACTGGCCAGGCTCTGCCTCAAGAATCGGGCCTTTGTCAGCAGGTTCGAAGTAGAACGAGGTGATTTCCGCGCTTTCTTCAACCTTGGCCGTGACGATGAATTCCCGCGCCCCGCGCCAGCCACCGGGCGCCTGTTCTTTCTGATCGTAGATACTGGTTTCGGCACCGATCAGAATCTCGGCGAGTTGCCCATAAGCCGCACCCCAGGCCGCGATGACTTCAGGGGTGGCGATTTCTTCGCCCAGTACCTCGGCGATGGCACGCAGCAGGCAGGTGCCGACAATCGGGTAGTGTTCCGGCAGGATCTGCAGGGCCACGTGCTTGTTGATGATTTTGGCCACCAGGTCGCCCAACTGGTCGAGCTGGTCGATGTGCCGCGCGTACATCAACACACCGTTGGCCAGCGCGCGCGGCTGATCACCGCTGGCCTGGTGGGCCTGGTTGAACAGCGGGCGCACTTCCGGGTATTCGGAGAGCATCATGCGATAGAAGTGAGTAATCAGCGCTTCGCCGCCGCTTTCCAGCAACGGTACGGTGGATTTGACGATGGCACGGTCTTGAACGCTAAGCATAAGGACGACTCCGGAGCTTGATGTGTATTTCCTTAGACTTATCAGTTTCCATGCCAAGTATTAAAACCATGTAAATCAATAGGTTGAAAACATAGTAGTCATATCGACACACGCTGATTTATAGTCATGTCGACTACACGGAGTCACTATGACTGCAAAATCTCTGCTCACCGCCCTGCTGCCCCTGGTCTCTGACCTGTCCCGCGAACTGCCCGAAGGCGAGCGTTATCGACGCTTGCTCGAAGCCATGCGCGCCCTGCTCCCCTGCGATGCCGCAGCCCTGCTGCGCCTTGATGGCGAATGGTTGGTGCCGCTGGCCGTCGACGGCTTGAGCACGGACACCCTGGGCCGGCGCTTTAAAATCAGCGAGCACCCACGATTCGAGGCCTTGCTCAGCAGTCACGGCCCGACCCGCTTCGCCGCCGACAGCGACTTGCCCGACCCTTACGACGGACTGGTCGAGGGTCTCGACGATCATCTGGAAGTCCATGACTGCATGGGTTGCCCGCTGTTTATCGACGAGCGTCCATGGGGCTTGTTGACCCTCGACGCCCTCGACCCGGAACAATTCGAACCGATCGAGCTGGATGCCCTGCAAGCCTTTGCCAGCCTCGCCGCGGCCACGGTCAACGCCGCCGAGCGCATCGAACGCCTGGCCAACCGCGCCGAAGACGAACACCAGCGCGCCGAGGTTTACCGTCAGGCCAGCGGCCAGCAGAACCGCGAGATGATCGGCCAGAGCAAGACCCACAAACGCCTGGTGGAAGAGATCAACCTGGTGGGCGGCAGCGACCTGACCGTACTGATCACCGGCGAAACCGGGGTCGGCAAGGAACTGGTCGCGCAGGCGATTCACGCCGCCTCCGCCCGGGCTGACAAACCGATCATCAGCCTCAACTGCGCGGCGCTGCCGGACACTCTCGTGGAGAGCGAATTGTTTGGTCATGTGCGTGGCGCGTTCACCGGCGCGATGAATGATCGTCGCGGCAAGTTCGAACTGGCCAATGGCGGCACGCTGTTTCTCGATGAGGTCGGTGAGCTGTCGCTGACGGTACAAGCCAAGCTGCTGCGCGTTCTGCAAAGCGGTCAGTTGCAACGCCTGGGTTCGGACAAGGAACACACGGTTGACGTGCGCCTGATCGCGGCGACCAACCGCGACCTGGCCGAAGAAGTGCGCAACGGTCGCTACCGTGCCGACTTCTACCATCGCTTGAGCGTTTACCCGTTGCTGGTGCCAGCACTGCGCGATCGCGGGCGGGATGTATTGCTGCTCAGCGGCTTCTTCCTGGAACAAAACCGTTCGCGCATGGGCCTCAACAGTCTGCGTTTGAACAGCGATGCGCAGGCTGCCTTGCTGGCCTATAACTGGCCGGGGAACGTGCGGGAGCTGGAGCATTTGATTGGTCGCAGCGCGCTTAAAGCGCTGGGTAACTGCAAGGATCGCCCGAAGATTCTCAGCTTGAGTGCGGCAGACCTGGAGTTGCCTACCGGCGGTGATGAGGTGCTTACCGAACAACCCGTCGTCAGCGCCGTGACATTGGTGGCCGGTGATCTGCGTGAAGCCACGGAGAATTATCAGCGGCAATTGATCAGCGCTTGCCTGGAGCGGCATCACAACAACTGGGCGAGCGCGGCGCGTGAGCTGGGGCTGGACCGGGCGAATCTTGGGCGCATGGCCAAGCGATTGGGGATGAAGTGACGGCCCCTTCGCGAGCAGGCTCGCTCCCACACTGGACCGCGTCGTACGCCGATCAAATGTGGGAGCGAGCCTGCTCGCGAAGGCGGCAAACGGTTCATCCGAATTTCTAAAGCCTGCCCGCTACAAGTCGATAACCCGATATCGATAGTTTTTGGCAATCCCGCGATCGCCCATCACCTTTTTCCAGAAGGTACATATGTCTTCCAACAAAGCCCGCGCAGATTCACTTTCGCTTCTGCTGTTTACCTTGCGCAGCGGCAAGCTGATGGCGATCAACCTGCTCAAAGTCAGCGAAATCATTCCTTGCCCGCCGCTGACCCGGCTGCCGGAGTCGCATCCCCACGTCAAAGGCATCGCCACCCTGCGCGGTGCTTCGTTGTCGGTGATCGACCTGAGCCGTGCCATCGGCGAGCGCCCGCTGGAAGACCCGAACGGTGGCTGCCTGATCGTCACCGACGTCAGCCGCTCCAAGCAGGGCCTGCATGTTCAGGCCGTGAGCAAGATCGTCCACTGCCTGACCACCGACATTCGTCCGCCACCCTTTGGTTCCGGCGGTGTGCGTTCGTACATCACCGGCGTAACCTCGGTAGACGGCACGCTGGTGCAAGTGCTGGACATCGAAAAAGTCATCCACGGCATCGCCCCGGCACAGATCGAAACGGCCCCGACCGAGCTGAGCATGGAAGACGCCGAAGTCCTGGGCAGCGCGCGCATTCTGGTGGTCGATGACAGCCAGGTCGCCCTGCAACAATCCGTGCACACCCTGCGCAACCTCGGCCTGCAATGCCACACCGCCCGCAGCGCCAAGGAAGCCATCGACTGCCTGCTCGACCTGCAAGGCACGGCCCAGCAGATCAACCTGATCGTCTCGGACATCGAAATGTCGGAGATGGACGGCTACGCCTTCACCCGCACCCTGCGCGAAACACCGGACTTCTCGCACCTGTACGTGCTGCTGCACACCTCCCTGGACAGTGCGATGAACAGCGAAAAAGCGCGTCTGGCCGGGGCTAACGCGGTGCTGACCAAGTTCTCTTCACCTGAACTGACCAAATGCCTGATCGAGGCGGCCAGGGCTGTCGCTGAACAAGGTCATTAAGAGGTGGCCGAGGACTTTTGCTATTTGATGCGGCGCAACCTCGCCGAGGCTGTGCCGGCGATCACCTGGCCTGAAGGCATCGTCCTCAGCCAATACCGCCCTGAATTGGCAGCAGCCGTCCATCACTTGATGGAATTGGGTTATCAGGAAGGTGGTGGCCGCGTGCCGGCGCTGGAGGTGTGGCAACAGCGCTTTGAAACCGACCCCGAATACGATCCCGCCCTGTGTTTCATTGCGCTGGATGCCGACGGTATCGCTGGTGTGTGCCAGTGCTGGACCAGCGCCTACATCAAGAACCTGGTGGTCCACCCGCGCGCGCAACGCCTCGGGCTGGGCCGCGCCTTGTTGCAGCAGGCGTTTCACGTATTTCAGCAACGTCGGGAAGGGTTTGTTGACTTGAAGGTGCTGGAAGACAACCTTCGGGCACAGCGGCTGTATGAAAGTTCCGGGATGTATGTGGTCCGCCGGGAACCGGTTCCAGCCTGATACACCGCCTTCGTCGGAACACCGCCCGGAGCAGGCTCGCTCCCACACTTGATCTGCGTACAACACAGATCGCCTGTGGGAGCGAGCCTGCTCGCGAAGGGGCCAGCATTAACAATATCAACCCTTCAGGCATACTCGGCCAATCAAGCCAACGGAAGCCCGAACCATGAAAGCCGCACCCCTGATCGCCCTCTGTCTCACCGCCCTCGCCTCCCAGGCCCACGCCTCCAGCCCCGACGCCTGGGCCGCCTACGACAAAGCCGTCCTCACCAGCTGCACCAAAGCCAGCGGCCTGAAAAACGCCAAGCCCGTCGGCACCCCTGCACAATTCGATGATCGGGTCGACTACACCGCCCTCCTGCTGCAAGGCCAATACCCGCAAAAACACATGAAAGGTCAGCAAGGCACCGAGCTGTGCCTCTACAACAAGAAGACAAAAACCGCCTACGTGACCGAATGGGACTCCATTCGCCCGACCGCCAAGGCCCAGTGAGTGGCGCATAACTTGCTTCATCGCTAGGCAGTGCGGTGACATTCTGTCGCCGTTTCCTGCCCTCACATGCGGCCCGGCGAGCAATGAATACAAGGTTTTCCTGCGTAGGTTGCGGCAAGTGCTGCAACGACCACCACGTCCCCCTGACCCTGGCGGAAGCCCGCATGTGGGCGGGCGATGGCGGTCAAGTGATCGTGCTGGTCGAGGGTTTTCTGGGTAACGGCCTGGGCCTGCCGGTGCAGCAACGCGAACACGCCGAACGCCGTTCGGTGGTGGTTCGAAGCGGCGCGTCCGAGGCGCACGTGGCAATCACCTTTGCCGCCTATAACGTCGGTCCCTGCCGGAATCTTGACGAAGACAACCGCTGCGGCATCTACGAGCGCCGACCGCTGGTGTGCCGCATCTACCCGGCGGAAATCAACCCGCACATCCTGCTGAACACAGCGACCAAGGATTGCCCGCCCGAATCATGGGAACAGGGCCCGGATCTGATCATCGGCGGTCAATTGGTCGATCAGGAGCTGGCGCAGTTGATCCAGCGTTCTCGTCAGGCGGATCGCGATGACATTCAGGCCAAGGACGCTATTTGCGCGTTGCTGGGGATTCGCACGACTGCGCTGAAGGGTGACGGGTTTACCGCCTATCTGCCGGACATGAACGCGTTTGCCACGGTCATTGATCAGGTGTCAGCGCAACCACTGGCGGCGCCGGAGAGTGACTGGCTGTTTCATGTGTCGGGGGATGACATTGCCGGGCAAGTGCAGGCGGCGGGTGCGCAACTGGTGACTGAAGCACCGGTGAACTATGCGTTTATTTCGTTGCGGGCGGCTTGATCCAAGGGATTAGTTGCCTGTGATGACCCCTTCGCGAGCAAGCCCGCTCCCACATTTGATCTCCATCTGACACAGATTTTGTGTATGTCGACGATCCACTGTGGGAGCGGGCTTGCTCGCGAAAGCGGTAGATCAGGCACCGCAGAAACTGAAACTCAGCGCTTACCCATCGAACGACGAGTACCCGGAGGTGCCGCCCCAGGTGTCTTGGTATGGCCATTCTTCGCGCCATTCTTGTACCAAGGCTGACTGGCGTTCTTCGCGGCCGCCAGATCACCCGGTTTGAACGGGAACTTGAACGCCGGGATTGCGGCTTTGGTTTCGCTGTCTGCGCTGGAGTCGACGCTGTCTGGCAGGTCTGCCTGGTCGTCGCTCAAAGCGTCGGCAACCGGCGGTTGTGTCGGGGAAGTCATGAAAGCTCCGGGTGATGCACATAGAGTCGGGCCCGGTCAGCGAGCCGCGAAAGGCGGCAGTATACCTGTGTCTAGAGCTGCAAGCTTCACACCGCGCGTGAGTCCGTCGGGTTTGTGCTGGCGAACCCACCGCCGCTGAATCTCAAACTGACAGCCCCGTCAGTTAGCAGTCACCTTCCTGACGGGCTGACAGGGTTATAAAGAAGGGTATAAACCTGAAATACCCCAACCTCTCAGCCCGGCGCCCCACTCGCATGCGAATTCAGAAAAAACCCGCCTTGATCGCAGGTCTGCTAATTGCCTTGGCAGCGCTGGGCACCTGGTACCTCGTCAAGCCTGCCACGGCCAAACTCGCCGCCCCGACCGCCATCCCGGTGCGCGTGGTCAACGTCGTTGAGAAAGACGTGCCGCGTTATGTCAGCGGTATCGGGTCGGTGTTGTCCTTGCACAGCGTGGTGGTGCGCCCGCAGATCGACGGCATCCTCACCAAGATCCTGGTCAAGGAAGGTCAACTGGTGAACAAAGGTGACCTGTTGGCCACCATCGACGACCGCTCGATCCGCGCCAGCCTCGATCAGGCCCGCGCTCAACTGGGAGAAAACCAGGCGCAGTTGCAAGTGGCACTGATCAATCTCAAGCGTTACAAACTACTGAGCGTTGATGACGGCGTATCCAAACAGACCTACGACCAACAACAAGCGCTGGTCAATCAGCTCAAGGCCACCGCCCAGGGCAACCAGGCTTCAATCGACGCCGCTCAGGTGCAACTCTCCTACACACAGATTCACTCGCCGGTCACCGGGCGCGTCGGTATTCGTACAGTGGATGAAGGCAACTTCCTGCGCATGACCGACGCCCAGGGCCTGTTCACCGTGACGCAGATCGACCCGATCGCCGTCGAGTTTTCCCTGCCGCAGCACATGTTGCCGACCCTGCAAGGGCTGATCGGCGACCCGCAACGCGCCCAAGTGAAAGCCTACATTGGCGCCGACACCGACGGTGAAACCGGCAACTTGCTGGGCGAAGGTCACTTGACCCTGATCGACAACCAGATCAACGCCAACACCGGGACCATCCGCGCCAAGGCCGAATTCAACAACGCCGGGCAGAAACTCTGGCCGGGCCTGCTGGTGACGGTGAAAATCCAGACAGCCCTGGAGAAAGATGCGCTGGTGGTACCGCCCACCGTCGTACAACGCGGCCTCGATCAACACTTCGTGTATCGGGTCAACGGCGACAAAGTGGAAACCGTGACCGTGCAGGTGGTTGCCCAAGGCAGCGGTCAGGACATCATCAAAGGCGTGAAACCGGGCGATGTGCTGGTCAGTGATGGCCAGTCACGGCTCAAACCGGGGTCGACCGTGCAGGTCATGACCGAGCCGCCGCAAGTGGTGCAATCGGAGCCGAAGCCATGAAGGGCCATGGCTCGGTCTCTGCCTGGTGCATCGATCACCCGGTCGCCACCATCCTGCTGACCTTTGCGCTGGTGCTGCTCGGAGCCATCGCCTTCCCGCGCCTGCCGATTGCGCCGTTGCCGGAAGCCGAATTCCCGACCATTCAGGTGGCCGCGCAATTGCCCGGTGCCAGCCCGGAAACCATGGCGTCGTCGGTGGCTACGCCGCTTGAAGTGCAATTCAGCGCCATCCCCGGCGTGACCCAGATGACGTCGAGCAGCGCCTTGGGTTCGACCAACCTGACCCTGCAGTTCACCCTCGACAAAAGCATCGACACCGCCGCCCAGGAAGTCCAGGCCGCGATCAACACCGCCGCCGGCAAGCTGCCCAAGGACATGCCGACGCTGCCGACCTGGCGCAAGGTCAACCCGGCCGACAGCCCGGTGCTGATCCTCAGCGTCAACTCCACGCAAATGCCCGGCACTGAACTCAGCGACCTGGTGGAAACCCTGCTCTCGCGTCAGATCAGTCAGATCGATGGCGTAGGCCAAATCAACATCACCGGTCAGCAACGTCCGGCGATTCGCGTTCAAGCCTCGGCGGACAAACTCGCGGCTATCGGCCTGACGCTGGCGGACATTCGCCTGGCGATCCAGAACACCAGCCTCAACCTGGCCAAAGGTGCGTTGTACGGTGAGTCGAGCATTTCCACGCTGTCGACCAACGACCAGTTGTTTCACCCCGAGGAATACAGCCAACTCATCGTTTCCTACAAGGACGGCGCCCCGGTTCATCTGCGGGATGTCGCCAAAGTCGTCAACGGTTCGGAAGATGCCTACGTTCAGGCCTGGGCCGGCGATAAACCCGGGGTGAACCTGGTGATCTCCCGGCAACCGGGCGCGAACATCGTCGAGACCGTGGATCGCATTCAAGCCGCGCTGCCGGCGCTTGAAGCCATGCTCCCCGCCTCAGTGCAGGTCAAGGTGCTGGTCGACCGCACCCAGACCATTCGCGCGTCTTTGCACGAAGTGGAAATCACCCTGTTGATCGCGATCATGCTGGTGGTGGCGGTGATGGCGCTGTTCCTGCGCCAATGGTCGGCGACGATGATTGTGTCCGCGGTGCTGGGCGTGTCCCTGACCGCCAGTTTCGCCCTGATGTACATCATGGGCTTCAGCCTGAACAACCTGACCCTGGTGGCGATTGTGGTGGCCGTGGGGTTTGTGGTCGACGATGCGATTGTGGTGGTGGAGAACATTCACCGACACCTTGAGGCCGGTGACGGTATGCGCGAAGCGGCGATCAAGGGTGCGGGCGAGATTGGTTTTACCGTGGTCTCGATCAGTTTCTCGCTGGTGGCGGCGTTCATTCCGCTGCTGTTCATGGGCGGCGTGGTCGGGCGGCTGTTCAAGGAGTTCGCCCTGACAGCCACTTCAACCATCATGATTTCGGTGGTGGTCTCACTGACCCTGGCGCCGACGCTGGCCGCGCTGTTCATGCGTGCGCCGGTGCATCACGCCCACAGCAAACCGACGTTCGGCGAACGCTTGGTGGCCGGCTATGAAAAACTGCTGCGCCGCGCCCTCGCCCATCAGAAATTGATGATAGGTGTGTTCGGTCTTTCCCTGTGCCTGGCCATCGTCGGTTACATCTTCATTCCGAAAGGTTTCTTCCCGGTGCAGGACACCGGTTTTGTCCTCGGCACGACCGAAGCTGCCGCCGATATTTCCTACGGCGACATGGTGAAAAAACACCTGGCGATGGCCGAAATCGTCGCAGCGGATCCCGCAGTTGCAGCGTTTTCCCACTCTGTCGGGGTGTCGGGCAGTAACCAGACGATCGCCAACGGTCGCTTCTGGATCTCCCTGAAAAAACGCGGCGACCGCGACGTTTCGGCCAGCCAGTTCATCGACCGGATTCGCCCGCAACTGATGAAGGTCCCGGGCATCGTGCTGTACCTGCGCGCCGGGCAAGATATCAACCTCAGCTCTGGCCCTAGCCGTGCACAGTACCAATACGTACTCAAGAGCAACGATGGCGCGACCCTCAGCACCTGGACCCAGCGGCTGACGGAAAAACTGCGCAGCAACCCGGCGTTCCGCGACATTTCCAACGACCTGCAACTGGGCGGCAGCATCACCCACATCAGCATCGACCGCAGCGCGGCGGCGCGCTTCGGCTTGACCGCCAGTGACGTCGACGAAGCGCTTTACGATGCGTTTGGTCAGCGCCAGGTCAATGAGTTCCAGACCCAGATCAACCAGTACAACGTGATTCTGGAGCTGGACACCAAGCAACGCGGCAAGGCCGAAAGCCTGAATTATTTTTACCTGCGCTCACCGCTCAGCGGGGAAATGGTACCGCTGTCGGCGCTGGCCAAATTTGACGCGCCTACGGTCGGCCCGCTGTCCATCGCCCACGACGGCATGTTCCCGGCCGCTAACTTGTCGTTCAACCTGGCGCCCGGCGTCGCACTGGGCGATGCAGTGATCATGCTCAACCAGGCCAAGGCCGACATCGGCATGCCAGCGGCCATGAGCGGCAACTTCCAGGGCGCGGCCCAGGCGTTCCAGAGTTCGCTGGCCAGCCAGCCGTGGCTGATCCTGGCGGCGCTGGTGGCGGTGTACATCATTCTTGGCGTGCTCTATGAGAGCTTCGTCCATCCGCTGACCATCATTTCGACGCTGCCGTCGGCGGGGCTCGGGGCGGTGATCATGCTGTGGATCTGCGGCCAGGACTTTTCGATCATGGCGTTGATCGGGCTGGTGCTACTGATCGGCATCGTGAAGAAGAACGGCATCCTGATGATCGACTTCGCGCTGGACGCCCAGCGCAACCGTGGCTTGCCGCCGGAAGAAGCGATCTTCCAGGCCTGTATCACGCGGTTCCGGCCGATCATCATGACCACCCTCGCCGCCCTGCTCGGTGCGCTGCCGCTGATGCTCGGCTACGGCACCGGCGCCGAACTGCGCCAGCCATTGGGGATCGCGGTAGTCGGCGGCTTGCTGGTGAGCCAGGCGCTGACGCTGTTCACCACTCCAGTCATATACTTGTGGCTTGAGCGGCTATTTCACAGGCCCAAACCTTCGCCCGTACCGGCGTTGGCGACCACAGACTGAGGCGGGGTCATGCGCGTTCTGATTATCGAAGACGAAGAAAAAACCGCGGACTATTTGCACCGCGGCCTGACGGAACAGGGTTACACCGTGGACGTGGCGCGCGAAGGCGTTGAAGGCCTGCACCTGGCGCTGGAAAGTGACTACGCGGTGATCGTCCTCGACGTCATGCTGCCGGGCCTCGACGGCTTCGGCGTGCTGCGCGCCTTGCGTGCGCGCAAGCAAACCCCGGTGATCATGCTCACCGCCCGCGAGCGCGTCGAAGATCGCATCAAAGGCTTGCGCGACGGCGCTGACGATTACCTCGGCAAGCCGTTTTCCTTCCTTGAACTGGTGGCGCGCCTGCAAGCGTTGACCCGGCGCAGCGGCGGTCACGAACCGGTGCAAGTGAGCATCGCCGACCTGTGGATAGATTTGATCAGCCGCAAAGCGACCCGCGCCGGCACACGCCTGGACCTGACCGCCAAAGAGTTTTCTCTGCTCAGCGTGTTGGCCCGTCGGCAAGGCGAAATCCTCTCGAAAACCGCGATTGCCGAGATGGTCTGGGACATCAATTTCGACAGCGACGCCAACGTCGTCGAAGTCGCGATCAAGCGTCTGCGGGCCAAGCTCGACGGGCCGTTCGACGAAAAACTGCTGCACACGATTCGTGGCATGGGTTATGTGCTGGAGAGCCGTGGTGTCCAGTAACTCCATCGCACTGCGCCTGAGCGGGATGTTTACGCTGGTGGCGCTGCTGGTGTTTTTGTTGATCGGCTGGGCGTTGTATCAGCAGGTCGACAAGGGCCTGGGCCTGCTGCCCGAAGCCGAGCTGGATGCGCGCTACAGCGTGCTCGAATCCACCGTCGGCCGGTACGGCACGCCCGAGCATTGGGTGAAGATCAACAACAAGCTCAAGCTGCTTGGCGAGGAAGACAAGCGCATCAGTTTCTGGATTATCAGCGGCGATGCGCACTACGAATATGGCAACCCGACGCCGCAGATTCGCGCCTTCGCCGAAGGGCCACTGGGCATGCGCGACTTGCAGCTGCCGGATCATCCTTATCCGCTGAAAGTGCTGGTGAGCCAGTTCCCGGCCAAGGATCAACGCCCCCCGCTGCGCTTCATGATCGGCATCGACACCGAGACGTTTTTCGAGACGCAGCATCACCTGCTGATCGCGCTGATCAGCCTGGCGATTGTCGGCGTGTTGCTGGCGTCTGCGCTGGGGTATTGGGTGGCGCGCATCGGTCTCAAACCCTTGATCAAGTTGTCCCAGGAAGCCCAGCGGCTAGCCCCGCCGCTGCGTTCCGGGCGCTTGCGTTTATCGTCGTTGCCGCCAGAGTTGAATCAGTTCGTCAATTCGTTCAACTCCACGCTGGAGCGGGTCGAGCAGGCGTATTCGCGGCTGGAGTCGTTCAACGCCGACGTCGCCCATGAACTCCGTTCGCCGCTGACCAACCTGATCGGCCAGACCCAGGTCGCGCTGACACGCGGGCGCTCCGCCGAGCACTATTTTGAAGTGCTGCAATCGAACCTCGAAGAACTGGAACGGCTGCGCTCGATCATCAACGACATGCTGTTCCTCGCCAGCGCGGATCAGGGCAGCAAGGCCACCAAACTGACGTCCACGTCGCTCGCCGATGAAGTGGCGACGACGCTGGAGTACCTGGATTTCATTCTTGAGGATGCGCAGGTTCAGGTGCAGGTCAGCGGCGATGCGCAGGTGCGGATCGAGATCGCGCATCTGCGTCGGGCGTTGATCAATTTGCTGAGCAACGCGGTGCAGCACACCGAACCCGGGCAAGTGATTCAGGTGCGAATCGAGGTTGAGGAACATCAGGTGAGCATTGGTGTGGCCAACCCTGGATCGCCGATTGCCAGCGAGCATTTACCGCGGTTGTTTGAACGCTTTTATCGGGTGGATGCGTCGCGCAGCAACAGCGGAAACAACCATGGATTGGGACTGGCGATCGTCAAGGCGATTGCGCTGATGCATGGCGGCGATGTGTTTGTGCGCAGCGACCACGGCATGAATACCTTCGGCATTCACCTCCCCGTTTAGACCATCCTCCCTCGCCACAGAAACCCACTCCTCCATGAATCACTGTTGCTTCTGGCGCAACAGTCCTTTCTTCGATTGGCTCTGTTTCCTATCGGCCAAGATCCTTATCTTTGCCCGCACCAAACAGCACTTGCCAAGCAAGAAGGTTTAAAAGATGTCCAACATTACGGGTATTGCCAGCGCTTTCGTTTTGTCCTCATTGTTTCTGTCTCCGTTCGCAATCGCGGAAGAGTCGCAGACGTTCGTCGCGCAAAATGCCGCACGCGCCGCCGCCTACGATCAGTATCAGAGCGACATGACGGCCAAGGCTCAAGACGCCGCGCAAACCCCTCAAGCGTCCACTTCTGCCACCCGGCAACGGGTTGAGAAAGACAGCTGATTCATCGAACTACAGTTTCCCTCGACACTTTTCATCGGCTCTTCCCTTTGAAAAGTTGTCTTCAAAGCCGCTGCTATCAGCGGCTTTTTTTCATTGGGGCTGGCGCAAGTGCGTTCCCGCCCAATGTCTTCTAAGCTTGAATAAGTAAAGGCCAGCGTGTTTTGCTGGCCTTTTTTATGCTCTTCAAGCAGACAGTCGCCCCATGCCAGTGAGCCACCCCCAACACCTTTCAGGCAAGACCGGTCGACCTGAGCTCATGGTGATGCTTGGCAGCTTGCTGACGGTGATCGCGATTCTCAGCATCGTCGCGTTTCTGCTAATCCGCGAACACGCTAACGCCCAGCAGGCCGCTACCCGCAGCGCAACCACCATCGCGCAGTTGATCGACGCTGACGTGCTGCGCACCGTTGAGCTTTACGATTTGACCCTGCAGGGCCTGATAGCCGCCTCGCAGCGTGAAGACCTGAAACAGGTTTCCCCACAGATTCGCCATCTGGTGCTGTTCGATCGCTCCACCACCGCGCGCTTCAAGGGCGACATTCTGTTGTTGGACAAACACGGGGAAGTGCTCGCCGACTCATCGCTGATCGAGCCCAAACCCGGCAACTTCGCGGACCGCGACTATTTTCTCGCCCATGCGTTTAACAGCGACACCGGCATGTTCATCAGCCGGCCGTTCAAGCCGCGCTGCGATTGCGACGACAGCGAGGAATGGCGGATCAGCTTCAGCCGACGCATCTCCTCGTCGACTGGCGAGTTTCTCGGCGTCGCCGTGGCATCGATGCGCCTCGCGTACTTCGAACAATTGTTCAACAGCCTGGACATTGGCAACGACAGCACCCTGAGCATCATCAATGACGACGGCATTCTGCTCGCGCAAAAGCCACATCTGATCAACGACCCCGTCGGCAAGAATTTCGCCAATCGGCCCAATGTCATGCGCATCCTGCGTGAAGGCGCGGGCAGTTTCGACAGTGTGTCGAGCGTCGATCATCTACAACGCCTGTACACCTTTTCCAGGGTCGGCAACCTGCCGTTGACGGTCATCGTCGCCCTCTCCGGCAACGAAGTGTTCGCGACCTGGAAACGTACGGCGATTGTCATCAGCGGTGCCACTGGCGTGCTGTGCATCGGCCTGCTCTGGCTGACCTGGTTGCTGTGCCGCGAGCTACGCCTGCGCCATCACGCCGAACAGGAACTGGCGCTGTTGGCCGCCACCGATGCCCTGACCGGTGTCGCCAACCGCCGGACCCTGGATCAGACCCTGCGCCATGAGTGGTTTCGCGCTCAACGCTCGGGTAAGCCGCTGTCGGTGCTGATGGTCGATGCAGACCATTTCAAGGCGTTCAACGATCGCCATGGCCATCAGGGTGGCGATGACGCGTTGCGGGCCGTGGCCAAGGTGATTTGCGCCAATGTACGGCGGCCCGGGGATCTGGTGGCGCGGTATGGCGGTGAGGAGTTTTCGGTGATCCTCGCGGAAACGGACAACGCGGGCGCACGGCAGATTGCCGAAAAAATCCGCGTGGCGGTGGAGCAAATGCCGTTGGTGGCGGGTGCTGAAACACCGATTACTGTCAGTATCGGGATCAGTACCTGGACGACGGAAAAGGAAATCAGTCTGGAGCAATTGCTGTTTATGGCGGACAAGGCGCTGTATCAGGCCAAGGAAGGTGGGCGCAATCGGGTGGTGGCTGCGCAGTGAGTCCTTCTTTGTGGCGACTGGCCCCTTCGCGAGCAGGCTCGCTCCCACATTGGAATGCGACCAACTGTGGGAGCGAGCCTGCTCGCGAAGGGGCCCGCTTGACCACCACATAATTTGAGGCATAAAAAAAGGCCACCCGAAGGCAGCCTTTAAAAACTAGAGAGGTTTTTTGCTTACACGGCCGCGACGGGACGCATGTAAGAGATCGGTGCAGTGCTGGCGTCTTCGAAAGTCACGACTTCCCAAGCATCTGTCTGCTCAATCAACTTGCGCAGCAGCTGGTTGTTCAATGCATGTCCGGACTTAAAGCCCTTGAACTCACCAATCAGGCTATTGCCCAGCAGGTAGAGGTCACCAATTGCATCGAGGATCTTGTGCTTCACGAATTCGTCTTCATAGCGAAGGCCGTCTTCGTTCAGTACACCATCCGCGTCGACCACAATAGCGTTTTCAACACTGCCGCCGAGTGCGAGGTTGTGCTTGCGCAGGTACTCGATGTCACTCATGAAACCAAAGGTACGGGCGCGGCTGACTTCTTTTACGAACGAAGTGCTGGAAAAATCCACGCTTGCACTTTGTGTGCGGTCACGGAAAACCGGGTGATCGAAATCGATCTCGAAGCTCACCTTGAAACCTTCGAAAGGGACGAAAGTGGCGCGCTTGTCGCCATCTTCCACTGTCACTTCCCGCAGGATCCGGATGAACTTCTTGGCTGCGTCCTGTTCTTCCAGGCCGGCCGACTGAATCAGGAATACGAAAGGTCCAGCGCTACCATCCATGATCGGTACTTCGGACGCGGAGAGCTCGACGTAGGCGTTATCGATGCCCAGGCCAGCCATGGCCGAGAGCAAGTGCTCCACCGTGTCCACTTTGACGTCACCGTTAACCAGTGTGGTCGACATAGTGGTTTCGCCAACGTTTTCTGCGCGAGCAGGAATCTGCACCACAGGATCGAGGTCAGCACGACAAAACACGATGCCGGTGTCGATAGGCGCGGGCTTGAGGGTCAGGTATACCTTCTCCCCGGAGTGCAGGCCTACACCTGTGGCACGGATAATATTTTTCAGTGTGCGTTGTTTAATCATGGCTTGGGCCGCTTCAGCGCAAATTGCGAACTGGTATCAACAAAGGCTGGCGATGATAGCAGACCAGACCTTTGCTGAACACCAATCAACTTCATAGCCCTGATACATTCCATCAATCAGCCTGACGACGCAGGAAAGCCGGGATGTCCAGGTAGTCCAGATCATCTTGCGGATTCATCTTCGCGGCAGTCGCAGCACCGGCCTGAGCCTGGTTGCGCATGACGGTCGGACGGTCCAGGTCACGGTAGTTCACCGCTGGCTGTTCCTGACGAGCGGGCGCCGATTGTTGCGGCTGGGAGGCCATCGAGGTGTGAACGGTGTTGTCGATGACCTTTACAGGCTTCTCGATTTTCGCGCCCAGACCGGTAGCAACTACAGTCACGTGCAACTCGTCGCGCATGTCCGGATCGATAACGGTACCGACCTTGACCATGGCGTGCTCGGAAGCGAAGGCTTCGATGATGCTACCCACGTCGGAGTACTCACCCAGGGACAGGTCAGGACCGGCGGTGATGTTCACCAGGATGCCGCGTGCGCCTTGCAGGTTCACGTCTTCGAGCAACGGGTTGCGAATGGCCGCTTCGGTGGCCTCGCGTGCACGGTTCGGACCGCTGGCGCAGCCAGTGCCCATCATCGCCATGCCCATTTCGCTCATCACGGTACGGACGTCGGCAAAGTCGACGTTGATCATGCCAGGACGCTTGATGATGTCGGAGATACCGCGAACGGCACCGGCCAGTACATCGTCAGCCTTGGCGAATGCGGACAGCAGGCTTGCGTCCTTGCCAAGAATGGTCAGCAGTTTCTCGTTGGGAATGGTGATCAACGAGTCGACGCTTTCAGACAGCAGACGGATGCCTTCGTCGGCGATCTGCATGCGCTTGCGACCTTCGAACGGGAACGGACGAGTCACCACCGCAACGGTGAGGATCCCCATTTCCTTGGCCACTTCGGCAATGATTGGTGCCGCACCGGTACCGGTACCGCCGCCCATGCCAGTGGTGATGAACACCATGTTGGTGCCCTGCAGGACTTCGGCAATGCGCTCACGGTCTTCGAGAGCGGCCTGACGACCTACTTCAGGGTTGGCGCCGGCGCCCAGACCTTTGGTCACACCGGTACCCAGTTGCAGGATGGTCCGCGCGCCGATGGATTTCAGCGCCTGGGCATCAGTGTTGGCGCAGATGAATTCAACGCCTTCAATGTTGCTCTTGACCATGTGGTTGACAGCGTTGCCGCCGCCTCCGCCAACACCGATAACTTTAATAACCGGGCTTGCGGGGATGTTGTCTACGAGTTCGAACATTTTCCCTCTCCTTTACGTTCTCTAGTTTTTTCGCCTACTGCGTGTATCTACAACGGTGCTGCGATAAATCTTTAGAAGTTGCCTTGTACCCAGCTCTTGATGCGGTCGAGCAAGGCGGCTTTCGGTTCTTCATTGCTGTAGCTGTCGCGGCTGCTGATGCCCGAGAACGAAATCCCGTCGGACTGCTTTTGCAGGCCGTACATCAACAGGCCAACGCCGGTGGAATAAATCGGGTTGCGGACCACATCGTCCAGGCCCTTGACGCCATGCGGCACGCCCAGGCGGACCGGCATATGGAAGATTTCCTCGGCCAATTCGGTGGCGCCTTCCATTTTCGACGTACCGCCGGTCAGCACGATGCCGGCCGGGATCAGGTCTTCGTAGCCGCTGCGACGCAGCTCGGCCTGGATCAGCGTGAACAGCTCGTCGTAACGCGGCTCTACCACCTCGGCCAGGGCCTGGCGGGACAGCTCGCGCGGTGGACGGTCGCCAACGCTTGGCACCTTGATGGTTTCACCGGCACCGGCCAGTTTGGCCAGGGCGCAGGCGTAGCGAATCTTGATTTCTTCGGCGTACTGGGTCGGAGTGCGCAACGCCATGGCGATGTCGTTGGTCACCTGATCGCCCGCAATCGGGATCACCGCGGTGTGGCGGATCGCGCCTTCGGTGAAGATGGCGATGTCGGTGGTACCGCCGCCGATGTCCACCAGGCACACGCCCAGCTCTTTCTCGTCGTCGGTCAGGACCGAGTAGGCCGAGGCCAGTTGCTCGAGAATGATGTCGTCGATTTCCAGGCCGCAGCGGCGCACGCACTTTTCAATGTTCTGTGCGGCGTTGACGGCGCAGGTGACCACGTGAACCTTGGCTTCCAGACGCACGCCGGACATGCCCAGTGGCTCACGAACGCCTTCCTGGTTATCGATCACGTAATCCTGCGGCAGGGTGTGCAGCACGCGCTGGTCAGCCGGGATCGCCACAGCCTGGGCAGCGTCGAGGACGCGCTCAAGGTCGGCCGAGCTGACTTCACGATCACGAATCGCCACGATGCCGTGGGAGTTCAGGCTGCGGATGTGATTGCCGGCCACGCCGACAAACGCCGAATGAATGCGGCAACCGGCCATCAGCTGCGCTTCTTCGATAGCGCGCTGGATCGACTGAACGGTGGACTCGATGTTCACCACCACGCCTTTCTTCAGGCCACGGGACGGATGGGTACCGATCCCGACGATTTCCAGCGTGCCGTCGTCCGCAACCTCGCCGACCAGCGCCACCACCTTGGAGGTGCCGATATCGAGACCGACGATCATTTTGCCGCTTTGCACGTTTGCCATGGGTCCTGCCTCTTCTTAATTCTTCGCGACAGCGGGTTGGGCTGTCGTGGGCGCTACAGGTTCCCGCCAGCCAACAGCGAGGCCGTTGGCGTAGCGCAGATCGATGCGCGCAATGTTCGTAATCTGTTCTTTAAGCGTCTTGTCGTAGATGGCAATGAAACGGCGCATCTTCTCCACCAGGTTGCCGCGTCCCAGCAGCAGTTCGATTCCCGGGCCGGCACTGCCGGCGCCGGTGGTCAGGAACCAGCTGCCTCGTTCACGCAACTCCAGGCGTGCAATCGAGAAACCCAATGGCCTGAGCATCTGGCTCAGCACCTGGTATTGCTGCATCACTTGCTGCTGGGCCCGTTGTGGGCCGAACAGCTGTGGCAAGTGTTCGTAGTTCGCCAGCTCACGCGGGGTGAACGCCTGGCCCTGGTTGTTCAACAGCGATTCATCGCCCCAACGGGCCACCGGCAGTTGTTCTTCCAGGCGGATCACCACTTGATCCGGCCACACCCGACGCACTTCGGCGTGGGCAATCCATGGCATCGTCTCAAGCTCGGTGCGCATGCTCTCAAGGTCAATGGTGAAGAAGCTCGACGCCACGTACGGGGCGATCCGCTGCTGCACGGCTTGCTGGCTGATGTAACTCAAATCACCCTGCACGTTGATCTTGGTGATCGGCCGGTCGGCGTACGGCAGCAAACGCTGCGCGCCTTCGTAAGTGCCAAACCCCAGTGCAACCAACAGCACCGGCCAGAACAACGCTTTGAGAAAACCAAAATTGGCTTTCGGCAGGCGCATCGACATCGGCTCTTTGGCCACCATTCGGCTGGCACCCCGTGGCACCGGCTTGCGGCCGGGTGCGGGTGGAGGCTGATGTCTTAGCTGCGCGCCTTGCATGGTCTTAACCTCTAACCTCGAAACTGGCTGCCAGAATCGCCAGAACCAGTTGCTGGAAATCCAGGCCGGCGGCACGGGCCGCCATCGGCACCAGGCTGTGATCGGTCATGCCCGGCGCGGTGTTCACTTCCAGGAACCAGAACTGCCCGTCGGCGTCCTGCATCACGTCTGCCCTGCCCCAACCGGCGATACCCAGCGCCTCGCAGGCTTTCGCCGTGAGGTCCATGAGTTCCTTTTCCTTGGTGCTGTCGAGCCCGCACGGAATGCGGTACTGGGTATCGTTGGCGATGTACTTGGCGTCGTAGTCGTAGAAGCTGTGCGTCGTGCCCAGGGCAATCGGAGGCAACACCTGGTCACGCAGGGTGGCGATGGTGAACTCCGGACCGTGAATCCATTGCTCGACCAACACTTGCGAATCGTAGGTACTGGCCGCTTTCCAGGCGTCGATCAACTCGGACGCGGAACTCACTTTGGCCATACCGATACTTGAACCTTCATGCGCCGGTTTGACGATCAAAGGGAAGCCCAGTTCCGTCGCTGCCGAAATACAATCAGCCTCGCTGCTCAAGACGGCGTGACGCGGTGTCGGAATACCCAGGCTGTGCCAGACCTGCTTGGTGCGCAGTTTGTCCATGGCCAGCGCCGACGCCAGAATGCCGCTGCCGGTGTACGGAATGCCCAGGCATTCGAGCAGGCCCTGCATGCTGCCGTCTTCACCGCCACGACCGTGGAGAATGATGAAGGCGCGGTCGATCTTTTCGTTGAGCAAACGCTGCAACAGGTCGTCGCCGACGTCGAGGCCGAACGCGTCCACACCGGCACTTTGCAGTGCAGCGAGGACCGCGTTACCGGACTTCAGCGAAACCTCACGCTCGGCACTCTTGCCGCCGAACAGCACGGCGACGCGGCCGAAGTCTTTCGGCGCGACGGTGGAGACGAGGTTGGCATAAGCAGCAGTCATTTCAACTTCCCCACGGCAGGTGCAGCAACGGCACCGGCGAACAACGGACTGTTCAACAGTTTTGGCGCGAGACCGCCGATATCACCGGCGCCCTGGCACAGCAGGATGTCGCCGGCACGCAGCAGCGGCTTGACCAGCGGCGCGAGGTCGACACCGCGCTCGATGTAGATCGGGTCCAGCTGACCGCGCTGGCGGATGCTGTTGCACAACTTGCGGCTGTCCGCGCCCGGAATCGGCTCTTCGCCGGCCGGATACACTTCCATCAGCAGCAGCACGTTGGCATCGGCCAGTACATTGACGAAATCGTCGTACAGGTCGCGGGTGCGGCTGTAACGGTGCGGCTGGTAAACCATCACCAGACGGCGCTCCGGCCAGCCACCGCGTACGGCCTTGATCACGGCAGCGACTTCGGTCGGGTGGTGACCGTAGTCGTCGACCAGCATCACGTTGCCGCCTTCGACCGGCAGTTCGCCGTAGACCTGGAAGCGTCGGCCAACACCCTGGAACCCGGACAGGCCCTGGACGATGGCTTCATCGCTGACACCCTCGTCAGAGGCGATGCAGATGGTCGCCAGCGCGTTCAATACGTTGTGGTTGCCCGGCATGTTCACCGAGACATCCAACGGCTCGCGCTCAGGGCGCAGCACGGTGAAGAAGGTCTGCATGCCCTGTTGACGCACATTGATCGCGCGCACATCGCAGTCATCGCCGAAGCCGTACGTGACGGTCGGGCGCTTGACCAGGGGAAGGATTTCACGCACCACCGGATCGTCCAGGCACACCACGGCCAGACCGTAGAACGGCAGGTTGTGGAGGAACTCGACGAAGGTTTTCTTCAGTTTGTTGAAGTCACCGTCGTAGGTCGCCATGTGATCGGCGTCGATGTTGGTGACCACGGCCACCAGCGGCTGCAAGTGCAGGAAACTGGCATCGCTTTCGTCGGCTTCGGCGATCAGGTAACGGCTGGTGCCAAGCTGGGCATTGGTGCCCGCGGCATTCAGGCGGCCACCGATGACGAACGTCGGGTCCAGGCCACCGGCCGCGAACACCGAAGCGATCAGGCTGGTGGTGGTGGTTTTACCGTGGGTACCGGCGACGGCAATACCGTGGCGGTAGCGCATCAGCTCGGCCAGCATCTCGGCACGTGGTACCACCGGAATACGGCGTTCCAGCGCAGTCGCGACTTCCGGGTTGGAGGTGTTGACGGCGCTCGACACCACCAGCACATCGGCAGCGGCAGCGTTTTCGGCGCGGTGACCGATAAAGATCTGCGCGCCGAAAGATTCCAGGCGCTCGGTGACCGGCGACGCCTTCAGGTCGGAACCGGACACGTCATAGCCCAGGTTCAACAACACCTCGGCAATCCCGCACATGCCCACGCCGCCGATACCGACGAAGTGGATTTTACGGATGCGGCGCATTTCCGGTTGCGGCATGGCTTTCTGATTCTCAACCATGGGCCACCTCCAGGCAGGTATCGACCACGTTACGGGTGGCATCGGGTTTGGCCAGGCGGCGTGCCGCGGTAGCCATATCGTTGAGTCGTTGTGGTTGCATCAGGACCTCTGTCAGGCGAGCGGCAAGATCCGCTGCGCCAGTCGTTCTTTGCGGCATCAGGAAGGCAGCGCCTTCACGGGCCAAATAATCGGCGTTGCGGGTCTGGTGATCGTCGATCGCGTGGGGCAAAGGCACCAGCATCGAGGGCAGACCGGCGGCGGCCAGTTCACTGATGGTCAGCGCGCCTGCGCGGCACACCACCAGGTCGGCCCAGCCATAGGCTTGGGCCATGTCTTTGATGAAAGGCTGCACTTGCGCCTCGACGCCAGCCGCGCGATAGCGCTCTGCAGTCACTTCATCGTGGTTTTTACCGGCCTGATGAAACACTTCCGGACGCAGGTCGGAGGCGACTTGCGACAAGGCTTCAGGCAGCAATTTGTTCAACGGTTCTGCGCCCAGGCTTCCGCCCAGGATCAGCAAACGCGCCTTGCGACCGGCCAGGGCGGGTCGTGCCGTTTCGAGGAACAGCTCGGTGCGCACCGGGTTACCGGTGGTCCGACGGCTGTCCGACAGGGTAAAGGTGTCGGGGAACGCTTCACAGACTCGGGCGGCCAACGGCACCAGCAACCGATTGGCGGTACCGGCCACGGCGTTCTGTTCGTGAACGATCACCGGCACACCGGCCAGTTTGGCGGCAACACCGCCAGGCCCGGTCACGTAACCACCGAAGCCGACCACGCACACTGGCCGCAACTGACGAATGATCGCCCGCGCCTGCCAGACGGATTTGAGCAACATGAACGGTGCCTTGAGCAGGGACAATTTGCCCTTGCCGCGCAAGCCGCTGGCGTTGATCCGATGCAGCTCGATACCGGCCATCGGCACCAGGTCGTTCTCGATACCACGCGGCGTTCCGAGCCAATGCACGGTGTAACCGCGGGCCTGGAATTCGCGAGCGCAAGCCAGTGCCGGGAACACGTGGCCCCCGGTGCCGCCCGCCATGATCAATACGTTAGCGCCCATGGGGTGGCTCCTCGGCGAAGTCACTCTCATGGAACTCCATCTCTTCACTGCCGAGGTGAGTTCGACTCTCCCACTCGATACGCAGCAACAAGCCGAGACAGGCACCGCAAATCACCAACGAACTGCCGCCGTAACTGAGGAACGGCAGGGTCAGGCCTTTGGTCGGCAGCAGGCCGACGTTCACACCGATGTTGATCAGGAACTGACCAATCCACAGGAACGACAGGCCGTACGCGATGTAAGCGGCGAAGAACTGCTTGGCCTTCTCGGCCCAATAACCGATGTACATGCCACGAATACAGACAAACACGAACAGTGCCACGGTGCACAACGAGCCCACGGCGCCCAGCTCTTCAGCCAGCACCGAGAACACGAAGTCGGTGTGGGCTTCCGGCAGGTAGAACTGTTTCTGCACGCTGTTGCCCAGGCCAACGCCCAGCCATTCGCCGCGACCAAACGCGATTAATGCCTGAGACAACTGATAGCCGGCGCCGAACTGGTCGGCCCATGGGTCGGCAAAGTTGGTCAGACGCGCCATACGATACGGCTGCACTTGAATCAACAGCACCACTGCCGCGACGGCCAGAACCACCATCAAGGAAAACCGGAACAGCCCCACCCCGCCCAGGAACAACATCGCCGCCGCTGCCCCCATCATCACGACGGTGGCACCGAAGTCCGGTTCCATCAGCAACAGGCCGGCCATTGGCAGCAGCACGATGAACGGCTTGAAGAAGCCCATCCAGCTTTCTCGCACTTCTTTCTGGCGACGCACCAGATAGCCGGCGAGGTAGATCACCACGAACACCTTGGCGATCTCGGAAGGCTGAACGTTGAAGAAGCTGAAGCCGATCCAGCGCATCGAACCGTTCACTTCACGGCCGATCCCCGGAATGATCACCATCACCAGCAAACCGAATGCACCCAGCAGCATCAGCCAGCCCAGGCGTTGCCAGGTGGCGATCGGGATCATCATGGTGATGACGCAGGCACCCAGACCCAGAACGATATAGATAAGGTGGCGGATCATGTAATACAGGGCACTGCCCGATTGCACCGCGGCGACTTCGGTCGAGGCCGATGCAATCATGACCAGCCCCAGGCCGATCAAGGCCAGGCAACCGGCGAGCATCGGGAAGTCGAGGTCGACCCCGCGCCCGGTGATGATCGGCGATGGATAAGGCTTGATGATGTTCATCAGGCTCATGCCAATTCCTCCACAGCGCGGACGAACTGATGACCACGATCTTCGTAATTTTTAAACATGTCGAAACTGGCGCAGGCCGGTGACAGCAGCACCACGTCACCGGGGTGGGCTGCTGCGCGGCATTGCTCCACGGCTTCGACCAGCGAACCGGCGCGGATCAGCGGCACGCCATCGCCGATGGCCTGGCCGATCTTGTCGGAGTCACGGCCCATCAGGATCACGGCGCGGCAGTTGGCAGCCACCGGATCACGCAGGTCATTGAACTCGGCACCCTTGCCGTCGCCACCGGCGATCAGCACGATCTTGCCGTCGATGTCCGCGCCCAAACCTTCGATGGCCGCCAGCGCGGCACCGACGTTGGTGGCCTTGGAATCGTTGTAGTAGCCGACGCCGTCCAGATCACGCACCCACTGGCAGCGATGCTCGAGGCCGGCAAAACTGCGCAGGGCCGTGAGCATGGCGTCGAATGGCAGACCGACAGCATGGCCCAGCGCCAATGCCGCCAGGGCGTTGGACTGGTTGTGGGCGCCACGAATTTTCAACTCGCGCACCGGCATCAGGTTCTGGAATTCGAAGGCCAGGTATTTCTCGCCCTCTTCTTCACGGATACCGAAGGCCTTGAAATCAGGTTTGCTCAAACCGAAGGTCCAGCAAGGCTGGCCCTCGCCCATCAACGGACGGCTCAGGGCGTCCTGACGGTTGACCACAAACTGTCTGGCGCCACGGAAGATCCGGTGCTTGGCCAGATGATAGGCCGGCAGACCGCTGTAACGGTCCATGTGGTCTTCGCTGACATTGAGCACAGTCGCCACTTCGGCGTTCAGTTGATCGGTGGTTTCCAGCTGGAAACTCGACAGCTCCATCACGTACAGCTCGATGTCATCGCCCAGCAGGTCCAGCGCCGGCGTACCGAGGTTGCCGCCGACCGCCACACGTTTGCCCGCCGCAACGGCCATCTCGCCGACCAGGGTGGTGACGGTGCTTTTTGCGTTGGAACCGCTGATGGCGACAATCGGCGCCTTCGCGTTACGCGCGAACAGCTCGATGTCACCGGACAATTTCACGCCACGGGCGGCGGCAGCTTGCAGGGCCGGGGTCGCCAGCGCCAGGCCGGGGCTCACGTAGAGCTCATCGGCACGGCACAGGAACTCGACGTCCAGCTCGCCACAACGCACTTCCACGTGCGGATAGTCACGCTTGAGCGTGGCCAGTTCCGGTGGATTTTCCCGCGTATCGGCCACGGCAAACGACGTGCCCCGGTTCGCCAGGAAGCGAACCAGGGACATGCCGCTCTTGCCGAGGCCGACAACGATGCGGAAGTGGTCAGAAGCGATCAGAGACACGAGTTTCTACCTCAGCTTCAGGGTGGCAAGGCCGACCAGTACGAGAATCACGGTGATGATCCAGAAACGGACGATCACGCGTGGCTCAGGCCAGCCCTTGAGTTCAAAGTGGTGGTGAATCGGTGCCATGCGGAACACGCGGCGACCGGTCATCTTGAAAGAAGCCACCTGGATGACCACCGACAGGGTCTCCATCACGAACACGCCGCCCATGATGAACAGGACGATTTCCTGACGGACGATCACCGCGATAGTGCCCAGTGCCGCGCCGAGCGCCAGTGCGCCGACGTCGCCCATGAACACCTGGGCCGGATAGGTGTTGAACCAGAGGAAGCCGAGGCCCGCACCGATCAGCGCGCCGCAGAACACGATCAGTTCACCCGCGCCCGGTACATAAGGAATCAGCAGGTATTCAGCGAATTTCACGTTACCCGACAGGTAGCAGAAGATCCCCAGGCCGCCACCGACCATCACGGTCGGCATGATTGCCAGGCCATCAAGGCCGTCAGTCAGGTTGACCGCGTTGCTCGAGCCGACGATCACGAAGTAGGTCAGGACGATAAAGCCTGCACCCAGCGGAATGCTGTAATCCTTGAGCATCGGCAGGATCAGGGTGGTTTCCACCGGGGTGGCGGCGGTCATATAAAGGAAGATCGCAGCGCCCAGGCCGAACACCGACTGCCAGAAGTACTTCCAGCGACTCGGCAAGCCACGGGAGTTCTTCTCGATCACTTTGCGATAATCGTCGACCCAGCCAATGGCACCGAACAGCAAAGTTACCAGCAGCACCGTCCAGACATAACGGTTGCTCAGGTCAGCCCAGAGCAAGGTGCTGACGCCGATGGACGACAGAATCAGCGCGCCGCCCATGGTCGGTGTACCCGACTTGGACAAGTGCGACTGTGGACCGTCGTTGCGAACGGATTGACCGATCTGACGGTTCTGCAAAGTGCGGATCATCCACGGGCCATAGCACAGCGACAGGACCAGCGCGGTCAGCACACCGAGAATCCCGCGCAGGGTCAGGTACTGGAAGACCGCGAAGCCTTTGTAGAACTGTTGCAGATACTCCGCTAGCAGCAGCAGCATTAATGTTTCTCCAGACTGGACCCGCACAAAGCGGCGACGATGTTTTCCATCGCAGCGCTGCGCGAGCCCTTGATCAAAATGGTGGTGTTGGTGTCTTGCTCGGCGCCCAGGGCCTTGATCAGTTCAGACTGAGTGCTGAAGTGAAAGGCCTGTGGACCGAAAGCGTTTACGGCGTGAACCATCATCGGTCCGACGGCATACAGCGCGGATACTTTGCCGCGGGCGTATTCGCCCACATCGCGGTGCCCCTGCTCCGCCCAATCGCCCAACTCGCCGATATCCCCGAGCACCAGGACGGTGCGGCCGGAAAAGCCGGCGAGTATATCAACGGCGGCGCACATGGAGGTCGGGTTTGCGTTGTACGTGTCATCAATCACGCGCATGCCGTTGGTGGCCAATTGCGCGACGGTGCGGCCCTTGACCGGTTGCACGGCGCCCAGGCCCGTGGCGATGCCGAACAGCGACACGCCCAAGGCATGCGCGGCAGCGGCAGCGGCCATGGCGTTGGCAACGTTATGCGTGCCGAACAGGTTCAATTGAACGCGCTCCACACCTTCAGGCGTGTGCAGGTTGAACGCCGGGCAACCGCGAGCGTCGCGGTCCAGGTCGCTGGCGTAGAAATCGGCGCTGAGGTTGCTCAGGGCGAACGTCAGCACTTTGCGACCGGCCGCGCGGGTCTTCCAGATTTCAAAAGCCTTGTCGTCGAGATTAAGAACGGCGATGCCATCGGCCTCGAGCCCTTCGATAATTTCGCCTTTGGCTTCAACGATTTTTTCCGGCCCGCCAAACTCGCCCACGTGCGCAGTCCCTGCGTTGTTGAGGATGGCCACGTGGGGTTTGGTCATGCCCACGGTGTAGGCAATTTCGCCCAGGCGCGAAGCACCGAGTTCGATCACGGCGGCTGTGTGTTCCGGCGCGAGTTCGAGCAAGGTCAGCGGCACGCCGAGGTCGTTGTTCAGGTTGCCACGGGTCGCCAGCACCGGACCGCGCGTGCGCAGAATGCTCGCGAGCATTTCCTTGACCGTGGTCTTGCCGCTGGAACCGGTGATGGCTGCGACCGGGTGGGTGAACGCCGCACGGTTCAGCGCGCCCAGTTGGCCGAGCGCCTGACGGGTGTCCTTGACCAGCAGTTGTGGCAACGCGCTGTCCGCGACTTCACGCTCGACCAGTGCGGCTACGGCGCCATTGTTGGCCACGTCGTTCAGGTAGTCATGACCGTCGAAACGCGGGCCGGTCAGGGCAATAAACAGCTGGCCGGGCTTGATCGCACGGCTGTCGATGCTGACGCCATCGAACGTGGCATCGGCAACGAGCAGTTGGCCATTCAATGCGCCGGTCAGTTCGCTCAGTTTCAAGGCTTTAAGCATGAGCCACCTCCCATGCGGTCAGGGCATGATCGGCCTCGACCAGATCGGAGAAGTCGTGACGCTCGCCGTTGATTTCCTGATAGTCCTCGTGACCTTTGCCGGCCAGGACAATCACGTCATCCGCCGAAGCACCAGCGATCAACTGGGCAATCGCCTGGCCACGGCCGGCCACGAACGTCACTTTATCCACAGCCGTGAAGCCGGCGCGGATGTCATCGAAGATCACTGACGGGTCTTCGGTGCGCGGGTTGTCATCGGTGACCAGTACGCCGTCGGCCAGACGCTCGACCACTTCGGCCATCAGCGGACGCTTGCCGCGATCACGATCACCGCCGCAGCCGAACAGGCACAGCAAGCGACCCTTGGCGTGTGGACGCAGGGCCATCAATACTTTTTCCAGCGCATCCGGGGTGTGGGCGTAATCGACCACCACCAGCGGCTGAGTACCGCCACCGAGGCGCTGCATACGACCGGCCGGGCCTTCGAGCTTCGGCAGGACGTTGAGGATTTCGTCCAGCGCATAATCCAGACCGAGCAACGCGCCGACTGCGGCCAGCACGTTGCTCAGGTTGAAGCGACCGAGCAAGGTGCTGCGCAAATGGTGCTCGCCCTGCGGCGTCACCAATGTGGCGCGCACGCCTTCGTCGTCGAATTGCGCTTCCCGGCAAAACAGGTAGGCGCTGCTGTCTTCGAGGCTGTAGGTGATCAAACGCGACTCACGCTTTTCGGCGGCCAGTTGCCGGCCAAAGTCGTCGTCGAGATTCACCACCCGGCACTTCAAATCGTTCCAGGCAAACAGCTTGGCCTTGGCTTCGCCGTAGGCCTGCATGGTGCCGTGGTAATCGAGGTGATCGCGGGACAGGTTGGTCATCACCGCGACATCAAACGCCAGCGCTGTGACGCGGCCCTGATCCAGGCCATGGGACGAGACTTCCATGGCGACCGCTTTGGCGCCGGCCTTTTTCAGGTCGGCCAGGGTCGCTTGCACGGCGATTGGATTCGGCGTGGTGTGCAGGCCGCTTTCCAGCGCGCCGTAGAAACCGGAGCCCAACGTGCCGACGATGCCGCAGTGTTGGCCAAGCAGATCAAGCGCCTGGGCAACCAATTGGGTCACGCTGGTTTTGCCGTTGGTGCCGGTCACGCCCACCAGGTTCAAGTGACGGCTCGGGTCGCCATAAAAGCGCCCGGCGATGTCCGACAGCTGTGCGGCCAGGCCTTTGACCGGAATCATCGGCACGTCGGTGATCGGCAATACGGTCGAGCCTTCGACTTCATACGCCACAGCGGCAGCGCCGCGTTGCAGCGCGTCGGCGATGTGGGCACGACCGTCGAAACGCCCGCCAGGGACAGCGAGAAACAAGTCGCCAGCGCGCACGTTGCGGCTGTCGAGCGCCAATTCGCGGATCAACAGATCGCGGCCAGCGTGGGCGAAAATTTTATTCAGACTTAGAGACATCAGCCGCGCCCTCCATTGGCTTTCAGCGGAACAACGGGGGTGGCGTTCGCGGTTTGCGTCGGCGGCAGGTTGTCCGGCGTGATGTTCATCAGGCGCAGCGTCCCGGACATCACTTTGCTGAACACCGGCGCCGAGACCAGACCACCGAAGTAACCGGCCTTGGTCGGTTCATCGATCACCACGACGATGGCGTAACGCGGATCGCTCATCGGGCCGAAGCCGGCGAACAGCGAGCGGTAAGAGTTCTCGGCGTAGCCCTTGGTGCCCACCGACGTTTTACGTGCAGTACCCGACTTGCCGGCCACGTGGTACGCCGGCACCTGTGCACGGAACACACCGCGCGGCGCTTCGATTACCTGGGTCAGCATGCCTTGCATGGTTTTTGCGACGGCTTCCGGCAGCACTTGCGTGGTCTGCGGCGGCGTGTCGGTTTTGATCAGGGTCAGCGGTGCGAGGCGACCGTTGTTGGCCAGCGCCGAGAAGGCGTGTACCAACTGGATCGCGGTCACGGAAATACCGTAGCCGTAGGACAGCGTGGCGGTTTCTGCCTTGCGCCATTCGCGGTAGTTCGGCAGGTTGCCGACGCGTTCGCCCGGGAAGCCGAGGCCGGTGTCCTGGCCGAGACCGACTTTTTGCGCCAGACGGAAAATGGTTTCGCCACCGATATCGAACGCGACCTTACTCATGCCGACGTTACTGGAATTGATCAGAATCCCGGTCAGGTCGAGCACCGGGCCTTCGGTCTTCGATACGTCCTTGATGGTGTATTTGCCGATCTGCAAGGAGCCTGGGTACACCTCGACGGTGTCGCTCGGTTTCCAGCGGCCGGTTTCAATCGCGGCGCTCATCGAGATCGCTTTCATGGTCGAACCTGGTTCGAACACGTCGATCATCGCGCGGTTACGCATCATCGCCGGTTGCAAGTTGCGACGGTTGTTCGGGTTGTAAGTCGGCTGGTTGACCATGGCGAGGATCTCGCCGGTCTTCACGTCCATGATCACCAGGCTGCCGGCCTTCGCGCCGTTCTCGATGATCGCGTTACGCAGTTCGCGGTTGGCCAGGTATTGCAGGCGCAGGTCAATGGACAACGCCAAGGGCTTGCCGGCCTTGGCGTTTTTGGTGACCTGGACATCCTTGATCAGCCTTCCGCGCCGGTCCTTGATGACCTGACGCTTGCCGGCGACCCCGGCGAGCCATTCGTCATAAGCCAGTTCGACACCTTCACGACCGTGGTCATCGATGTCGGTAAATCCGACCATGTGCGCGGTCACTTCACCGGCCGGGTAGAAACGCCGGAACTCTTCAATGCCGTAGACGCCCGGCACTTTCAGGTCGAGCACCGACTGTCCCTGCTCGGGGGTCAGCCCGCGCACCAGATAAATGAATTCTTTGTTGGCCTGGGCTTCGAGACGTTCAGCCAGGGCTTTCGGGTCCTGACCCAGCGCCGCCGCCAGTGCCGGCCACTTTTCCTTGGCCGTTTGCATTTCCTTGGCGTTGGCCCACAGCGTGGTGACCGGCGTACTCACGGCCAAAGGCTCGCCGTTACGGTCGGTGATCAGGCCACGGTGAGCGGGAATCGGAATATGACGAACACTGCGCGCATCGCCCTGACCTTTAAGGAAGGCACGGTCGATGACTTGCAGGTCGATGATGCGCCAGGAAATCGCCGCGACCATGATGCCGAGCAACCCCAGTACCACGCGGAAACGCCATGGGAACATTGCCCCTTCGAGTTTCATCATGGCGTCACCATCTGCACTTCAGCGGCGCCAGGAATGCGCATCTTCAGCTGTTCGGTGGCCAGCACTTCGATACGGCTGTGGGCGGTCCAGGTACTTTGCTCGAGAATCAGACGGCCCCACTCGGCCTGCGCCTTGTCGCGCACGCTCAACTCGTTGTACAGCGAGTTCAACAGTTGACGGTTCCAGTGGGCGCTGTACGACACGCCGATCGCCGAAACGAGCACGGCCACAAACAGCAGCAGCATGAAAAAGCTGCCGCCGGGCAGTGGCTTGGCGAAAAGCTTGCTCACCGCAGCTTCTCCGCCACGCGCATGACGGCGCTACGGGAACGTGGGTTGGCTTTGAGTTCGGCCTCGGAGGCGGACTGCGCTTTGCCATGGATTTTGATGATCGGTTCGAAGGCGACGTGACGTACCGGCAAGTTGCGCGGCAGATTGTCGGCTTCACCTTTAACCAGTTTGCGCATGAACAGTTTGACGATGCGGTCTTCCAGCGAGTGGAAGCTGATAACGACCAGGCGGCCGCCGACTTCCAGGCATTCCAAAGCCGCTTCGAGGCCGGCTTCCAGATCGCCCAATTCGTTGTTGACGTGAATGCGCAGGCCCTGGAACGCACGGGTCGCCGGGTTCTTGCCCTTTTCCCATGCCGGATTGGCGACTTTCAGGACTTCGGCCAGGTCGGCGGTGCGTTCGAACGGCTTGATGTCGCGGCGCTCGGCCACGGCACGGGCCATACGACCGGAGAAACGTTCTTCGCCGTACTCTTTGAACACACGAGCGATTTCTTCCACCGGCGCGGTGTTGACGAACTCGGCAGCGCTGATCCCGCGGGACGGGTCCATGCGCATGTCCAGCGGGCCGTCATTGAGGAAACTGAAGCCACGCTCAGGGTCGTCGAGCTGCGGCGAAGACACGCCGAGGTCGAGCAAAACGCCGCTGACCTTGCCGGCCAGACTGCGGTCGGCGACTTCCGAACCGAGCTCGGCAAAGCTGCGCTGCACAACGACAAAGCGGCCGTCTTCGGCCGCTAGCGTCTGCCCGGTGGCAATGGCTTGAGGATCCTTGTCAAATCCGAGCAACCGGCCATCAGGACCCAGCTGACTCAAGATCAGCCGGCTGTGACCGCCGCGCCCGAACGTACCGTCCAGATAGCAGCCATCAGGACGTACGGCGAGAGCCTCGACGGCTTCGTCAAGCAGTACGGTGATGTGGTTAAAGCCGCTATCAATAGTCACAGGATCAAATCACGCAGTTCATCAGGCATGGCGCCCGGTTGTTGAATAGCAGCCAGGTCAGCGGCAGAAACCGCATCCCAGGCATCCTCGTCCCATAATTGGAACTTGTTCAGTTGGCCTACCAACATCGCGCGCTTATCCAACTTGGCATATTCACGAAGACGCGGTGGAACCAGAAAACGACCACTGCCATCGAGCTCGAGGTCGACGGCATTACCAATCAGTAAGCGTTGCAGGCGGCGGTTCTCTTCGCGAAGCGAAGGCAGTGCGCGCAGTTTGGTTTCAATAATTTCCCACTCATCGAGCGGGTAAACACACAAACATGGATCAACGGCATCGATTGTGACGATTAACTGACCGGAACTACGCGAAACGAGCTCGTCACGGTACCGGCTCGGCATGGCGAGACGGCCCTTTGCATCGAGACTGATAGCGTTAGCTCCGCGAAACACGTCAGCGTTTCTCCAAATTTTAGCGTTTTACGCTCAAAAAACCCACTTCATGCCACTTTCCGCCACTTGCGCACACTATAGGAATGCGGCCACCGCACCGTCAAGGCGCGGATTAAAGGAAAACCCTTACAGAACTGAGATTTAGGAGCACAGAAGGAGGTGTTACGGGAATCTGACGTGTCATTCCACTCAATAACTTGAATCAGCACGGATGGCTGCGCTCGAAAGTTAAAGTAGTTTGTTAAGAGTAAGATTTTTTTGGTATTACGAGAGGGCTTCTGCTGATGATTCTGAACGGAGGGAAACTGCCATCACTGGCGCCCTGTTCAACGATTCAAACAGGGAGGGGAAAAAGGTGGAGAGTCGATCTGTAAGCCGGGTTCTGTCTTGAACAGTCATTCGTCTACGATGGCCATCACTGGACATCTTTAGCAACCTACCCGGTCCCAGCGCGGGCCACGCCTTGGGACCCTATTTGGTCTTGCTCCAAGTGGGGTTTACCTAGCCACGAACTGTTGCCAGACGTGCGGTGCGCTCTTACCGCACCTTTTCACCCTTACCGGCGCCGAAGCGCTTAGGCGGTTATTTTCTGTGGCACTTTCCGTAGGCTCACGCCTCCCAGGCATTACCTGGCACTTCGCCCTATGGAGCCCGGACTTTCCTCCCCCCCCTAATTTTCATAGAGGGCAGCGACTGTCCGATCGACTCTCCGCCGCGAAGGTTAACGGCAGAGCGGCCGAAGAACAAGCGCTAAACGCCTTTCGCTGCTCCTGCACGTCGGGTTTTACTCGCCCTTCTGCTTATCCAGTGCGACCTGATACAGCACATTCTTGCGCTCGCCGGTGATTTGCGCCGCCAAGGCTGCCGCACGCTTGAGCGGCATCTCCTCCAGCAACAGGTCAAGGATGCGCATCGCTTCGCTGCTGACGGCGTCCTCGGTCTCGGGCGCAGCCCAGCCAGCCACCAGCACCACACACTCGCCGCGCTGCTGATTGCTGTCCGACTCGACGAACTCGCGCAACTCGGCCAATGGCAGGCCTTTAAGGGTTTCAAAAGTTTTGGTGATTTCCCGAGCCAGCAACGCCTGACGCTCCCCACCGAACACCAACTCCATGTCCTGCAGGCATTCCAGGATGCGGTGCGGCGCTTCGTAGAAAATCAGCGTGCGTGGTTCTTCCTTTACCAGCTCGAGACGAGCGCGACGACCGACAGCCTTGGCCGGCAGGAAGCCCTCAAAAATAAACCGGTCGGATGGCAAACCCGCCGCCGACAGCGCGGCGATCAATGCGCAGGCTCCCGGCACCGGCACCACATTGATCCCCGCAGCACGGGCCTGACGCACCAGGTGATAACCGGGATCGGAAATCAGCGGCGTACCGGCATCCGAAATCAACGCCACGTCATCGCCTGCCAACAGACGCGTGATAAAGCGGCTACCTTCATCCCGCTCGTTGTGCTCGTGACAGGCGGCCAACGGTGTCGGGATGCCAAAATGCTGCATCAAACGCTGGGAGTGACGCGTGTCTTCGGCAGCAATCAACGCGACGTCGCGCAGGATCTTCAGTGCACGCGCACTGATGTCGTCCAGGTTGCCGATGGGCGTCGCCACCACATAAAGCGAGCCAGCAGCGGAATTCAAAGCACCTGGAGCAGTCAAAGCGCACACCTCATGATCGGTAAAAGGCGACATTGTAGCGCGTAGTGGCGCTTGCGATACGCCTGGCCCCTGCCGGGTTTCGACGGCATTTGTGCAGTGCTGCAACATTTACACGAGCTAAATTGATCGATTCACGCCAGTAACATCGCGCCCCGGCCAGTGCTTGGGTACAATTCCACGCTAATTTGATCGAGTAACAGGAACATTACATGATCGCTTGCCTGCGGCTGTTCACTGCCCTCTGCCTCGCTGCCTTGCTGGCGGCTTGCGCCAGCTCGCCCTCTTCCAGCCTTGGCGAACTTCCACGGACCCCGGATGCCAGCATCGAGCAATTGCTCGAGCAGGCGAATCAAAGCAAAGATCCGGAAAAAGCCGCCCTGTTGCGCCTGAGCGCAGCAGACGTGGCCTACCGCCAAGGGAATGCCGGCCAGTCCGCGCAAATCCTGCAGTTGGTTCCGGTCGAGCAACTCAAGCCAGGCCCACAAGTCTTCGCCAGCACGCTGGCGGCGGAACTGGCGATGGTGCGCAACCAACCCAAAGCGGCGCTGACTGCCTTGAGCCATCCGAGCCTGCAACACCTGAGTGAATTGCCCGTCGAGCAACAGGTTCGCACCGGCACTGTTCACGCCCGCGCCCTTGAAGCCGATGGCCAGACGCTGGCCGCCGCACGGGAGCGTATTTTCATCGCGCCAATGCTGAGCGGTGAAGCGGCCAGCAAAAACCACGAAGCGATCTGGACCCTGATCGCCTCGCTGCCTACCGAGCAACTGCAACCCACCACCTCCGACGATCTCGGCGGCTGGATGAGCCTGGCGCTGGCGGTGAAATCGGCTGGCACGCTGGAACAACAGCAAGCCGCGATTGATAACTGGCGCGCGCAAAACCCTAAACACCCCGCCGCCGTTCATCTGCCGCAGGCACTGACCAACCTCAAGGAACTGGCCAGCCAGCCCCTGAACAAGATCGCCCTGCTGCTGCCACAGGATGGTCCGCTGGCCTCGGTCGGCAAAGCGCTGCGTGAAGGCTTCATGGCGGCTCACTACCAGGCGCAACAAGCCGGGCAGAAGCCACCGGCCATCGAGTTTTATGACAGCTCGAAGCTGACGTCGATGGACGAGTTCTATCGCAAGGCCCAGGCCGATGGCGTGCAACTGGTGGTTGGCCCGCTGGAAAAACCGCTGGTCAAACAACTCAGCTCGCGTCCGCAACTGCCCATCACGACGTTGGCGCTGAACTACAGCGAAGGCGAACAAGGCCCGGCTCAACTGTTCCAGTTTGGCCTCGCAGCTGAAGACGAAGCCCGCGAAGTGTCCCGCCGTGCTCGTGCCGACGGCCTGCATCGCGCCGCGATCATGGTGCCGAAAGGCGAATGGGGCGATCGCGTACTGCGCGCATTCAGCCAGGACTGGCAAGCCAACGGTGGCACCATCGTTGCCACCGAACGCGTAGACCAACCGGTTCAACTGGCCCAGCAGATTGCCGACATGTTCCAGCTGCGCCAGAGCGAAGGCCGCGCGAAAAGCCTGCAAAGCACCGTTGGCTCGCAGGTAGCAGCCCAGCCTTCGCGTCGTCAGGACATCGAGTTCATCTTCCTGGCCGCGACACCGCAACAGGCCCAGCAGATCAAACCGACCCTGAACTTCCAGTACGCAGGCGATGTGCCGGTTTACGCCACTTCCCACGTGTTCAGCGCAAGTGGCGACGTCAACCAGTACAACGACATGAACGGCATTCGCTTCTGCGAAACCCCATGGTTGCTGGACGCCAATGACCCACTGCGCAAACAAGTGACGGCGCAATGGCCACAAGCCGGCGGCAGCCTCGGTCGCCTGTACGCCATGGGCGTCGATGCCTACCGCCTGGCGCCACGCCTGGGCCAACTCAAGGCCTTGCCGGACAGCCGCATCTCGGGCCAATCGGGTAGCCTGGGCATGACTCAGAACCAACGCGTCGTGCGCCAGTTGCCATGGGCCCAGTTCGTTAACGGTCAGGTTCAACGCCTGCCGGACACCCCGAACTGATGCCTGACAGGTCACGCCGGCAAAGCGGTCAAGATGCCGAGCGCCATGCGCTCGAGCATCTTCAACAACACGGTCTGCGCCTGCTGGCGCAGAACTGGTTGTGTAAACGCGGCGAGCTTGATCTGGTCATGCTTGATGGCGATACAGTAGTATTCGTTGAAGTTCGCTACAGAAAAAACACCCAATGGGGTGGCGCGCTCGATAGCATCGATGAGCGCAAACGGCAGAAACTGATTTTCGCCGCGCAATATTTTCTTCAGCGCGAGTCGCGTTGGGCCAATTCCCCTTGCCGTTTCGACGTGGTTGCCATCGACAGCAACCTTGATCAGTTGAACTGGATTCAGAATGCCTTCGACAGCTGATCGCTTGCGCCCCGAACCGGACACCTACACCCAACACTTTTGCTCTTTGCTTTGCGGGCTGCACATTCATGTGCCGAGTAGCCGCGCTAATTAAGGTCACACAGATGGACATGCAATCCCGAATTCGCCAGCTTTTTCAGGCCAGTATCGACACCAAGCAAATGGCGATGGACGTACTTGCACCGCACATCGAGCAAGCCAGCCAAGTGATGGTCAACGCCCTGCTCAATGAGGGCAAAATGCTTTCCTGCGGTAACGGCGGTTCCGCCGGCGACGCCCAGCACTTTTCGTCGGAGCTGCTCAACCGTTTCGAGCGTGAACGCCCGAGCCTGCCAGCCATCGCGCTGACCACCGACAGCTCGACCATCACCTCGATTGCCAATGACTACAGCTACAACGAAATCTTCTCCAAACAGATCCGCGCCCTCGGCCAGCCAGGCGACGTATTGCTGGCGATTTCCACCAGTGGCAACTCGGCAAACATAATTCAGGCGATCCAGGCCGCACATGATCGCGAAATGATTGTCGTAGCATTGACCGGTCGCGATGGCGGCGGCATGGCGTCGCTGCTTTTGCCCGAGGATGTCGAGATTCGCGTACCGGCCAATGTCACCGCACGTATTCAGGAAGTCCACCTGCTGGCGATCCATTGCCTTTGCGATCTGATCGACAGCCAACTGTTCGGGAGTGAAGAATGACCCCTAATCGCCTAGGCCTGATGGCCTTGACCCTGTGCCTGATCGGCATCAGCGGCTGCACCTCGGTGGTTAACGCCAGCCGTGAAGCGCCGATTGAAGATGACCGTGGCACGCGCACCTTCGGCAGCAAGATCGACGACTCCCTGATCGATACCAAAGTCGGGGTCAACGTGGCCAAGGCCGACCCGGCCCTGGACAAGGATTCGCACATTGTCGTCACCAGCTTCAACGGTGTGGTGCTGCTCGCCGGGCAGACGCCTCGTGAAGACCTCAAGGCCAAGGCCGAGCAGGCCGCTGCCGCTGTGCAACGGGTAAAAACCGTGCACAACGAATTGCAGATCCTGCCGCCCTCCTCGCTGCTGGCTCGCCAGAATGACGCGTGGCTGACCACCAAGATCAAGACCCAGATGCTCGCAGATGCCAACATTCCCGGTTCGCGCATCAAGGTGGTGACCGAGAACGGTATCGTCTACTTGCTGGGCCTGCTGACCAAACAGGAAGCGACTCAGGCAACCAACCTGGTACAAGGCGTTTCCGGCGTGCAGAAGATTGTGAAGCTGTTTGAGTACATCGACTGATACCCAAACCGCAGGCACAAAAAAGGCGATCCATCCGGATCGCCTTTTTTATTACTTCACCACTTTCAAACTGGGTCGACCGCTGGGACGCGGCGGCTCGCTGTCGGGTGGCGGAATATCATCATCCGGCTCGATCTCTTCCTCGTCTTCCATAGGCGATTCCAGATCGAACACCATGCCCTGACCGTTCTCCCGGGCGTAAATACCCAGGATCGATGCGATAGGCACGTACAGGGTGTGCGGCACGCCACCAAAGCGCCCTTCGAAGCTGACCGCCTCATTGTCCATGTGCAAATGACGCACGGCTTGTGGCGACACGTTCAAGACGATTTGCCCGTCACTGGCAAAACCCTGAGGCACCTGCACCGACGGATATTCCGAATTGACCAGCATGTGCGGGGTGCAATCGTTGTCCACAATCCACTCGTAGAGCGCGCGGACCAGATAAGGTCGACTGGAGTTCATAGCGGCTCCTTAAGCCTTAGCGCATATCGCGTTCGACACCAGACAGACTTGCCTGGAAAGCCTCACGCGCAAACGAGCGCTCCATATAATCAAGCAGCGGCTTGGCAGGCCGCGGCAGTTCAATACCCAAAATCGGCAAGCGCCAGAGTATGGGTAGTAGGCAGCAATCCACCAGACTTTGTTCCTCGCTGAGGAAAAACGGCTTGTCGGCGAACAACGGCGACACGCCCGTCAGGCTCTCGCGTAGCTCTTTACGAGCGACGACGCGGGCTGCTTCCTTGGTCTTCGAATCCAGGATCAGATCCACCAGGCCACACCAGTCGCGCTGAATACGATGAATCAGCAGACGGCTGTTGGCACGCGCCACAGGATAAACCGGCAGTAACGGCGGGTGCGGGTAACGCTCATCCAGATATTCCATCACCACGGTCGACTCCCACAACGCCAGGTCACGATCGACCAGGGTGGGCAGGCTTCCGTAAGGGTTCACCTCAATCAGTTTAGGCGGCTGACGACCAGCTTCCACGTAAATGATCTCGGCGCTGACACCCTTCTCTGCAAGTACGATACGCACTCGGTGGGAATAGTGGTCGGCGGGGTCGGAGTAACAGGCCAACCGATTGGTCACGCCCATGGCGGTCCTCCTCGCTTGTTGAAATTATCGAAAGCGGAAAAACGAGCGCGCCCAGAGGACGCCTCCCGTAACGCCTGGATCACCCAGACTCGTTACACCTTCAGAGGCGCCCTTGGGCGCGCGCGATTAACAGCAACTGCTTGAATCTTTATCAGTGCACATCTTTCCAGTATTCGCGCTTGAGCAGATAAGCGAACACGAAGAAGAACGCCAGGTACAGCAAGACGTAAGTACCAATGCGCTGATGTTGCAACTTAACCGGGTTAGCCGAGTAAGCCAGGAAGGTTACCAGATTCTTGACCTTCTCATCGAACTGCTCTTCGGTCAGGGCTCCGGTCTTCGGCACGATGGTCATTTGATCACAGGCTTCGTGAGTCAAAGGCGTACCAGTCAGCGGGTCATATTGCTTCTTGCCGTCTTCGACGATCTGAACCTGCTTGCAACCGATAACCTGACGGCCTTGCAGGCCCGCCAGGACATTAGGCATGCCGACGTTCGGGAAGACCTTGTTGTTCACGCCCCATGGACGCGACGGATCTTCGTAGAACGACTTCAGGTAGCCATAGAGCCAGTCAGTACCGCGAACACGAGCCACCAGCGTCAGGTCAGGCGGCGCCGCGCCGAACCAGGCCTTGGCGTCTGCCGGCTGCATGCCGATGCTCATGTGGTCGCCAATCTTGGCGCCAGTGAACACCAGGTTCGACAGCATCAGATCATGGGGAATACCCAGGTCATCGGCAACGCGCTCATAGCGCTGGAACTTGGCGCTGTGGCAGCCCATGCAATAGTTGGCAAAGGTACGTGCGCCATCTTGCATGGCAGCCTTGTCGGAAACGTCGATGTCGACCTTTTCCAGCTCAGGACCACCGTGTTCAGCCGCGAAGGACAGGACAGGCAAAGCAGCAAAAATCAGCGCTAAAAATAACTTTTTCATCAGCCAGTCACCCTTTCCGGAACCGGTTTGGTCTTCTCGAGCCTGGTGTAGAACGGCATCAGAATGAAGTAGGCGAAGTACAGGAAGGTACATACCTGCGACAGCAACGTCCGCTCAGGAGTCGGGGCCAACACGCCCAGCACACCCAGGATCACGAACGAAATGCAGAACACCCACAGCCAGGCCTTGCTCAGCCAGCCTTTGTAGCGCATCGACTTGACGGGGCTACGGTCCAGCCACGGCAGGACGAACAGCATGGCAATCGACGCACCCATGGCGATAACACCCATGAGCTTGTCCGGGATGGCCCGCAAAATTGCGTAGAACGGAGTGAAGTACCAGACCGGAGCGATGTGCTCTGGGGTCTTGAAGGCGTTCGCCACTTCGAAGTTCGGCTTCTCGAGGAAGTAACCGCCCATTTCCGGGAAGAAGAACACGATCGAGCAGAAGATGAACAGGAACACCACCACGCCGACGATATCTTTCACGGTGTAGTACGGGTGGAAGGCAATGCCGTCCAGCGGTACGCCGTTTTCGTCCTTGTGTTTCTTGATGTCCACGCCGTCCGGGTTGTTCGAACCGACTTCGTGCAATGCCAGAACGTGCAGCACCACCAGACCGAGGATCACGATCGGCAACGCAACAACGTGCAGGGCGAAGAAGCGGTTCAGGGTAATACCGGAAATCAGGTAGTCACCACGGATCCACTGGGTCAGGTCGTTACCGATGACCGGGATCGCACCGAACAGCGAGATGATCACCTGGGCACCCCAATAGGACATTTGGCCCCACGGCAGCAGGTAGCCCATGAAGGCTTCAGCCATCAGCGCCAGGTAGATCAGCATGCCAAAGACCCACACCAGCTCACGCGGCTTCTGGTACGAACCGTAGAGCAAGCCACGGAACATGTGCAGATAAACCACGATGAAGAACGCCGAAGCGCCGGTGGAGTGCAGCAGACGCAGGATCGAGCCGTACTCGACGTCGCGCATGATGTATTCGACGGAAGCAAATGCCTCTTCTGCCGACGGGGTGTAGCTCATGGTCAGCCAGACACCGGTGACGATCTGGTTGACCAGAACGAGCAGCGCCAGAGAACCAAAGAAATAGAAGAAGTTGAAGTTCTTCGGGGCGTAGTACTTGCTGAGATGGTCTTCCCACATTTTGGTCGCGGGAAAGCGCGCATCAACCCAATCCATGAACTTGCTCATCACGCTTTCTCCGTATCGACGCCAATGACAATGATGTCGTTGGTCTCATAGGAATGCGGGGGAACTGGCAGGTTCAAAGGCGCAGGTTGCGACTTGTAGACGCGGCCAGCCAGATCGTAGTGGGAACCGTGGCACGGGCAGAAATAGCCGCCCACCCAGTCCTTGCCCAGATCAGCAGGTGCCACTTCGGGACGGAAGGTCGGCGAGCAACCCAGGTGCGTGCAGATACCGATCAGCAGCAGAATTTCTGGCTTGATCGAACGCAGTTCCGGATCGACATACGTAGGTTGCGTGGAGTTCTTGGAATCCGGATCGGAGAGCTGGCCCTCGATCTTCTTCAGATTCCCCAGGATTTCCTCGGTACGGCGGACAATGAATACCGGCTGGCCGCGCCACTCAGCAATCATCTGCTGGCCTGGCTCGATTTTGCTGACATTCACTTTCACCGGTGCACCTGCGGCTTTCGCCTTGGCACTGGGAAACCATGACCCCACGAACGGGACCGCAGCCCCCACCGCTCCTGCAGCACCCACCACGGATGTGGCTGCTACCAAGAAGCGACGCCGGCCTGCATTCACGCCGTCATTGCTCATTCAGTCCTCTCCCATCAGCTTTTGTGGCCTGTTAAATCAGGCATCTACTAAGTAAATCTATGTACTTATAAAAATTTTGCCGAATGGTAATGAAAAGCCCCAATTCTGACAAGGTAATTACCCAAGGGCTCCACTGCCAAGCCTTGCAGTATAGGGGCTCTACGGCTGTGGCAAGTTGTCACAGCGCAATTCTTTGATAAATCGCACGCATAAAAAAACGCCCAGCTCCGTGAGGAGGCTGGGCGTTCTTTTTTGAACGTGAAAGCGAATTAACGCTTCGAGTACTGCGGACGCTTACGCGCTTTACGCAGACCGACTTTCTTACGTTCAACTTCACGAGCATCGCGAGTAACGAAGCCAGCTTTGCGCAGAGCGCCACGCAGGGTTTCGTCGTACTGCATCAGTGCGCGAGTGATACCGTGGCGGATTGCGCCAGCTTGACCACTTACACCACCGCCGATCACGGTGACGTAGATGTCGAACTTCTCGACAGTCTCAGTCAATTCCAGCGGCTGACGAACTACCATGCGGGCAGTTTCGCGGCCGAAGAAATTATCCAGCGAACGGTTGTTGATGGAGATGTTACCAGTACCCGGACGCAGGAAAACGCGTGCGGTTGCGGTCTTGCGACGGCCAGTGCCGTAATTTTGAGTCGCCGACATAATGAACTATTCCGTTAAAACTTCAGTTCTTGGGGCTGCTGAGCAGTATGAGGGTGTACAGCGCCCGCATAGACTTTCAGCTTACGATACATGTCGCGACCCAGCGGGTTCTTAGGCAGCATGCCTTTGACCGCGGTCTCGATCACGCGCTCAGGGGCTTTAGCGATCAGCTTTTCGAAGTTGATCGACTTGATGCCGCCCGGGAAACCGGAGTGGGAGTAGTAGATCTTGTCGGTGGTTTTAGCACCAGTCACACGAATCTGCTCGGCATTGATAACGACGATGTAGTCGCCGGTGTCAACGTGAGGAGTGTACTCAGCTTTATGCTTGCCACGCAGACGGCTCGCGATTTCGGTGGCCAGACGACCCAGGGTCTGACCTGCAGCGTCGACGACAAACCAGTCGTGCTGTACTGTTTCCGGTTTAGCAGTAAAAGTTTTCATTCTTTATAGCCTCAGGGGCCGCCCTGTAAATTAGACGGCGGATCTTACTGAATAGTGCGTACTTTGACAAGTCAAAGGCAGCCGGATACAGACGCTTTCGGGGGCTCGGGTCGGCGCGTCCGTTCAACGGCAAGATTCTTCGGCGGCGGCGCATCACTTCCACTGCAGAAAGAGGTGCGCAATTATGCAGATTGCGAAAAATAATTCAACCTGCTTTTATGATTGTTTTGCCCAAGGAGTACCTGATGGACTATCGCCAGCTAGGCAGAACCAATCTGAACGTGAGCGCCATCTGCCTCGGAACCATGACCTGGGGCGAGCAAAACAGCGAGGCTGAAGCCTTCGCGCAGATTGAACGGGCCAAAAGTGCCGGGATCAATTTCATCGACACCGCCGAAATGTACCCGGTGCCGCCCAAGGCCGAAACCTACGCCACCACCGAGCGTTACATCGGCAATTACTTCAAAAGTCGCGGCGATCGCGCCGACTGGATCCTCGCCAGCAAGATCGCCGGCCCCGGCAACACCATCGACTACATCCGCGACAAAAACCTGCGCCACAACCGCCAGCACATCACCGAAGCCGTGGATGCGAGCCTGAAACGCCTGCAAACCGACTACATCGACCTCTACCAACTGCACTGGCCGGAACGGAGCACCAATTTCTTCGGACAGCTGGGCTACAAGCACAAGAGCGAAGCCAACCTCACGCCGCTGGAAGACACCCTCGAAGCGCTGGACGAGCAGGTCAAGGCCGGCAAGATTCGCCACATCGGCCTGTCCAATGAAACCCCGTGGGGCACCATGCGCTTCCTCGCCCTGGCCGAAGCCCGTGGCTGGCCGCGCGCCGTGTCGATCCAGAACCCGTACAACCTGCTCAACCGCAGCTTCGAAGTCGGCCTGGCAGAAATTGCCATTCGCGAACAATGCGGCTTGCTCGCTTATTCGCCGCTGGCGTTCGGTTTCCTGTCGGGCAAGTACGAAGGTGGCGCCCGCCCACCAAAAGGCCGCCTGAGCCTCTACAGCCGCTTCAGCCGCTATTTCAACCCACAGTCTGAAGCAGCGTGCAGCCGCTACGTGGCACTGGCCCGTGAACACGGCCTGGACCCGGCGCAGATGGCGCTGGCTTTTGTCACCCAGCAACCGTTCGTCACCAGCAACATCATTGGTGCGACGACGATGGAGCAGCTTGAAAGCAATTTAGCGAGCTTCGAACTGAAACTGTCGGATGAAGTGCTGGAGGGGATTGAGGCGATTCACAAGGATCACCCTAACCCGGCCCCTTGATCGCCTGATAAAAAGCCTTCGCGAGCAGGCTCGCTCCCACAATGGATCTCCCACAATGGATCTGTGTCGATCACAAAATGCTGGTCAGACATAAATCCAAAGTGGGAGCGAGCCTGCTCGCGATAGCGATGTAACAGTCACCGCAGGATCAAAGCGACCGAGCAATAATCTCCTTCATGATTTCATTGGTCCCCGCATAAATCCGCTGCACCCGCGCATCCGCCCACGCCCGGGCAATCGGGTATTCCCACATAAAGCCGTAACCGCCATGCAACTGCACGCACTCGTCGAGCACCTTGCATTGCAGGTCCGTGCCCCAATACTTGGCCATCGCCGCCGTCGGCACGTCCAGCTTGCCTTGCAGGTGCAACTCCAGACAGCGATCGACGAAGACCCGGCCGATCTGAATCTCGGTCGCCATCTCCGCCAGTTTGAAGCGCGTGTTCTGGAAATCGGCAATCGCCTTGCCGAACGCCTTGCGCTCGCGGGTGTAGTCCAGCGTCCATTGCAGCGCTGCTTCTGCCGACGCCAGCCCGCCGATGGCCACGGTGAGGCGCTCTTGCGGCAATTCCTGCATCAGGTAAGCGAAGCCCATCCCGGCCTGTCCCAACAGGTTTTCCTTGGGCACCCGAACGTCCTGGAAGAACAGTTCCGACGTGTCCTGGGCCTTCATCCCGACCTTTTCCAGACGCTTGCCCTTGTCGAAACCGGGTGTATCGGCCTCGACCAGAAACAGACTGGTGCCCTTGGCGCCAGCCTTGGGATCGGTCTTGGCCACGACAATCACCAGGTCCGCCAGAAAGCCGTTGGTGATGAAGGTTTTCGAACCGTTGATGACGTACTCGTCGCCCTCCAGCACCGCCGTGGTTTTCACCCCTTGCAGGTCGGAACCGGCCCCCGGCTCGGTCATGGCGATCGCCGTAACCATCTCGCCGGACACCAGTTTCGGCAGGTACTTGTGCTTCAGCGCCTCACTGCCGTAATGCAGGATGTATGGCGCCACAATGTCCGAATGCAGGGAGAAACCGATCCCGGTCAGCCCCAGGCGCCCGACCTCTTCGATCACCACCGCGCTGTACAAAAAGTCTGCGCCCAATCCGCCGTATTCCTCCGGCAGATGCGAACACAACATCCCCGCCTCCCCTGCCTTGTTCCAGAGTTTGCGGTCGATATAGCCTTGTTTTTCCCACTGTGCGTGAAACGGAACAGCCTCCTTCTCGAGGAACGTTCGCACGCTATCGCGGAAAAGTTCGTGCTCGGAACTGAACAAGGTTCTGGGGATCATGCGGCACCTGTCGTTATTGTTAGAGGAATGGGCCCAGAGAGACTAAGCCTCACATCCGACACAGGACACTGGACACATCAGACAAAAAATAAGACGATCCAGCCGTTTGATGACCACTTTCCCTTATAAAAATAAAGTTGAATTATGTCTAAGCAAGTCTCCACGCCCCTGCGGCGCGTCAGCATCCTGGCGATCGACCGGGTTTTCGCTTCCACCCTCCTGCAAGCCAAAGATTTTTTCCATCTGGCCAGCCTGCGCTATGGAAAACAGCTGGGCCAGGGCCTGACGCCGGCGTTTGAAACCCGGCTGGTCAGCCCCGACGGCAAACCGGTGAACAGCTTCAGCGATGTGATCATCCCGGTAGACGGCGGCCTGGAAAACGCCGACATCATCATCCTCCCCGCCTTCTGGGACGACTTCGAGACGCTCTGCCAACGCTACCCACAGGTACTGCCGTGGCTGCGCGAGCAACATGCCCGCGGTGCGGTGTTGTGTGGCGAGGCGACCGGGGTGTTCTGGCTCGCCGAGGCCGGCCTGCTCAATGGCAAGGAAGCGACCACGTACTGGCGCTTCTTCAACGCGTTCGCCGAGCGCTACCCGCAGGTTCAGCTGAATCAGGACAAGCACCTGACCGACGCCGACAACCTGTATTGCGCCGGCGGCACCACGTCGGCCTGCGACCTCTACATCTACCTGATCGAGCGCTTCTGCGGCGCCAACGTTTCGCAGGCCGTGGCGCGGGATATCCTTTACGAAGTCCAGCGCAGCTATTCCCCGGGACGGATCGGTTTTGGCGGCCAGAAGCTGCACCAGGACGTGATCATCCTGCAGATCCAGCACTGGCTCGAAGAGCACTTCGCCGATAAATTCCGCTTCGAAGACGTGGCCCGCGAGCACGGCATGAGCATCCGCAACTTCATGCGCCGCTTCCAGACCGCGACCGGCGACAAGCCGCTGCATTACCTGCAACGCCTGCGCATCGAAACCGCCAAAGGCCTGCTGTCCGGCAGCCGCAAGAGCATCAAGACCATCAGTTATGAGGTCGGTTACGACGATGCGAGCTTCTTTGCTCGGTTGTTCCGCCAGCACACTGAGTTGTCGCCGAACCAGTATCGGCAGCAGTTTCAGCAGGCTGCCTAAACCTTAGATCCCATCACAATCCAGTTGTGGGAGCGAGCCTGCTCGCGAAGTGGCCGGCACAGTCAACATTGATGTCGCCTGACACTCTGCCTTCGCGAGCAGGCTCGCTCCCACAGGGATTGTGGTGAGCCAAAAGAGGCGCATAAAAAAGGGCCTGCATTTGCAGGCCCTTTTTTTTGTTTCCGAATCGTCCTACGGCTTATGCGCCCGGGACAGGAATTCGTGCGACTGCATCTCCAGCAGACGGCTGAGCGTGCGCTGGAACTCGAAGTTAAGGCGACCGCCGGTGTAGAGGTCTTTGAGCTCGACTTCGGCAGAAATGATCAGCTTGACGTTACGGTCGTAGAACTCGTCGACCATGTTGATAAAGCGACGGGCGATGTCGTCGGTGGTGACGCTCATCTGCTCGACACCGCTGAGCAGCACGGCGTGGAAGATCTTGCCCAGTTCGATGTAATCGTTCTGGCTGCGCGGGCCGTCGCACAGTTCGCGGAAGTCGAACCAGGCCACGTCATCGCACGTACGTACCGCACGGATGGCGCGATTCTCAATCATCAGCACGTCGTTCTCGACCGCTGCCGTGCATTCCGGCGTCAGCGCACGGAAGCTCTTGCGCAAGCTTTCCTGAGCGGCTTCGTCCAGTGGGAAGTGGAACAGTTCCGCTTGCTCAAGGTGACGCAGACGGTAATCGACGCCACTGTCGACGTTGACGATGTCGGTGTTCTGCTTGATCAGTGCGATGGCTGGCAGGAAGCGCGCGCGTTGCAGGCCGTCCTTGTACAGGCCGTCCGGCACGATGTTCGAGGTCGCGACCAGGGTCACGCCGTTCTTGAACAGCTCTTCCATCAGCGTGCCGAGAATCATCGCGTCGGTGATGTCGGAGACGAAGAATTCATCGAAGCAGATCACTCGCGACTCGTCGGAAAAACGCTTGGCGATGATGGTCAGCGGGTTCTTCTCGCCGCCGAGGGTCTTCATCTCTTCGTGCACGCGCTTCATGAAGCGGTGGAAGTGAGTCCGGGTCTTTTCCTTGAACGGCAGCGCTTCGAAGAAGGTGTCGACCAGGTAAGTCTTGCCGCGACCCACGCCGCCCCAGAAGTACAGGCCCTTCACCGGCGCCTGCTCTTTCTTGCCAAACAGTTTGCCGAACAGGCCCGGCTTGCTCTGCGAGGCCGCGACCAGATCGTCGTACAGGCGCTGCAAATGGCGCACGGCAGTTTCCTGCGCGGCGTCATGGAAGAATTCCGGGCGCTTCAGATCAGCTTGATATCGTTCTAGGGGCGTCATAATTCGTTAGCAAGGCAACAAAAACGGGCCGTCACTGTAGCGACGGCCCGGGGGAATGGCAATCGGCCCTTGGTCGGGTCGAGCCGCTGATTTATTCCTGAACCGGCGTCAACGCAACGCGCAGGGCGTCGATGGCGACGTCACGCGCGGCGCTGTCGGCGAATGCCGGGCTGTCTGCCACGCACTCGCCTTCCAGCCAGACGCTAAAGCTCAGGTCTTCGCTGCGCACGTCCAGAGGCTGGCCCGCTTGCAGTTGCTTGGTCACTTGGCCTGCGGTTTTGCCGTCGGCGAAGTTGCGCGACAACAGCAGTTGCTCGCCATCGGCCGCTAGCAGACGGAAGCGGAAACTGCCGTCGTCTTCGCGGAAGCTGACAAAACGTGCAGCTTTCGCGGCTTTTTTCTTGGTGGTGGCGGCGACTTGAGTCTGGGCCACGAAAGAACGCAGGCCGACCGCTTCACGCAATTCGTTGAGGAACGGCGTCGCTACTGCACGGGCCTTTTTGGCACCCACTTGCAGCATGTCTTCCAGGTCCGCCGGGCGTTCGATCAACTGGTGATAACGCTCGCGGGATTCGCCCAGTTCGCTGTCCAGCAATTGGAACAGACGATTCTTCGCCTCACCCCAACCCAGACCCTGCAACAGTTCGCTGCGGAATTCGTCGGCCTGAGCCGGCGTAGCAAACGCCTGGAACAAGGTAAACAAGTGCGAATTGTCCGGGTCCTTGGCTTCGCCCGGCGCGCGCGAATCGGTGACGATCCGCGAAATGGCGTCCTTCATCTCTTTGGCGCTGCTGAACAACGGGATGGTGTTGTCGTAGCTCTTCGACATCTTGCGACCGTCGAGGCCTGGCAGCGTGGCAACGCTTTCTTCGATCAGCGCTTCAGGCATGGTGAAGAATTCTTTGCCCTGACCGAACAGGTGATTGAAGCGTTGGCCGATGTCGCGGGCCATTTCCACGTGCTGGATCTGGTCACGACCGACCGGCACCTTGTGCGCGTTGAACATCAGAATGTCCGCGGCCATCAGCACCGGGTAGCTGTACAAGCCCATGGTGATGCCGGCGTCCGGGTCTTCGCCGGTCTCGACGTTCTTGTCCACCGAAGCCTTGTAGGCATGGGCGCGGTTGAGCAGGCCCTTGGCGGCAACGCAGGTCAGCAGCCAGGTCAGCTCGGGGATTTCCGGGATGTCGGACTGGCGATAGAACGTCACGCGGTCCACATCCAGGCCACCGGCCAGCCAGGTCGCGGCGATTTCCAGACGCGAGCGCTGGATGCGCAGCGGGTCATCGCATTTGATCAGGGCGTGGTAGTCGGCCAGGAAGTAGAACGAATCGGCATTGCTGTCACGGCTGGCGACGATCGCCGGGCGGATGGCGCCGGCGTAGTTGCCCAGGTGCGGCGTGCCGGTGGTGGTGATGCCGGTGAGGATACGGGTACGAGTCGTCATGGGTAATCGCTTGTCAGACTGCAATCAATTCGAAAGACGCGGCAGGATCAGATCCTTGAGATCGGTCAGCTTGCCATGAAAAAAGTGTCCGCATTCTGCCACTTTCAGCAGCTCATGGGGACGCTCGAGTTTTTCGGACCAGTCGTAGACGGCTTGCGGGTCGATCACTTCGTCGGTTTCCGGTTGGATCAGGGTCAACTGGCCCTGATGCGGCAGTTGATCCTGATCGCCCAGGCGCATGACCGCAGGCGCGACCATGAACAGATGCTTGAGCTGTTCACCGCTGGCTTCCAGGCGTCCACCGAGACTGGCGGCAACAAACCCGCCGAAGGAGAAACCGAACAGGGTCAATGGCAGGTCCGGGTGCCTGGCCCGCAACCATTCGGCAGCGGCTTGAGCATCGTCGACTTCACCGGTACCCATGTCGTGGGTGCCTTCGCTGGCACCCACACCACGGTAATTGAACCGCAACGTAATCAAACCGGCGTCGCGCGCGGTGCGCTGCAGGGTCGAGACCACTTTGTTGAGCATGGTGCCGCCCTGCACCGGGTTCGGATGGCAGATCAGCGCAATGCCGCGCGGCTGCTCATTATCAAGATAAAGGGCTTCCAGTTGACCCACCGGGCCATCAATCACTACAGGGGTTTCGCGCATAAGCAAGGAAGGAACTCCGTGACCTCGAATCGGGTCGACTCGTCTAGCAAATTGTCTGTGCCAATCTATTGCGAGTGAATCGCGGTATACAGCGCAGGTTCGAGCCGTTAACGTAAAGCAAAGCCGTTTATAGAGGAAGGACTCGTGGAACACTCGCTCTTAGTTTGGTTGTTACCGACTCTTGCCCTGGTTGTGGGTGTCGCCATTGGATTCCTGATCGCTCGCCTGGTGCCGAATGCCGCGCCGAGCAGCACGCAACGTCAGCTGGACGACATTCAGGAACGTTTCGACAGTTATCAGAATGAGGTGGTGACCCACTTCAACAGCACTGCCACCCTGGTCAAGAAGCTGACTCAGAGCTATCAGGAAGTGCAGGATCACCTCGCCGAGGGCGCCAACCGCCTGGCCCTGGACGAGCAGACTCGCCAACGCCTGCTGGCCTCGCTGCACGCCGATGCGGCAGTGGCCCCACGTGAACGCTTGACGCCGCCGCGCAACCAGGAGCCGCCTCGCGACTACGCACCCAAATCCCCGAACGCGCCGGGCATGCTCGATGAGCATTACGGCCTGAAGAAGTAATCAGGTTTCGCGCAGTATAAAAGCCCTCGGACGAGTGATTGTCCGGGGGCTTTTTTGTTGCTGTAGGTTTTGTGTCTGTTCTGGCCCCTTCGCGAGCAGGCTCGCTCCCACAGTTGATCGCGTTCCTCCTGTGGGAGCGAGCCTGCTCGCGAAGAGGTCAGAACGGCGGACACAAAAAAGCCCACCCGATCTGTTGAGGATCGGGCGGGCTCTTTTTTTACGCCTGGGGTTCAGTCAGGTTGGTAAAGGTAAAACGGGTATTACTGAGGATACTGCTGACCCGGAATCGCTTTCAAGTTGACTTCAACGCGACGGTTCTGTGCCCGACCATTGGTATCACCGTTGCTGGCAATCGGGTTATCCGGGCCGGCACCGCGAGCCGAGAGGTTGGCACCGCTCACGCCTTGCGACGTCAGGTAAGTCGCCACGCTCTGCGCACGACGCTGGGACAGGTCCATGTTGTGCTGACGCGCACCGGTGCTGTCGGTGTAGCCGACGATTTCGATCTGGTTCTGGTTGAACTCCTTGAGCGAGCCCGCCAGGTTGTTCAGTGGCTGATAGAAGCTTGGGGCGATGTTCGCCGAATCGGTGGCAAACGTGATGTTGCCTGGCATGATCAGCTTGATCTGGTCGCCCTGGCGCTGCACTTCAACCCCGGTGTTGGCCATGCTGGCGCGCAGTTTTTTCTCTTGCTGGTCGGCGTAGTAACCGTAACCGGCGGCAGAAGCACCCACCACCGCTGCGCCGATCAGCGCACCCTTGCCACGGTTATCGTGATTGATCGCGGCACCGGCCAAAGCACCTGCCAAGGCACCGAGACCGCCGTATTTAGCGGTTTTGCTCATGCCTTCGGAGCCGGTATCAGCCTGCCCCTGGGGCTGGCCGTTGTAAGGGTTGGGCGAAGCACAGCCCGACAGCAAAGCCACTGCGGTAGCGACAATAATCAAAGGACGCATGGTGAACATTAAGAGCTCCTACTTTTTGCATTCTGTGGTGCAACGGACTTAAGCATTGAACCTTTGCGGGCGTTGGATCGTCGCGCCGGTCAAAAATTCCCTGTGTTACAAATCAGGCCCGCACGAACGGGTTCTCGCGCATTTCATCACCCAGACGCGTGTCCGGACCATGCCCGGTGACCACGGTCGCCTCTTCGTCGAGGGTATACAGCCGCTGCTTGATCGACCGCACGATGGTCGCCTGGTCGCCGCCCCACAAATCCGTGCGCCCTACCCCGCGCCGAAACAGCGTATCACCGGCGATCAACAGCTTAGCCTCTGAAAACCAGAAGCTCATGGAACCTGGCGTATGCCCCGGCGTGTGGATCGCCACACCGCAACCGCAGGCCAGTTCTTCGTCATCGGCCAGCCAACGATCCGGCGATGGCACCGGCGTGTAAGGCACACCGAACATCTGGCATTGCATCTCCAGGTTGTCCCAGAGGAACTGATCTTCCTTGTGCAGGTGCAAGGTCGCGCCGGTTTTCTCCTTCAACTGACCGGAGGCCAGGAAGTGATCAAGGTGCGCGTGGGTATGGATGATGCTGACCACCTTCAAGCCCAAGGCATTGAGGCGCGCCAGGATCAATTCATGATTGCCACCCGGGTCTACGACGATCGCTTTTTTGCTGATCGGATCGCCGATGATGGTGCAGTTGCACTGCAACGGACCGACGGGGAAGGTTTCGCGGATCAGGGCGGGGCTTGTAACGGTCATGGGAAATCGATGGCCTGTATTAGACAGAAGGCAATGAGGGTGCTCAGGATTCTACGCCACTCGCCGATACAGATCGCCAGGCCAATTACTTGACGTCAGCAAAAGAAAAGTAGTGGCCAGATGATGTCAACTGCACCGATTCTGGTGCAGAATTGTACTTTTGTAGCGGCCGCATCCAGGAAGGGCCGCAGCGCACTCAGGAATTTCGCATGCCTACTCCGACTGGTTCCACCTTAAGCTTTTATTCTTCGTTGACTGGCGTCAAACCCGTAGACAGTCTGCTCTCCGGAACTTACTGGCTAGGTTCCAGCTGGACCGTTGGCGGACCGACGAACCTGAGCTACAGCTTCATCTCGGGCAGCAATTCCTACTTTGCTACCAACTACAGTGCCGACAATGAATACCTGGCAATGTACGAGCTGTCGCAGGACCAGCGTGGCGGCATTATCAGAGCGCTGAGCTCCTGGAGTGCGGTCGCCAATATCAAATTCACACAGACCACCGACGATATTTCGAACGTCGGTGACTTACGCTTTGGCGGCTATGCGCTGATGGAGGATCAGGCCGCTGCCTGGGCCTACACACCGTCCAATACGCCCAAGGGCGGGGATGTCTGGATCGGCGAGCCAGCCAATGAGTTTCCTATCAATGGCTCCTACGATTACATGACCTATATCCACGAGATCGGTCATGCCATCGGACTTAAACACCCCTTCTCGCCCAACTCGCTGAACACCACGATCCTGGACCCGTCGCTGGACGATGTCCGCTTCACCGTGATGAGTTACAACAACAACTACTCGTATCAGCCTACAACGCCGATGCTTCTGGACATTCTCGCGATCCAGGCACTGTATGGGGCCAATACCCAGTGGCAATCCGGCGACAACGTCTATCGTTGGGAAAGTTACCAGAAGGTATTCGAAACCATCTGGGATTCCGATGGCACCGATACGATCGACGCCAGCAACCAGCTGAATTCGGTCAACCTCGACTTGAACGAGGGCGCGTTCAGCTCCATCGGTGTCTATTTCGAAAACAGCACCAGCGGGACCACCTACATCTTCAATAGCGGTCTTGCGATTGCTTACGGTACGAAGATCGAAAACGCCATTGGCTCGACGTTCAACGACATTTTGAAAGGCAATGCCCTGGACAACGTCCTGGATGGCCGCGAAGGCGCGGACACCATGTACGGTGGCGCGGGTAACGATACCTACTACGTCGACAATAAAAATGATGTGGTCGTTGAAACCGGTACGTCCGCCACGGAAATCGACTCGGTTTATTCCACGGTCAGCTACAACCTCACCTTTAGCCCCAACGTGGAAAACCTCACGCTGCTCACCAGCGGCAACCTCAACGGCACCGGCAACGCCTCGAACAACGTGATCACAGGTAACGCCGGCAACAACGTGCTTGATGGCGATACTGGCGCCGACACCCTGATTGGTGGCGCCGGCAACGACACCTACTTCATCGACAACGTCGGCGATGTCATCAGCGAAACCAGCACCCTGGCCAGCGAAATCGACACCGTGCGTTCCTCGGTCAACTACGCCCTCGGTGCCAACCTGGAAAACCTCACCCTGACCGGCGCCAACAACATCTATGGCATCGGCAACACTCAGGACAACGTGCTGACCGGCAACGACGGCGACAACGAGCTCAACGGTCGCGCGGGCCTGGACACCATGAGTGGCGGCAAGGGCAACGATATCTATGACGTCGACCAGGTCGGTGAAATGGCCCTGATCCAGGAAAGCGCCAACGAAGGCAAGGACACCGTGTACGTTGTCTACAACGCAACGACGCAAGACCATGCCATCAATCTGGGGCTGAGCAACCTGCAGAATATCGAGGACGTTCAATTGCTGGGCACCGGGGCGTTTAGCGTCACCGGCAACAGCCTGAACAACACCTTGATCGGCAACGCCGACAGCAACACGCTCGACGGTGGACTGGGCAACGACACCCTTGATGGGGGCGCTGGTGCCGACACAATGATCGGCGGACTCGGTAACGACACCTATGTCGTGGACGACGTTGCGGACTCGGTGGTCGAAGCCGCCAATGAAGGCATCGACCTGGTCCAGAGCTCCATCGGGTATGCGCTGGGCACCAATATCGAGAACGGCCAACTGGTAGGCACTGCTCAAGTCGACCTTACCGGTAACGACCTGAACAACCTCCTGACCGGTAACGCGAGCGCGAACATTCTCAACGGCATGACCGGTGCCGACATCATGGACGGTGGGGCTGGCAACGACAGCTACTACGTTGACAACGTCGGTGACGTCGTTATCGAGCGCGGCGCCTCCACCTCGGAAATCGACGCGGTCGCCGCATCGATCGACTACACCTTGGGCGCCAATGTCGAATACCTGACACTGCTGGGCACCGCCAATCTCAACGGCACCGGCAACATCCTGAACAACGTGATCACCGGGAATGCCGGCGACAACATCCTCGATGGTGGCGCCGGCGGCGACTACCTGGCGGGCGGGACGGGTAACGACACCTACCTTGTCGACAATGTCGGCGACGTGGTGGTGGAAACCAGCACCCTGGCCAGTGAAATCGACACCGTGCGTTCCTCCGTGACATTCACGCTGGGCGCAAACCTGGAAAACCTGACACTCGTCGGCACGAACACCGGCCCCATCAATGCGTTCGGCAACAGCCAGAACAACGTGCTGACGGGCAACGATGCCGACAACCAGTTGAGCGGTGGCGGTGGTCTGGACACGATGATCGGCGGCAAGGGTGATGACGGTTACATCCTGGATCAGTCCGGTGAACTGGCGTTGGTTCAGGAAAACGCCGGCGAAGGCAAAGACTCGCTGTACGTCACCTACAATGCGACCGCGCAGGATTATGTGGTCGACCTCGGCCTGAGCAATCTGCAGAACGTCGAGGACGTCCTGATCCAGGGCAGCGGCGCGTTCAGCGTGACCGGCAATGCCTTGAACAACGGGATGATCGGCAACAGTGGCGACAACCTGATAGACGGCGGCCTGGGCGCCGACTTCATGGCAGGCGGCACAGGCAACGATACTTATGTCGTCGATAACATCGGCGATGTCGTCAGTGAAACCAGCAACGTCGCCGGCGAAATCGACACCGTGCGCTCCTCGGTCACCTACGTGCTCGGCGCCAACCTGGAGAACCTGACCCTCACCGGCACCGCTAACATCAACGGCGTCGGCAACACCCAGAACAACGTGCTGATCGGCAACGATGGCGACAACCAGCTCAACGGTGGCGCCGGACTCGACACGCTGATCGGAGGCAAGGGTAACGATGACTACGGTATCGACCAGGCGGGTGAACTGTCCCGTGTTCAGGAGAATGCGAACGAGGGGACCGACACGCTCTACATTGGCTACAACGGCGGCGACCCGAGGCTGTTTGGCAACTATGTCGACCTGACCGGCAATCTGCAGAACGTCGAAAACATCATTGTGCAGGGCAGCGGATCATTCAACCTGACGGGCAACAGCCTGAACAACGCCCTGACCGGTAACGCTGACAACAACACCCTGGACGGTGGTACCGGAGCCGACACCCTGGACGGCGGCGCCGGCAACGACACCTACTACGTCGACAACGTCGGTGACGTGGTGATCGAGCGCGGCACTTCGACCTCGGAAATCGACACCGTCAACTCCACGCTCAGCTACACCCTGGGTGCCAACGTTGAAAACCTGAACCTGCTGGGTTTCGGTGACCTCAACGGCACAGGCAACGCCCTGAACAACCGGCTCACCGGCAACAACGACGACAACGTCCTGGACGGTGGCGCGGGTGCCGACTTCATGGCGGGTGGTCGCGGCGACGACACCTACATCGTCGACAACGTCGGCGATGTCATCAGCGAAACCAGTGAAGTAAATTTCGAGATCGACAGCGTTTTCGCCTCGGTCACTTACACCCTGAGTGCCAACCTGGAAAACCTGACCCTCACCGGCACCGACAACCTCAACGGCATCGGCAACGCCCGGAACAATGTGTTAATCGGCAACGACGGCGACAACGAACTCAACGGTCGCGCGGGCCTGGACACCATGAGTGGCGGCAAGGGCAACGACATCT